>DATCPG010000138.1:0-2486 GCA_036570225.1 Gemmatimonadaceae bacterium | reverse complement strand
GAGTTGATCTGCGCAGCCGTCTGAACATTGATCGTGATGCTCGGGCCATCGGTCCGTTGTCCCAGAGAATCTCTGAGGAACGGCGTGATGGTGAGCGTTCCCGGCGAAGCGTTCGCCGGAATCGCAATGGTGTCCTGCATCGTCAGCGAATCCCGTAACGGACTCGAGTAGATCGTTGAATCAGCCCGGACGACCGGCCCCGTAGTGCTCAAGCCAAGCGAGCGAACCTTGATAGCGGTCTTGCCCATCACGGTGACGAGAATCGATTTGCCGACTACCGCGGAGCTTCCCGAGAACGGGCTGAGAACCTTGATGTCAGGCGGCGGAACGTTGCCCGTCGCCATCCGGAGCGAGTCCACACCGGACGAATTGCCCGCGCCGTCGATAGCCGAGGCGGTGATTGTTACCGGCGTGCCCGGGGGAACTGAGCGCGACGAGAAAAGAGTAAATGGAAGATTGATGTCCGTTACGGCACTCGTAAATACGGTGTCGAATATGACGGACGCCGCACCGATTGCCTGAACGTGAATCGACTTCAGGCCAAGGTTGTCCTTCGCCTCGGTCGTGAAAGAGATCACCGTATCGGCAAGTCCCGTGATGGGAGTCAGAGTTACGGTTGGCGGAGTCCGATCGTGCGTGGCATCCGTCGACGTCGTGTCGTTACACGCCGCGACTCCGAGAGAGATCAGCGCTGCCACTACGGCCAATGCGAGGCCGCGGCGCAGGCCGCCGGTGAGGTCTTTATACATTCGAGTCACCTTTAACGGGTGGCTGGTGGTATCGGATTGGACGAAGCGCCGGGAATCGGTGCGCCGTCATCGATGATGTGCGGCGTGACGAGAATGAGGAGGTCACGCTTTTCGTCGTCGGTCCGCGTTTCGCCGAAGAGTCTGCCGATGATCGGCAGGTCGACGAGGATCGGAATACCCGACTTGGACTGGGTCGTTTGCGTTACCGTCAACCCGCCAATCACCGCCGTCTCGCCGTCTCCGACGAGGAGCTGGGTGTCTCCAGACTGCTTGCCGAATATGAACCCGACGTCCGACGACGCGAGCTGCGCATCGGAGTTCTCGGCGTGCAGCAGGAGCAGGATCTGGCGGTTGTTCGTTATGTGCGGTGTTACGGTCAGAATGATACCGACCTGCTTCATCTGCACCGTCGCACGCGGCGCCTGCGCGCCGTTCACGCCCCCGAGGTTGGCGGTGTTGGCGTCGAGTACTCTGATCGGAATTTCCTGACCGACCTGAATCGATGCCTGACGGTTGTCGAGCGTCACGATGCTCGGCTCGGCCTGAAGATCGGCGAGTCGAACTTCCTGGAGCGCGTCGAGGAAGCTTGTGAGCTGGAACTTGCCGAGCGCGGTCGAGAAGACTACCTGAAGCGCGGGGTTGACTACCCGTGCGTTCGCATTGGCAATCGCCGACAGCGCGTTGCCGCCGAGTAGAACTCGATCGCCGCTCAGAGGCGTGCCGCCCCCGAGTGCGTCAGGAACGCCGTCGCCGTTGGTGTCGATTGGCTTGAGCGTCGCTGGATCGGTGCGCTTGACGAGCTGGCTGAAGAACTGGTCGGAGCCGGTACCGAGATCGTACGAGAGTCCGATGTCTTCGATGTTGGTTCTGTTGACGAAGATGATCTTTGCCTTGATGCCGACCTGCGGGGTGCGGACATCGAGGTTGCGGACGTACTGCAGAACATCGGCGAGGCGCGAGGCCGTCTCCGTTATGATCAGCGTGTTGGTGGTGCTGTCGGCCGCGACCATTCCCCGGGCCACGCAAGCGTTTTGCTGTCCGCCGCGAACCATGGTGACCGCGTTGGGATTGTTCTGAGTCTGCGGGCAATCCTTCTGCAGCAGCTGCTGAATGGTGGGCACGAGGTTGTTGGCCCGCGCATAATTGATCGACACCAGCTGGGTCTGAAGAGGCTCGGACGCCTGCCGGTTCAGAATATTCATGTAGCTGTCGACCGTGATGATTCCGGAGACTGCGTCTTCCGACGCGGCCAGACCCTGGCCCTGAAGGATCGCGCGAAGTGCGACGTCCCACGGCTGGTTCCGGATCTCGGCGGTGACGGTACCCGCGACATCCTTACCTACGACGATCGTTCTGCCGGAAAAAGCCGCGAAGGAAGCGATGACGTCGCGGATATCCGTATCCTGGAACGTTACGTTGATCAGCGGCTGCTGAGACTGCTGTGCCTGCGAGAAAAGCGCGACTGGAATGTCATCCGTCCGCGCCGCTCTCGCTGTCGCGCGAACGGGGGCCGGCGGATTGTACTGTGGCTGTGGCTCGGGCTCCACTTGCTGCGGCTCTGCCGGTGTTGATTGTGTCTCGACCTGAGCGACAACCTTGGGGGGCGTCGTGTGCACTGAAGCAGTTGCAACCTCGGCTGGAGCTTTCTTTACAGCGACGGTAGCGTTGGTCGCTGGCGTTTGAGGAGGCTTCGGAGCGGCGACATACCCATCCTTGCTCGATGACCACGAGGAATAT
>DATCPG010000137.1:0-1801 GCA_036570225.1 Gemmatimonadaceae bacterium | reverse complement strand
GCTACAAGGTGGAGCCTTATGTGGTTGCCGCCGACGTCTATGCAAATCCGCGCCACGTCGGGCGCGGCGGCTGGACCTGGTACACGGGCTCCGCTGGATGGATGCAGCGCGCGGGTATAGAGAGCATCCTTGGGCTGCGCCTGCAGGGCGAGGTTCTGCATCTGGACCCATGCGTTCCGAAGGCCTGGCCGAGCTTCGAGATGTTGGTTCGGTACCGCTCCGCACGATACGAGATCCTGGTCGAAAACCCCGGCGGCGTTGGCCGAGGCATTGCTTCCGCCGAGCTAGACGACACAGTGATCATGGAGCGGCCGTTGCGTGTGCCGCTGGCAGACGACGGCAACACACATCGTCTAAGGGTTCGGCTGGGGTGATCGGTGCGAGAGATCGAGGGACACCTGCCGGGGACCCTCTGCTGAGCCCCCGCGCACCGCAAGATAAAAAGATACGCCGGACCAACGCCAAACATCACGATCGGGTGGCGATACAGGCGATACAGGAGCTGACGCCATCGGGAGCGCGCCAGATACTCCCGCATAGTCAGCGTGTTGACGCTAGGCGGTGACCCGCTGATCAAAGATGCGAGACTGTGCTTCTCCCCCGCGGTCCCTAAATCTTTCCCAGCAAAAACAATATGAGTACGACGACGAGCACAACACCGATTAATCCCGAAGGACCATAGCCCCACGCGCGACTGTAGCCCATGTGGGAATGACGCCGATCAGGACAAGAATCAAAACGATGATGTGCCGAGTGACATCAGCTCCCCCCTTTCGTAGCACCTCAGTTTAGGTGTCGTCTGTGGGTTTTAATAGTCAATTCCACAGGCAGCACAACCCTCGCGTCCTATGGGAACCCGTGGACCTCGTCGACGTTAAGGAAGTTCCACGTCGCTCTCCTCGCTCTTAAGCGTGAAGAAGTCACATGCGTCCCCTCGTCGAACCTCCGCCCTCGTTGCGTTGTATGTGCGGTGGCGAACTGCGGCTCAAGCTAATTGAGCCGGCTGCCCACACCCTAGGAAAACAGAGAGAAATATTCGTCTGCACAAATTGTAGCCGGGAGCAAACATTCCTCGCCGACCGGAACCCGTATGTGCCTCTCACTGCATGTGGAGCGCGCCAAGATCGGGAACCGAAAGGCTCTTTGAAACCCAGCGATAAGGTGCCGCCAGCGGGTGCAGGCGAGAACACGTGCCCGAATGGAACCTCCTAAGTAGAACCGGGTGCGCGTCGCTTAGGTGAATATCGGGTGCGCAGAAGATGCAGCGGGTGCTTCGTGGCGGACAACTACACGCCGCCACGCGATTGCACACCGAAAACAGCCCTGCTCATCGAGGCAGACTTCGATCTGAGCATGAGCCCGACCGCCACACTGGCGTAGTTGCAGAAGTCCGGTTTGGGTCACAGGCGGGCATCTCCGCCGCATTAGCGGCACGGCAGCTTATGGTCCGGGAGCGGACGTTCGGAGGCTCAACGTTGCCTCTTCAAGGACTATCGCTATCTTAAGCAACTCCCTCAGCTGCAAATCAAGGCGGTTGCGAGCCCCCGCAACCATCAAGGACGTACCGCCGGCTCCCGAGGAGCCGGCGGTCTTTTTTTGCTGGGCGAAGGCCAGGACTTGAGCCAGCGCACCTACGACAACGACGTCGCAGCGACCACGTTCTTGGCAAGGATGGACTTCAATGTGACCTATGAGCGAACGGATAATGTCCACGGCCTGCGAGCGCGTCCCCTCATCATGCGGTTGGGTTTGCCGTCACGCCAAACGACACCCAAAGTCGCCGTCCGTGGCGCACAATGAC
>DATCPG010000136.1:0-2365 GCA_036570225.1 Gemmatimonadaceae bacterium | reverse complement strand
CCGCCACCACCACCTCCGCCCTTTTTTTGACGAAGCGCAAGCTCATAGTTCCACCGCGCATCGGAATCGGCCACCGCCACTTCGAGAATCTGTTTGTACCGGAACAGGGCGCTGTCGAGTGGCGCGTCGGCGGAATCCTTTGCGCGGCGACCCTGCACGAGGTAGTCGAGCCCCAGATTGAATCTGGCGTGGTGCCTGACTTCGGCGTCCTTCGAATCAACGGCTTTCGTCAGCGGCGGGACCGCCAGCTTGAGTGAGTCGCGCTGAAGCAGCGTCGTCCCCGTGTTGTAAAGGGCGATTGCCTCCTTGTCCCTCGGCGGCGCTCGTCTGCACGACGCGGTGAGCAAGAGCATTGCTGCTGTCGTTGCGGCCGCTGCGACTGCGCGCCGGCGACGATGACGCGTCTGCGAGAAAGTATCCGCTGCGAGTAACAGAAGCGCGCCAAGTACGAACCACTGGTACTGCACACCGAGATTCTCGCCCGAGACGACGGAGCGCGGATTCGCGCGCAGGTTGTTCAGCGCCAGCCGGATCTTGCCCGCCTTGTCGGGCGTCGCTGCGTCGACGAAAACACCTTTCGCCTCGTCGGCGATCTGCTTCAGGAGCTGCGGATCGTAACGCGTGACGACGACATTGCCGTTTTCGTCGCGCTTCTGTGTCACCACACGATTCTCGACGATTGGGATCGTCGATCCTTGAGTAGTACCGTAGCCGACGGTGATCACGCTGATGCCCGCATCGCGCGCGCGGCGCGCTTCGGTGAGAACTTCGTCCTGGTTGTCGAAGCCCTCCCCGTCACTCATCAGAACGATCGCGCGGTCGCCGGGATTCTTGTTCAGGGCGAGCAGATTCGTCGCCTGTCTCAGCGCACTGGCAAGCGAGCTTCCACCCTGCCCGACGATCGACGGATCGAGGTTCTGGAGATACAAGTCGAGTGCGCTGTTATCGACCGTGAGTGGAGAGAGGATGTAGCTGCGGCCAGCAAACGCGAGCAGGGCGAACCGATCTCCGGGAGACAGATCGCGCAACCGGTTTATGACCTGCTTCATCGACTGGAGCCGGCTCGGACGCTCGTCGGTGGCCAGCATCGACAATGACGCGTCGAGCGCGAGCACGACGTCCACACCCTGTTGTTTCACGACAGTCTGCTCGACGCCCCAGCGCGGACCGGCAAAGGCAAGCCCGAGCAGCAGCGTGGCGAGAGCGGCACGCGAAACCCGAGTCCATGTGCGATGCACAGATATCGAGGGCGCAAGTCTCGCGATCATCGAAGGAGTGCCGAGCCTCGAAAGCCTCTGAGTGCGGGCCAGCACACCCCAGCGCACCAGCCACCCGGTGACAGCCGCCAGGATTATCGCCAGGGGCAGCGCCCACGGCCATTGCACGAAGCGCAGGAAAGCCGTCATGGCAGCGGCGCCTTCCAGGCGACGAGGGCCAGCTCGGCGAACAGCGCGAGGAGTCCGAGGACAAGGGGCCAGCGAAATAGCTCCCGATATCTCACGGTGGTGGTCGAGTGCACCGGCGCCTTCTCCATCTGATCGATGTAGGAGTAGATGTTCTGGAGGGCTGCCGCGTCGCGCGCGCGGAAATATCTCCCGCCCGTCATCCGCGCGATATTCGAGAGCAGGGCTTCATCGATTTCGACAGGCTGGTACTCGTAGTTCAGACCACCAGCGGCGTTTCGCCCCACCGGAACGGGAGCCATTCCGACGCTGCCCACCCCGATTCCGTAGATCTTGATTCCATACGCAGCGGCTGCCTTCGCCGCGGTCAGTGGATCGACCGATCCGCGATTGTTAACCCCGTCGGTAAGAATGATCATCACGCGCGATCGTCCCGGTGCATCTCTCAGCCGGTTGGCGGCCGTCGCGATCGCCGTCCCAATCGCCGTTCCGTCTTCGAGCTGTCCCGCCTGGAGATTCGTCACCGCCTGCATCACGACGGGGTAGTCGGTGGTGAGCGGCACTTGCGTGAGGGCCTCGCCCGCGAATGCAACGATCCCGATTCTGTCGGACGTGCGTCGCGATATGAACTGCTTCACCTTCTGCTTCGCTACCTCGATCCGATTGGCGGGACGGAAGTCGAGCGCGAGCATTGAGCTCGACAGGTCAATGGCCATCACGATGTTGATCCCTTCGCTGGTCTGTTTCTCGACGTGCGCGCCTGAGCGAGGCCGCGCGAGAGCGATGATGAGAAGAACGAGCGCGAGGTTCCGCAGCAGGAAAATGGTTTTCGGAATCCAGCTCCCCGTCGTCGGCCCGGTCGCCAGGACCGACGTTCGCGAGAAGACGATCGCGTCCTTGCGGCGGCGCCTCCTCCACAGCCACCAGAGTGGGAGCAGCAACAACAGCCAGAGTGCTTCCGC
>DATCPG010000135.1:0-1848 GCA_036570225.1 Gemmatimonadaceae bacterium | reverse complement strand
CGCAGCGCGCGGTAGAGATCAGAAGGCTCGAAGTCGAGCGGGACATCGATGCGCCGGGACAGCAGCGCCTGGAAACAATCGCCCGCACGGATGTATTCCTTGATGCGCTCGACGTGCGCCATGAAGTCAGCTCGCTCGTAACTCGAGCGGCCTTCGACGGCCGGCGCCACGACATCCTGCGACATGGATTTCAGGCGTCCCGGCGCTCTCAGTCGCGCCCGGATGTCCTGAAGCTCTCTGCTCGAGCTCTCATAAAGCTCTGTGAGCTCCGCGTCGCTGGAGCCGCTCGGCACCGGCACCGAGATCACTATGCGCGCGCGGCCATGGAGATTGTCGAGGATCACGAGCGAGCGAGTGAAGACGAAGAGCGCGTCTGGCGTCCGGAGTCCGGCCGGCGGGCGATTCGGCAGCTTCTCGATGAGTCGCACCACGTCGTAGCTGAAGTATCCGACGACACCACCCCAGAAGTCTCCGAGCTCGGGCACCTTGGCGGCGTGTCCGCCGTCGATGAGAGCTGCGAGATCTGCGAGCGGATCCGCCGGGGTGCGCGCGTTGTGCCAGCCGCGGTCGTCGGTCCAGTCTTCCACCACGCCGTTCATTAGCCGCCACGCGCTGCGCGGCTCGGCGCCAAGGTAGGTATAGCGGGACCACGTCTCACCGCCGGCCGGTGCAGACTCCAGAAGAAACGCGAATGGTCCGCGACGAATCTTGGCGAACGCCGAGACCGGGGTGTCCGTGTCGAGCAGACAATCCTTCCAGATGGGAACGAGCGTCGCATTTCGAGCGCGCTGCTTGAACTCTTCCAGGCTCATCGACGCGAGCGCTGTAAGTCCGTCCGCAATTGCTCCCGCTCAGCACGCAAGTAACTTTCCTCCATGAAGCTTCGCACCACCTTCCGCGTACTCGTGATGATCGTCACCGCGAGCCGGCTCGGTGCCGCGCAGGCGTGGAACGACCCACGCACTCGGGCGCTCGTCGAGCGCGCCACCGAGCGCAGGGCGAACCAGCTCGCGGATACTGCTCTCGTCGACTACAAGGCGACTGCGCACGGCTACGTAACCTTCCTCGCACAATTTGGAGAAGGATTCCCCGAGCCGCCAAAGATTGTGAAAGCGGACGAGCTGGGGTTGGAAGTCTATTGGCGTGCTCCCGACCTGAGCAAGCAGCGGATCATGGGTCGGCGCGACACTCTGCTCCTTCCAACCGACATCAACTACCACCGCGATCACCTCGGAATCGTTCAGAACAACTTCAGAAACATCATCCGAATCGGGGAGGGTGACGAAGTCCAGGACGTTCCGCATCCGCTCTCTCCGGTGGGACTCCAGGAATACGACTACGCGATTCACGATTCACTCCAGATCCGGCTGGGCTCGCGGGTGCTGGATGTTTATGAAGTGAGAGTCAGGCCCAAGGACGATCGCAAGCCACGCGCTGTAGGCGCCGTGTTCATCGATCGCGAGAGCGGGGAAGTCGTGCGGATGGCGTTCAGCTTCACCCGCGCCGCATTGATGGACAAGGATCTCGAGGACGTCTCGGTTGTTCTCGAGAACGCGTTGATAGAAGGCCGCTTCTGGCTTCCGCGCCGGCAGGAGATCGAGATCCGGCGAACGGGCTCCTGGCTCGATTATCCAGCCCGCGGAATCATTCGCGGGCGCTGGGAGATCTGCTGCTACCAGGTAAACACAGGCATTCCGGCGAGCTTCTTTGCGGGACCGGAGATTGTGCTCGCCCCACCCGCGGATCGAGCCCAGAGACCGTTTCCGTTCACGGGTGGCGTGCTCGATTCGCTGCCTCCCGACGTGCGCGCCGTCACCGACGAGGATGTGAAGAAGGTGCAGGAGGAGG
>DATCPG010000134.1:0-2237 GCA_036570225.1 Gemmatimonadaceae bacterium | reverse complement strand
GCTACAATCACTCGCCAAAACCCGACTGGCATTCGATGCCGGTGAAATCGCCTACAGGTCGTCTTCGATACGCCCTGATTGCGTCAATGCGACTTGGCGTCCGATCTATCAACACTTGTCTCATTCAAAACATCAAGCCGTCGAGCGGCGTAGGTTCCCTAACAGGTTGTGGACGCAAGTGACCGCCAGAGCCCCGTCACCGATGGCAAAGGCCACCCGCTTGGTGGTGCCGCTGCGGCAATCGCCACTGGCAAACACTCCCGGCAAGCTCGTTTCGAGTGCCTCGGGTAGCCGCTGCTCCTTCCAACTTGCTAACTTTGCGACGGCCGGACCAGTCAACACAAAACCCTTGTCGTCGCGCGCCAACTCGGGCGGCAGGAAATCCGTTCTCGGCTTAGCGCCGATGAAGATGAACAGGCCCGTAGTGTCCTCGCGGACAACGTTTCCGTCCTCGTCGCGCAGATGAACAGCCCCGATGTGTTCCGTGCCCTCGATGGCGGTTACTTGCGTATGGTAGCGAACCTCGATCTGCGGATTTGCCACCACCCGATCGCAGAGATACGAGGACATGCTCTTGCGCAGGTCACCGCCACGCACTACTAGCGTAACTTTTCGCGCGTACTGCGTAAGGAACATCGCCGCTTGCCCGGCGGAGTTGCCCGCGCCGATGACATGCACCGGCCAGCCCTTGCACATCCGCGCCTCGACCGCCGTGGCGTTGTAGTAAATGCCGGAAGCGAGCAAGTCGTTTGATCCTTCCACGTCGAGCAAGCGGTAGGAAACACCCGTCGCGATGATCACCGTCTGACCGATGGCCACGTCGCCCTCGCTAGTACGCACTTGGTAGAGACCGTCGCCGTCACGCTTCAATTCCGTCACATGGCAAGGTGCGACGAACTCCGCGCCGAACTTGAGCGCCTGCAAGTAGGAGAGTTGCGCCAGTTCGCGTCCAGTCACACCGTTGGGGAAACCCGCGTAGTTTTCGATCTTCGAGCTGGCGCTGGCCTGTCCTCCCGGCCCGATTCCGTCGAGCACCAGGGTTGAGAGGCCTTCGGAGCACGCACAGATGGCAGCGCCCAGTCCCGACGGCCCTGACCCGAGAACAACGACATCATAGGTTTTGTCCGGGAGACGATGGCGCAGCCCGATGTGCTCCGCCAATTGCGAGAGCCCGGGAGCCTGGAAGAGCAACTTCTTGCCCCAGATGATGACGGGATAGCGGGGTTCACTACCAGCGATTTCCCGGAGTCGCGTGGCGTTTTCTTCTTCGGCGATGTTCATCCAGTGATGCGGCACGCCGTTGCGAAAGAGTAACTCGACCGTTTCCAGCGTCTGTTTGTCGTCCTTGGCGCCGTACACACGCATCCCCTGGAAATCCGTTGTCATCAGCAACTCGCGTCTGCGCTGAAAAGCGCGCCAAATACGGGCTCCCAACGTTGGCTGGCGCACCAACATCTCACGGACTCTATCAGGCGCGATGCGGATAGCTTCCACCACGGTGGCAGCTTGACAGGAACCGACCGCGCGGCGGCCAGTGAACAAATCAATGTCACCCGTGAACTGCCCAGCTCCGTAGCGGACTATGCAGGTCGGCTCGTCCGTCGAGACATCCATTATGCAAACATCGCCCGAGACGATCACGTAGCAGTCGAAGGACTGGCTGCCCGCGCCAAAGAGTTCCTCGCCCGAGGCGAACGAGCAGCGTGTGCCGAACTCCGTGCATTGCTCCAACTCGGCCGCCGAGAGAACCGGAAAGGCCACCGTGTCGGCCATCAGATCGGCCTGGAGTTGATCTGGGGTTTGGTTCATCCTTTGATTAGTCCTTGCGAGCTTCGCACAGTCTCGATCGTGCACTCACCATTTAAATGATCCATTGCACGCATCGAAATTCTTATGGGATGGGATCTAACCAGCCGCCCGGAGGCGAGACCTGCTTCTCTACCTCGGCCGGCCCCCAAGTCTTCTGCTCGTACTGGGAGATGGGCGTGGAAGCCTTCAACGCCGGATCGACGATTCGCCAGGCCTCCTCGACGTAGTCCTCTCGGGCGAACAAGGCGACATCTCCCGCCATCGCGTCGCCCAACACCCGTTCATAGGCACCCATGTCGTCCGGGACCGGTTGCCGGCACCCCGTAATTTCTGTGGATACACCAACCGCCTCCTCGCCCGGAGTCGCGAAGTTCAGACCGAAGGCAATCGAATTGTCGGGGCTGATCCGGAACCGGAAATAATTCGAC
>DATCPG010000133.1:0-8417 GCA_036570225.1 Gemmatimonadaceae bacterium | reverse complement strand
GACCTAGTACATCCCGCCCATTCCGCCCGGAGCACCACCGCCGCCCTGAGCTGAACCAGCCGGCTCCTTCTTCTCGACAATGATCGCTTCTGTCGTCAGGAGGAGCGACGCGATCGACGCAGCGTTCTGCAGCGCCGTGCGCGTGACCTTGGTCGGGTCGATGACGCCCGCCACGACCAGATCCTCGTACTCATCGGTTAGAGCGTTGTAGCCGTAGTTGTTGTCCTTCGACTGGCGAATCTTCTCGACTACGATCGAGCCTTCACCGCCAGCGTTCTGCACGATGATGCGCATTGGCTCTTCGATCGCTCGACGGACGATGTCGACACCGATCTGCTCGTCCGCTTCCGCGAGCTTGAGACCCTTGAGCGCTTTCTGCGCGCGCACGAGTGCTACGCCGCCGCCCGGGACAATTCCCTCTTCCACGGCCGCGCGAGTTGCATGGAGCGCGTCTTCGACTCTCGCCTTCTTCTCCTTCATCTCGCTCTCGGTCGCGGCACCAACGTTGATGACCGCAACACCGCCGGCGAGCTTGGCCAGACGCTCCTGGAGCTTCTCACGATCGTAATCGGAGGTCGTCTTCTCGATTGCCGACTTGAGCTCCTTGATGCGTCCCTTGATCTTCTCCTCGTCGCCCTGACCATCGATGATCGTGGTGGTCTCCTTGTCGACGACGATTCGCTTGGACCGACCAAGGTCGGTCACGACGGCGTTCTCCAGCTTGAATCCGACTTCCTCGGAGATAACCTGGCCGCCCGTAAGGACTGCGATGTCCTCGAGCATTGCCTTGCGGCGATCACCGAAACCCGGCGCCTTGACGGACGCGACGCGGAGGGTGCCGCGAAGCTTGTTCACAACCAGTGTAGCCAGCGCCTCGCCTTCGATATCCTCGGCGATGATCAGCAGCGGCTTGCCGAGCTGAGCGACCTTCTCTAGGATCGGGAGCAGGTCTTTCATCGACGAGATCTTTTTGTCGTGGATCAGGATCAGCGCGTCCTCGAGCGCCGCTTCCATCTTCTCAGGATCTGTGACGAAGTACGGCGACAGGTATCCGCGGTCGAACTGCATTCCTTCCACGGTCTCGAGCGTCGTCTCGAGGCCCTTCGCCTCTTCGACTGTGATGACGCCGTCCTTGCCCACCTTCTCCATCGCGTCGGCGATCAGATCTCCGATCTCCTTGTCGTTGTTGGCGGAGATCGATCCAACCTGGGCGATTTCCTTCTTACCCTTGGTCGGAACGCTCATCTTCTTGAGCTCTTCGACGACTGCGTTGACGGCGGCATCGATGCCGCGCTTGAGCGCCATCGGGTTTACGCCAGCGGTGACATTCTTGAGGCCTTCACGGAAGATCGCCTGGGCGAGAACCGTGGCGGTGGTGGTGCCGTCTCCGGCGAGGTCGCTGGTCTTGGTAGCGACTTCTTTCACCATCTGCGCGCCCATGTTCTCGAGGGGATCCGAAAGCTCGATTTCCTTGGCTACGGTGACGCCGTCCTTGGTGACAGTCGGCGCACCGAACTTCTTGTCGATAACGACGTTCCGTCCCTTGGGGCCAAGCGTAACCTTGACGGCTTCCGCTAGCTGATCGACGCCACGCTTGAGAGCCGCGCGTGCATCGGTATTGAAGTGTAGTTCTTTGGCTGCCATATGAATCGCTCTTTGGGTGTCTGGTTAGGCGACGACCGCGAGAACATCGGACTCGCGGAGGATCAGGTAAGTCTCGGCGTCGATCGTGACTTCGGTTCCACTGTACTTCCCGTAGAGAACCTTGTCACCGACCTTGAGCTCCATCGGAACGCGAACGTTCTTTTCGTAGCGGCCGGGGCCGACGGCGATGATCTCGCCCTGCTGCGGCTTTTCCTTGGCGGTGTCGGGGATGAACAACGTGCCGCGCTTCTGCTCGGTCTCCTCGAGCGCTCTGATCATGACGCGGTCCGCGAGGGGGGCGACTTTGGTGCTGGATTGTGTTTTTGTAGCCATAATTAGCTGCCCTTCTGCTGAAAATGTGGCTGGATGGTGGGAAACGTCGTTGTTAGCACTCGACAGTGGTGAGTGCTAACCCCTCAACATAACTGATTTTGGGGTGCTCCGTCAACCCGCCGGTCGGCAAGTGAGTCGGGACCGCCCCAACGGGTCAGCCGCTGAGGATTTCGTAGCCCAGACGGATGCCTTTCAAGGTCAAAAAGGGGTCAACAAGCTCCAGCTCCGTCGAATGGGGCTGGATGGCTTCGGCCATCCCTCCCGTCGCCAGGACCAGGGGGGCGCTCTTGTTTGGCCACTCCTTCTTGATGCGGCGCACGATTCCGTCTATCGAGTCCACCGCGCCGTAAAGGACCCCGGCCCGAATGCATTCGTCGGTGCGCCGAGCGATGACCCGTTTGGGCGGGACGATATCTGTGGCCGGGAGTTGCGCGGTGCGACGGAAAAGGGTATCGGCGGAGATCATGATGCCGGGCTGGATGACCCCGCCCAGAAAGGTCCCGTCCGCGGTGATGCAGTCGTAGGTGGTCGCGGTCCCAAGGTCGACCACGATCGCGTCACGCTTGTAGATGCGGCTCGCTGCAACGGTGTTCGCGATGCGGTCCGCCCCGACGGTGAAGGGCTCCTCGACATCGAGCTTCACGGGAAGCTGGGCGCGTGCATCGATCATGACCGGTTTCCTGTCGAAGCACATCTCGCACGCTTCGGCGAGCATGGGAGTCATTGCCGGCACTACCGAGCAGATAGCCGAGCCCCTGACTCCCTCCGCCGATGCGATGGCGTCGCCGCTGATCGACCGGATCAGAATCGCGAGCTCGTCGGCCGTCCTTTGGGCGGCGGTGGTGAGACGCCAGTGCGAGACCAGCTCCTCGCCTCTGAAAATTCCAATCGTGATCTCGGAGTTGCCGAGATCGAACACTGCGATCATTGAAAATCCTCTAGCACGAGAGAGCCCGATCGGAAAGGAGCCACGCTATCGGCGAGCAGAACCAGCAGCTCGCCGGTCGCCGAGATGCCCGCGACGCGACCGAGCGCGGGTTCGGTGCACGACTTTCCGCGCGCCAGATCCCGCGCGTTGAATTCCTCCAGCTCCGCCGCGTCAAGCGGTCCGCTCGCGCCGGCGGCCGAACGCACAGCGGGTATGAGCTCGCCAAGAACATCCACGCGCGTCGTTCCCGGTTCAAGACCCGCGGCATTTTCCACGTTCTCCGGCGGCCTGACGTTGATGCCCATCCCGATGGCGATCCATTCGACAGACTGCTCGCGCCACCGCGCTTCGACGAGAATTCCAGCGAGCTTCCCGCGATCCAGATAAAGGTCATTGGGCCATTTGAGACGAATTGGCTCCGCCGCGAACCGATCGAGAGCTTCCGCGGCTGCAATCCCAACCCGTATGGAAAGAACGTCGAGGCCCGAGGTGTCGGCCGGACGCTCGATCAGCGTCAGCCAGAGACCTGCGTCGTGAGAGGATTGCCAGGTCTTCCCGCCCCTGCCCCGTCCAGCCGTTTGCTCATTTGCGATTACGACCGTTCCAGCCGGCGCGCCGTCCGCCGCGAGGCGATGCGCGACGTCCATCGTGGAGGTCACTGACTCCAGAAGCTCGACTCGTGGAAGCTCGAGCGCGTCCTTCAGCTCGGCTGCGGTCGCGCCATCCAGGCGCACGGCGTCATCCGCGAGCGTATACCACCGCCAGCACCGCGATGCCAAGGAGGATGCGGTACGCTGCGAAGATGCCGTAGCTGTGACGACTCACGTATCGCATCAGAATCGAAATCGCCAGCCAGCCACTGATTGCTGACGCCACTACGCCCGACATCAGCTCGTTCGTGAAGCCGCCCTGGTGCAAAGCCTTCGGACCTTCTAGGATCACTGCCGCGGCGATGATCGGCATGCTCATCAGGAAGCTGAACTCGGCCGCCGCCTCACGATCGAAGCGAAGACCTCGCGCGGTCGTGATCGTCGAGCCCGATCGCGACACACCTGGAATCAGCGCGATCACCTGAGAAAGTCCAATCAGCAAGGAATCGATCCAGCGCATCTCGCCAATAATCCGTCTCTGGTCGACGAGCTTGTCCACGATCCAGAGGAGCGTCCCCATGACAATCAGGGCGATGGCGATGAGCTGTGGGCTTCTGAAGGCGGACTCGGCCCTCGACTGCAATATGAGTCCCCCGATCGCCCCCGGAATCGTCGCGATGATCAGGTAGACGACACGACGTTTTTCGGGCGTCTCAATGCGACCCGTGGTAATGATTCCGTACGTCGCCTTGATGAGAGTGAGCCACTCCATTCGGAAATACCAGAGTACGGCGAGAAGCGTCCCGAAGTGCAGCGCTACATCGAATGACAGTCCGGGGTCTTCCCACCCCAGCAGCCATGGCGCAAGCGTCAAGTGTGCCGAGCTGCTGATCGGCAGGAATTCGGACAGCCCCTGGATGATGCCGAGGACGGTGGCCTGGAGAGGAGTCATGACGTGTTGGTCGGAAGTGATGTTCGGTACAGGGACTCATACTTCGTTACGATAGCGTCCCGGGAAAAGCGCTCTCGCCCGTCGGAAGTGGCAAGTCGACTCATCTCGGCCCACCGTTTTGGATCCTGCAATATTGCGAGTGACGCGGCGGCCATGCCCGGAACGTCTCCCACCGCGCACAGAAATCCGGTCTCACCGTCGCGTACGACTTCAGGGAGACCACCCGCGTTGGTGCCGACGACGGGAACTCCGGACGCGAGTGCCTCGAGGGCGCTGAGCCCGAACGACTCGCTCTGGCTCGGCAACAGAAACAGATCGGCGGCTGCAAGCAACGGTGCGATCTGCTCGAGCTTCCCGAGAAATGAGACCGAATCCTCGACGCCCAGCGTTCGCGCCTCTTCTTCGGCGGCCGGCCTGTCGGGGCCGTCACCGATCATCACGAGCACGCACGGGAGCTCGCGATTCACCTCCGAATAGATGCGGATCACGTCTCGGACGCGTTTCACCGCGCGAAAATTCGACACGTGCATCAGGATCGGCGTCGAGCGGCCGAACTGGTTCTTGAGCAGCGGCGGATATTTTTCCCGGTTGTAGACGTCGGGATCGATGAAGTTGTGGATGACATCGATCTCAGCGCCTTCGCACCCGAACGCCCGGCAGGTTTCGTCCTTCAGGTAGTTCGAGACGGCAGTGATGCGATCCGATTTCTCGATGGAAAATTTGGTGATGGGAAAGAACGACGGATCCTGGCCGACGATCGTTATGTCAGTTCCGTGAAGAGTTGTAATGAGATGAACATCCTCGTTCGTCTCGCGCAGCATCTCGCGCGCGATCCACGCGCTCGTGGCGTGGGGAATGGCGTAGTGGCAATGCAGCAGCTCGAGTCCGTGCGTCCGGACGACTTCGTGCATTCGCACCGCCAGCGCGAGATCGTAAGGCGGAAACTCGAAGAGCGGATATCGGCCGACGTCGACTTCGTGGAAGAAGATCCGGGGAAGAAATGACGGCAGCCGAAATGGCTGCCTATAAGTGATGAAATGGACCTCGTGGCCGCGATCGGCCAGCGCGATCCCCAGCTCCGTCGCGACGGCGCCGGATCCGCCGTAGGTCGGATAGCAGGTAATTCCAATCCTCACTCAGCTCTCTCCCACCACTCTCGCGCGATGGTCAGGGCGTTAGGGTCATCAGGATTTACGTGGGTCACTGCGGTCGCCGGCAGCTGGTTTCGGAACCACGTCCGTTGGCGCTTGGCGTACTGTCTTGTCTCAATAATGACCCGTTGCGTTGCTGATGACAAATCGAGTGCGCCCTCGACGTGACTTCGCATTGCCGTGTATCCGCTCGCTTTCCAGGCTGGGGCATCGGCTGAAACTGTTCGCATCAGCTCCCGAACCTCGTCGGCCCAACCTGCACCAAGCATTCTCTTGACTCGCGCCTCGATTTTTGCGGCGAGCGCGCTGCCGGGATCCACAACCAGGTATGCGGGCTTTGGTGCGTCGACGTCTGCCTCCTTCGCGGCATTTCCCCGCGACTGGAGATCGCTGATCCGCGAGCCCGATAGTAGCGCCGTTTCGATCGCGCGCAAAAGTTGTGTGCGGCCTAGGTGCGCACGCGCCGGATCGAGCTGTTCGCACCAGCGGCGCAAGTCTTCGACGGACATTGTCGCGAGCTCGCGCTCGAGCTGCCCACGCTGAACTGGATCCTGAGCGGGCGCGTCGAACAGCGGGTCGACGAGCGCCTTCATGTAGAGCCCTGTCCCGCCGACGACCACCGCTTCCTTGTCGATCTCGCCGGCACTTTCGATCCATTCGATCGCCTCGTCAGCCCATCTCGCGGCGGAGTACCGCTCCTCTGGCTCGACGACGTCGACTCCGTAATGGGTGACGCGAGCGCACTCCGCACGCGTCGGCTTGGCAGTTCCAACATTGAACTCGCAGTATATCTGGCGCGAATCAGCGCTGACGATTGCGGCGTTATAGGTCTCGCAGAGCTCCAGCGCGAGGTCCGACTTTCCCGACGCGGTCGGACCGCAGATGATGCGCAGCCTATCGCCGGCCAAACCGCCGCTCTACTTCATCCCAGGTGAGATGGACGATTGTCGACCTGCCGTGAACATCGTGGGCCGGTAGCAAGGTGTCACGAAGCGAGGCAAAGAGCGAGCGCATCTCAGACTGCGACAATTCCTCACCGGCCTTGATCGCGGCCTTGCACGCGACTGTTGCGGCGAGACGCTCATGCTTCGCCGCCGCGCCGGCGACGCGATCTCCGGTGAGAGCGTCGAGCGTCTCCCGCAGGCACCGCTCGGCGTCGAATCGGGCGTGGGGCATGGGCACCGTGTTCACTATCAGCGTGTGTCCCCCAAATCCTTCGACCTCGAATCCGAGCCGCTCGAGGTATTCGCGATTCGCATCGAACGCCTCGCCTTCGGCGGGGCCGAGATGCAGCGTAAGTGGAAGGAGTAGCCGCTGCGCGGGTGCGGAGCCGCTCTCCAGCGTGTGCATGAACTGTTCGTACAACACTCGCTCGTGCGCGGAATGCTGGTCGATGAGCACCAGGCCATCTTCGTGCTCAAATCCGATGTACGTCCGTCTGAGCTGAAAGAGCGGCGGTATCGGCGCGGGAGGAGCGGCGACTTCGGCCATTTCCTCGGCAGCGAACTCTCCCGTCGGGTTCTCGAAGTCAGGAACCGATTGATCGAACAGCGGAACATCCCGAGCCGCCTGCGGTTGCAGAATCTCGGAGCCGGGATTGGGCGGCAGGTCGACGGGCCGAAAACTGAAGCTCGAGCCTCGGAAGCCCAGAGAGGCAGCACTGTCGAAATTCCCGAGAGCACGTCGGACCGCCGCTTCGACCGCGCGTTCAACGGTCCACCTGTCGCGGAAGCGAACCTCCGCTTTGGCAGGGTGCACGTTCACGTCGACTGAGTCAGCCGACACCGTCACATTGAGGAAGAACGAAGGCCTCACGCCGGCGATAATCGTCGAGCGGTAGGCTGCTTCAGCGGCGCGCGCGATCCCGTTATCGCGGACGGCGCGGCCATTGATCGAAAGGAATGCCCGGCGCGTAGAGGTTCCGACATCGGCAGGCCTTTGAACGAGCCCACTCGTATGAATCGGACCGGCGACATCATCGACGTCGAGCAGGTCCTCCGCGTATCGTCCGCCCCAGATGGCGCCCAATCTGGAGCGGACGCTCGTGACAGGAGGGAGTGTCAGCGCGCTCCTGCCGTCGTGGGTGACATTTATACGCACGGCCGGCTCGGTGAGCGCGAGCGCGGTGAGAGACTCGACGGTGCTTCGCCATTCTGATCGCGCGCTGCGCAGAAACTTGAGACGCGCCGGCACGTTGTAGAACAGCTGCGCGACCGAGACCGTGGTTCCGCGCCGCCGAGCGATGCGCTCAGCTCTACCGACCTGACCACCAGTCACCTTCGTCGAGGTGCCTTCTCCGTCGGCTGCCGCTGTCTGGATCTCGAACTGCGACACGGAAGCAATCGCGGGAAGAGCCTCCCCGCGAAAGCCGAATGTAGACACTCCGACGAGGTCCGATGCCTTTCGGATCTTGGACGTGCCGTGGCGCGCGAGCGCGAGTGGAACATCCTCGGCGGACATGCCGGCGCCATCATCGCTCACTCGAACCAGCTTGCGGCCTCCATCCTCCAGCGTGATCTCGATGGCCGAAGCGCCGGCGTCGATCGAGTTCTCGACCAGCTCCTTCACCACCGAGGACGGCCGCTCGACGACTTCACCGGCCGCGATCTGGTCGGCAACTGCGCCTGGGAGAATTGCAATCAGAGACATGCTGGTACCGAAGCTACCAATCCTTTCCTCTTGGTGGGGTGGGCACGTTCTTTTTCTGTCGTTTCCCCTGCACGTCGGTCTCCTGGTCCTCGGCGGCATTCAGCACGGCCTCCGCCTGCTGCGGAGTCATCCCGGGCACCGGCTTCGGAGCCGGAGCCTGATTCTGGCTC
>DATCPG010000132.1:0-1748 GCA_036570225.1 Gemmatimonadaceae bacterium | reverse complement strand
GTCGAAGTCGGCGATGACGCCGTCCTTCATTGGTCTCACCGCGATCACGCCTTCAGGCGTGCGGCCAAGCATCCGCTTCGCCTCGAGCCCAACGCCCTTGATTTTCTTGGTTTCGCGGTCGAGCGCGACGACCGAGGGCTCGTTGAGCACGATGCCTTCGCCCTTCACGTAAATCAGCGTATTTGCGGTGCCGAGATCGACGGCGATCGCATTCGCCGGGAACAGAGCGCCCGGTTTGAAGAATGGAAATCGCATTAGTTCAAATATGAATCGGGTGGAGTAAACGGCAAGCCGAATGCTTCAGCGACAGCGGGATATGTCACCTTTCCGTCTACGATGTTGAGTCCCTTCTTCAGTGCTTCGTTTTCCTTGAGCGCCTGTTTCCATCCCTTGGCCGCGAGCTGCTTGGCGTAGGGGAAAGTCGCGTTGGTAAGCGCGAGCGTCGAAGTTCTTGGTACGCCACCAGGCATGTTTGCGACTCCGTAATGCACGATGCCGTCCACAACGTAGGTTGGATTCTCGTGCGTCGTAGCATGGATCGTCTCGACACACCCACCCTGATCGATGGCGACGTCGACGATAACCGCTCCAGGCTGCATGACTTTCAGGTCTTCGCGGCGAATCAGTCTCGGTGCGATGGCTCCAGGAATGAGAACCGCTCCGACGACCAGATCCGCGGTGGAGATCTGCTCCAGGATTGTATGACGATTGGAATAGATGAGTGTGACGTTGGCCGGCATCACGTCCGACAAGTACCGCAGACGTTCGAGGCTCACATCGAGAACGGTCACCTTCGCGCCCAGGCCTGCCGCCATCTTCGCTGCGTTGATACCGACGATCCCGCCGCCAAGGATGACGACTTTGCCAGGCGGCACACCCGGAACGCCCCCCAGCAGTACGCCGCGACCGCCATGCAGCTTCTCGAGATATTTTGCCCCTTCCTGAACGGCCATCCGGCCGGCCACTTCGGACATCGGAGTGAGGAGCGGCAGCTCTCGATTCGGTAGCTCCACCGTCTCGTAGGCGATGCAGATCGCCCCGCTCTTGATGTGGGCCTGGGTCAGCTCCTTGTCGGCGGCGAAGTGGAAGTAAGTGAAGATCATCTGGCCCTTCTTCATGCGGGGCCACTCGGGCTTGATCGGCTCCTTCACCTTCATGATCATGTCCGCTTCGCGCCACACGGTGTCGGCGTCGGGGCCGATCTTGGCGCCAACCGCTGTGTACGCCGAGTCGGGGAAGCCGCTGCCTTCGCCACCTCCCTTCTCGATCATGACTGTGTGGCCGGCCGCGACCAGTGATTCCGCACCGGCTGGCACGAGCGCAACGCGGTTCTCGTTTGTCTTTATTTCCTTCGGGACACCGATCTTCATCTCAGATTATTTCGCAAAATTAAGAGTGAGGGCTCGCGCGTCACGCAGCGGCCCGCGGACCCAGGCTCACGAGCGTCTGCCGCCCAGGCTCGTAATAGGTTTTGCAGAGCTCTGCGACCGTTGACGCATCGATCGCATCGATCAGAGCGAGCAGTTCGTCCAGTGTCCGGTAAGGCTCGCCGTACAGCTCGGTCCCCGCAGCGCGGTACATCCGCGACGTCGGGCTCTCGAGCGACAGTGTAATCTGTCCCTTCAACTGGCTTTTACCAGCGGTGATGTCCTCTTCGCTAAGGCCTTCCACCGAGAGCTTCTCCATCTCGGCGTTGATCGCGTCGACCGCCGCACGTGCCGAGTCTGGTGTGGTGCCAACGTAGACAC
>DATCPG010000131.1:0-4708 GCA_036570225.1 Gemmatimonadaceae bacterium | reverse complement strand
CCTGCGCTCACCACACTTGTGATCACTAGCAACACAGCCAATCTCGTCTGGGGGAACGGACCCTGAAGCGCCGCCTGAAGTACGTACCATTTGGCGAAGAACCCGATGCCGCCGAAAATCGGAAAGCCAAGGAGGGCGAGCATGAATACAGCCATGGCGCCGGCCAGACCAGGACGCACAGTCCAAAGGCCGGCATACTCCTCGACGCTCATGCGATCTTCTCCACTCACGCCGAGAGCGACGATCACCGCGAAGGCACCGAGTGTAGCCATCGTGTAGGCGAAGAGATAGAACATGAATGCCGAGCTGCCGAGCTTTGTTCCTACTACCATCGCGACGAGGATGTAACCTGCGTGGGCGATGCTCGAGTACGCGAGCAGCCGCTTGATGTTCTTTTGCGCGAGGGCAACGAGATTCCCGACGATCATCGTCAGCGCCGCGAGCCACCAGACAGCCTGATGCCACGTCGTGAGAAGCGTTGGGAACGCCTCGAGCCATAGCCTGAAGAACGCCGCGAAGGCGGCGGCCTTGACCGCGGCGGCCATATAAGCGGTGATCGGCGTCGGCGCGCCCTCATACACGTCCGGCGCCCACATGTGGAACGGCGCGGCGGCGACCTTGAAGCCGAAGCCCACCAGGAGCAGAGCTATTCCCACCAGCAACAGAGCGCTATGCTCCAGGTGGAACTTGCCGATGTTCGCCGCGATCCGGGCGAAGTTTGTCTCCGCAGTTGCGCCATAGACGAGCGCGATTCCATATAGAAGGAACGCCGTCGAGAACGCACCGAGCAGAAAGTATTTGAGCGCCCCCTCGGCTGACCTTTCTCTCCGGCGATTCATTCCAACGAGGACATAGATCGCGATCGACATGAGCTCGATGCCGAGGAACACGATGATGAGATCGCGCGCCGCAGCGAGAATCATCATTCCCGACGTCGCCAGCAGCAGAAGCACGTGCGATTCGCCCGGCATGATCCCTTCGCGGGTGTTGTAGTCGAGGGACATGGCAATAGTGCCGACCGTCGCGATGAGGAAGATCTCATCTGCCGCCCAGCGGAAATTGTCGACGGCTACCGGACCAACGGTCGCAACGTATCCTTCTCGCGCATAATAGCCGACCAGAACCATCGTGAAAATGCACAGCGCCATGCTGAGGATTCCCACGCTCCGCTGATGCTCATCGCTCTCGGGACGCCAGCCCGCCCAGAGCAGGAGCAGCATTGCTCCTCCCATCAGGAACAGATCCGGCCCGAGGGCTCCAGCGAGCTGGGCGGGCAGGCTCAGGTCAAAGGTCATTATCGTGTGGCCTCACTCAACCTAGAAGAAGCCGACCGACTTTCGACGCGATTGATGAGCAACTGCGATGATGCCTGAGTCCGGCGAAGCACCGGCGCCGGGTAGACACCCAGCCAAATGATCACCGCAATAAGAGGAAGCAGGAGTGCAAGCTCGCGCCTGTTAAGGTCAGGGATGTGCTCGTTCTCCGGCCTGGCCAGCGGGTTGAAGAGTATTCGCTGTATCGCCCACAACAGATACGCGGCGGCAAAGATCACTCCCGTCGCCGAGATGACCGCGAGAATCGGGTAAGTCCTGAATGATCCTAGGAGGACGAGAAACTCTCCGACAAACCCGTTCGTGCCCGGCAGCCCGATGCTGCTCAACGAAACGAAGGTCAGGATCGCCGCAAAGAGCGGTACTACCCGCGCGATACCACCGTACGAGTCGATAGCGCGCGTGTGTCTTCGCTCGTAGATCATGCCGACGAGAAGGAATAGCGCTCCCGTCGAGATGCCGTGATTGATCATGATCAAGATCGCGCCCTGCACGCTTTGCAACGTGAGAGCAAAAATACCAAGCATGACGAAGCCGAGATGGCTGACGGAGGAATACGCGACCAGCTTCTTGAAATCCGGCTGGACCATGGCCACGAGTGCTCCGTAAATGATGCCGATCACGGCGAGCACCAGAATTGTCAGTCGGATCGTCGGGTTCATCGCCGCGCCTGGAAAGAGCGGGAGTGCGAACCGAAGAAAGCCGAACGTGCCCATCTTCAGCATGATGCCGGCGAGAATCACGGAACCGGCGGTTGGCGCCTCGACGTGTGCGTCCGGAAGCCAGGTGTGAAACGGGAACATCGGGACTTTGACGGCGAACGCGAGAAAGAACGCGGCAAAGAGCCAGAGGGCAGCTCGCTCGGGCATGTTGGAGACCGACAACACATGGTCGTAGCTGAAATCGGGCGTGCCCGTGCTCGTCCTTACGTGAACTCCCAGGTAAATGATCGCCACGAGCATCAGCAGCGATGGAAGCATTGTGTACACAAAGAACTTGAGGCTCGCGTAGATGCGGCGCTCGCCGCCCCAAATTCCGATGATGAAATACATCGGGACGAGCATGACTTCCCACATCACGTAGAACAGAAACAGATCCCGCGCGAGGAAGACGCCGATCATTCCAGTCGTGAGAATCAGAAGGAGCGCGTAATAGCTGCGGACCTTGGTGCGGATACTCGTCCAGCTACCGAGCACCGCCAGCGGCATGATGAAGGTCGTGAGCAGGACCATCATCAGGGCGATGCCATCGATTCCCAGCGTGAAGCGGACGCCCCACGTTGGAATCCAGGACATGTCGATCGAAGCCTGCCACCCGCTGTCGGCGGGGTTGTACGACCACCACAACCCCAGCGACACAATGAATTCGAGCACGAAAAACCAGAACGCGATTTGCCGCGCGGGCGGATTTTCGACGCCCCCGCCAGCTGCCGGATCGCGCGCCGGAAGTGCAAGCAGTGCCGCGGCGCCGACGAGAGGAATGATCAGCAGCGCGGGAAGGATCCAGCCGTTGTAGCCGATCGACTCGAGAAAACTCGCCATTCGTCAGCTCACCGAAGGGTGAAAGCGCCGAGGAGTGCCACGACTCCCACTACCAGCACCCACGCGTAGATGCCGACGTTGCCAGTCTGGAGCCGCGATCCTGCACGCCCGAAGAGATTCGCAACCCATGCACTGCCGTTGACGAAAAATCCATCGATTAATCCGGTGTCGACAAAGCGCCACAGGAAGCTTTTCGAGACGACGTAAGTCGGTGTCACGATTGCTCTGTCGAGCCCCTCGTCGACGTAGTACTTGTTGGCGACAACGCCCTCGAAGCCCCCTTCCGGAATGGCGTCACGCTTCGGTACGAGACGCGCTGGCTTGAGCCGCGCCATCGCGTAAACGATACCGGCCACCGCGATCAGGACGGCGATTCCCATGAGCAATTGTTCGGTCGTCGCCGGCACTCTGGCGGCTCCTTCACTCACACGCGCCGTCGCGGCTCCCACAACGGGCTCGAGCCAGGTATCCAGTACACCCGGACGGCCCACGGGCACAGAATCAGTGATCACTCCTGGAAGATTGAGCCACCCGCCAACCACAGTCAGAATGCCGAGTACGACGAGCGGAGCAGTCATCGACCACGGCGCTTCATGCAGGCTGCGCTCCTCTTCCGTCCCCGTCCGGCAAGGACCATGGAATGTGTAAAGCATCATCCGCGTCATGTAGATAGCCGTGAGCAGAGCCGTGATGAGCCCCATCACATAGATCGCATAAAGAAGTGTGTGGCCCGGGATGCCGAGCCAGCTTGCCGAAGCGAGCGTCGATCCGTGAGCGCGTGCGAATACTGCTCCGAGGATTTCGTCCTTCGAGAAGAAGCCGGAAAGCGGAGGGACGCCAGAGATGGCCAGCGTCGCAATCCACATCAGAACGCACGTGACCGGCAGATATCGCTTGAGGCCGCCCATGTTGCGCATGTCCTGCGCGTCTTCGTGGCTATGCGTCGAGTGATAGGCCTTGTGCATCGCGTGAATCACGGAGCCGGACCCCAGGAACAGCAGCGCCTTGAAGAAAGCGTGGGTGACGAGATGAAACATCCCGGATACGTACGCTCCCACACCGACGCCCACGAACATGTATCCGAGCTGGGAGATCGTGGAGTAGGCCAGTACCTTCTTGATGTCCCACTGCTTGAGACCTATCGTCGCGGCAAAAATCGCCGTCAGTGCGCCGACCGCTGCAACCGTGAGCGAGGCGACCGGGGCAAGAGAGAAAAGCGCGGCGCTGCGCGCGATCAGGTAAACACCGGCCGTCACCATCGTTGCCGCATGGATGAGCGCGGAGACCGGAGTCGGACCAGCCATCGCGTCGGGCAACCAGATGTAAAGCGGGATCTGCGCGCTCTTTCCCGTGCAGCCAAGGAACATGAACAGGCAGATGGCGGTGACCAGGGCGCTACCCGCACCGAGATCGAGCGCCTTTGCGTTTACACCGACAAAGTCGAGCACACCGATGTTCGCGAACAACATGAACATCGCTACGAGAAAACCGAAATCACCAATACGATTGACGATGAATGCCTTCTTGCCGGCGTCCGCATTCGCCTTGTCGTTGAACCAGAATCCGATCAGGAGGTAGGAGCAAAGTCCAACTCCTTCCCAACCCACGAACAGGACCGGGTAGTTTGCGCCGAGCACGAGCACCAGCATGAAGAACACGAACAGGTTGAGGTACGCGAAGAAGCGCGGGTACCCGGGATCGTCTTGCATGTAGCCGACGCTGAAGATGTGAATCAGCGCTCCGACGCCGGTGATCACGAGTATCATCACCATCGAGAGTTGGTCGAGCTGGAACGCCGCATCGATCTGCAGGTCACCAACCGGCATCCAGCTGAAG
>DATCPG010000130.1:0-11430 GCA_036570225.1 Gemmatimonadaceae bacterium | reverse complement strand
TGGTTGAAGTTGGCGCATGGAATGCTGGCGCTGAACCTCAATCATTACTCGAATAAATCCAGCTACGATCCAGCGCGTGTGATCGCCGAGGTCGACAAATCGTTCGCGAGCAACGCCGACGACGCACTAATGCCCTATCCCGGCACGAGTCCGGATAACTCGGACCGTAATTTCTGGGGTACGACCAGAGACAACATCACCAACTACAGACAGACCCTTTTTGTGCTGCATTTGATGGATTCGACTCAGTTCGGTGTCGTCGATCCGCGGATGTCGCGCATGCTGGCGCCCTCGCCGGACGGACTATATCGCGGTCTCGATCCGAATGTTGTGGGCTTCGGCGCCCTCGACTCGCTGCGGCGCCCAAACAATTTCTACGGCTACCCGGTCAGACAGGGAGTGGGAGGAGGACTTCCCAGCCGTTATTTGTTCTCCGACAAATCGAAGATCCCGCTGATGACCTACTCGCAGCTCCAGTTCATCAAGGCGGAAGCCGCCTTGAAGAGAGGGGATCAGGGAACAGCGCTCAGCGCCTACACGCTCGCGATCTCGTCGCACATCGACTTCGTGAACGCGAGAAACCGCGACGATAACCAGGCGCCGACGCAGATCACCGACGCGGAGAAGACAGCGTTTCTTGCGTCTCCCACGATTGTTCCGCCGGTGCTGACCATCTCGCACATCATGTCCCAGAAGTTCATCGCACAGTGGGCGTGGGGACACAATGAGCTCTGGATGGACATGCGCCGATACCACTATACGGATATTGATCCGGTGAGCGGAACGGAGGTCTTCCGCGGTTTTACCCCGCCGACGAATCTCTATCCCGACAATGGCGGAAAAATCGTACAGCGCATCAGACCTCGTTTCAACTCGGAATACGTCTGGAACAGACCGGGCCTCGATGCGATCGGCGGACTTGCTCTCGATTATCACACCGTGCCACTCTGGATCACTCAACCGTAACCGGACCATGAAGAGATATGGAGCTGTAGCGGCCCTGCTTTTTGCCGGCCTGCTATCATCGTGTGGGAAGGATGCCATCCAGACGCTGGAGAGCGCACCTCTTCCTGCGTCGCGCATCAAGTTCTTCAACTTTGGCGTAAATGCACCCGGTGTGAATTTCTACGCCAATGGGACGAAGATGACCGCCATCACCTCCGGCACCGGGGTCGAATCCACGACGGGTGTCGCCTACGGCGGAGTTGGGGCTGGCGGAGCATACGAAGGGATCGATCCCGGACAGTATGTCCTGTCAGGAAAGATTGCGGCCGCAACGAACAAGGATCTCGCAATCTCGACGGTCAACACCACAATCGACAGCGGGAAATTCTACTCGTTTTACATGAGTGGGTTCTACAACACCACTACGAAAACAGTAGAAGGGTTCGTGGTGGAAGATCCAGTCGTCCCGCCCTCGAGCTATGCGGTCGCGAGTCTGAGATTTGTCCACGCTATCTCCAACGCAAATCCAATGACGTTGTATGCGGCGGATACTGTCGCGAAGACCGAGGTCGCCATCGGCTCTGAAATCGCGTACAAGTCGGCGGGCACATTCGTGGAGGTGCCGGCCGGCGTCTATCAATTGAGCACGCGTTACGCGGGATTGACGACGAAGGCCATCACCAAAGCGGACGTGTCATTCATCGGCGGACACGTCTATACCGTAACCGCCAGGGGTGACATCACGGTCACATCGACGACAGCTACCAACCGTCCTTTTCTGGATGTCACCGCGAACAGGTAAAACGGACTTCTGACATCGCGAGAAAAAAACCCCGGCCTTAGCCGGGGTTTGTTGTTGCAGGATCGCCAGTCTGGACTTCTTTCTTCGGGAAGAGCGGCGGACTCTTCACGACCCGCCACCCGCTCGGATTCAGCTCCTTGAGCCGAGAGAAACCGACAGTGCCCGGCGAGCCCGGCGCGCCGAGTGACTTCCACAGCTCCTCCGATTTCCCGGGCATGAACGGCCACAGATAAACCGCGTGCCGCGTCAGCTGCCTCATCAGAGTCGCGAGCGTGCTCTCGAGCTCGGCGCGGCTCGCCGCATCCTTTGCGAGCTTCCACGGCGCCTGACGATCAACGTATTCGTTCCCCCTCGCAACCGTCAGCCACACGGCTCTCAGCGCTTCGTGCAGCTGAAACCCCCTGGGTCCGATAGACGCGTGATAGGCCTCCAGATCCGCTTCGTCCGCCTTGTCGACCTCGTTGCGCTCTCCAGCCGGGATTATTCCGTCGAAATAGCGATCGACCATCGATATCGCCCGGCTGGCCAGATTCCCGAAGGCGTTCGCAAGATCGGCGTTGTACCGCTCCTCGAACCTCTCCCAGGAAAAATTGCCATCCCCGTCGAACGGGACTTCGCGCAGCAGAAAGTAGCGGAACGCATCCGGTCCGTACCGCCCAATCGCATCGCGCAGCTCGAGATTGCCGCCCGCCGACTTGCTCACTCGCGTTCCGCCTACGAGCACAAATCCATGCACCCAGATGCGCTTTGGAACCGCTATGCCCGCCGCCATCAGCATCGCGGGCCAGATCACAGCGTGGAAGCGCGTGATGTCCTTGCCGATCACATGCAGATCGGCTGGCCAGAGCTGCTCGTAATCGGGGTTGGGAAACCCCGTCGCCGTCAGATAATTCGGCAGCGCATCGAACCAGACGTAAGTCGTCTGATCCTCGCCGCCGGTTCTTTTGCGTGGAAAGGGAACGCCCCACGAGAACCGGCTGCGGCTGGCGGATACGTCATCCAGCCCCGATTCGAGGAGCGACAGGATCTCGTTGCGACGCGATTTCGGCTGGAGAAATTCCTCGCTGGAGAGGAGCTTCCTCAGTCGCTCGGTGTAGGCGCTGAGGCGGAAGAACCAGTTCTTCTCTTCGACCCACTCCAGCACGCGCGTGGGGTGGAGGATGCACTTGCCCTCCACTATCTCGTTGTCCTGCTTGAAGGACTCGCACCCGACGCAATACCATCCGGCGTACGCCTTCTCGTAGAAATCGTCGGGCGAGTTCTCGAAAATCTGCTCGATCAATCTCTTCACGCCCGCCTTGTGGGCGGGATCCGTCGTACGAATGAACTGGTCGTAAGAGATGCCGAGGAGTCCCCAGATCTCCTCCGTGCTTTCCGCTACCGCATCCACCAGCTCCTGCGGGGACACTTTCCTCTCCGCCGCTGTCTGCGCGACCTTCTGACCGTGCTCGTCCATCCCCACGAGGAAATGGACGTCGTCACCCATCAGCCGGTGGTAACGCGCTATGGCGTCGGCGCCGATCTTCTCGAATGCGTGCCCCTGATGCGGATCAGCGGTGGCGTAGTCTATCGCGCAGGTGAGGAAGTACTTGGCCAACTACTGATTTCCCGACTGGTTGTCATCGCCACGACCGCGACGCCCGCCTCTCCTTCCGCGGCGCCGCTTGTTGCCACCATCGTTCTCGCGGCCATTGGGTTTCGCCGGCTCCGGAGCCTTGTCGGGTCGCGGCACGAAGATCTGGTGCTCGGCCGTGTACAACAGCTCCGGTGAGATCTCCTCCGGACGGATCGCTTCGGCGACGCTCTCTTCCTCCTCCGGCTCAGCGGCCACCGCGACGCCCGTTCCGGAGAGCTGCTCCGTCTCCTGCTTGAACTCCGGCAGGGTGAGCGAGCGCATATCACCATCTACGCCGCGCAACGTGATACGCTCGTGAAAGATGTCGATGCTCACGACCTTTTCCTCGCCGAGCGAAGTCGCGACGACCTTACCCTCCTTCGGGAAGCGCTTGCGGCTCTGGACGTAAAACTCGTGCTCGTAGCGCAGGCAGCACATGAGACGCCCGCACGCCCCGGAGATCTGCGATGGATTGAGCGACAGCCGCTGATCCTTGGCCACGCCAAGATTGACGGGCCGGAGCTCGGGAAGCCACGACGCGGAGCAATACTGCCGCCCGCAGCGGCCGATGCCATCCAGCCGCTTGGCCTCGTCGCGCACACCGATCTGCTTGAGCTCGATGCGGGTGCGGAAAAGAGACGCGAGGTCGCGCACCAGGTTGCGGAAATCGACGCGCTTGTCGGCCGTGAAGTAGAGCGTGAGCTTCTTTCTGTCCCACTGCCACTCGGCGTCGGACAGCTTCATGCCGAGTCCGTTGGCGCGAACGCGCTCCATCGCCTTGCGACGTGCATCTTCATTGAGCCGGTCGAGGTCCTTCGACAGTCCCCTATCCTTGTCCGAGGCGAGACGCAGCGCTTTTCGATCGGGAAGGGAAGTGCCGCACCCATGTGAGCACCCGCCATTCCGCTTCTCGGCCAGCTCTCCCAGGGCGTGGACGTAGCCGAGATCCTCTCCGCGATCCACATCCACGATCACCGCCGAGTTGAGCGGCGGCGGATCGGGATAGTCCCAGAGAAAGAACTCCTTACGATTGCCTTTGAAGGCGACTTCGACGAGATGCGCCACGATCTATTCGGTCCACGCACCAAGGCGGAGAAATTTCTGCCGGCGACGTCTCACGAGCTTCTCCGGCCGCATCTTGCGCAGCTCCTCCACATGCTTGCAGATCACTTCCCGGAGAGACTTTGCCGCAGCCTCGTGATCGGCGTGCGCGCCACCTCTCGGCTCGGGAACGACCTCGTCTATGACCTTGAGCTCGAGCAGCTCGGGGGCGGTGATCTTGAGCGCGGTCGCAGCCTTCTCCCGCATCTCGGGACTCTTCGCGTCCTTCCAGAGAATGGCGGCGCAGCCCTCGACGGAGATCACGGAGTAGACAGCGTTCTCCATCATGAGGACTCTGTCGGCGACACCAAGTGCCAATGCGCCGCCGGAACCGCCTTCGCCGATGACGGTCGCGATGATCGGCACCTGCAGCTGACTCATCTCGTAAAGATTGCGCGCGATCGCCTCGGATTGCCCGCGCTCCTCAGCGCCTAGGCCTGCCCACGCGCCCTGCGTGTCGATGAAGGTGAGAACGGGAACGTGGAATTTCTCGGCGAGCTTCATCAGGCGGAGCGCCTTTCGATAGCCCTCGGGATGGGGCATGCCGAAGTTGCGCTTCAGCTGCTCTTTCGTGTCGCGCCCACGCTGGTGCCCGATCACCATCACAGTATCGTCGTCGAGGCGCGCCCAGCCTCCGATTATCGCCGCGTCGTCGCGGAAAGCGCGATCGCCGTGCAGCTCGATGAAGTCCGTGAAAGCCAGACGGATGTAATCGGCGGTGAACGGCCGCTTCGGGTTCCGCGCGACCTGGACTCTCTGAAATGGCGTGAGATTCCGGTACACCTCTTCCCGCAGATCGGAGAGCTTCCGCTCGAGAGGCTCAATAGCTTCGGCAACACTGAGCTGGCTGTCACCCGCGGTTTTCTTGATCTCGTCGATCTGCCGTTCCAGCTCGGCGATCGGCTTCTCGAACTCGAGTTGTGTTGCTGATGCCACTGTCTCAGCTCCCGCGTTGAAGCTTGACGGAAGACTCGCCCAGAATGTTGCGGAGCGCGCTCAACGCCGCGCCGTCCGCGGCCAACGTCAGCGATCGGGAGCGGAGCCGTGCCTTGATCCCCGAGCCGTCGCTCCAGCGAAACTCGAGCGGCGCTGATCCGGGGTAGGTCTCGGCAATGGCTCTCACGTCCGACATCACATCCCCCGAGTATGCGCCCTTTGCCAGGTCGATTGCAACCGTCACCTGACCATTGGTACGCATCTCCGCCAGTTGCTTTGCCGATTCGACGATGAATGCGGGGTTGTCCCCGGCCTCATCCCGGCGCGAGTAGGCACCCTTCAGCAGCATTGGAATGTCGGCGCGGATCTGGTCGTTGAGCGTCGCCCACTTCTCCGGGAAGATCAGAACTTCACCGGATCCGGAGAAATCCTCAATGGTGAGGCGGGCGAACTCGGAGCCGGACTTCTTGCTTATCTGTCGCTTGATGTTCGTCACGACCACGGCGAGCGTCATGGGCTCGGATCTCCACTTACCGAGGTCCGATACGGTGTGCGTCGAGAAAATCTCCGCTTCTGTCCGAAAGCGTTCGAGAGGATGTCCGGAGATATAGAACCCGAGAATCTCCTTCTCCTCCGCCAGCCGCTCGGACTCCGTCCACGCAGGCACGTTGGGAAGCGTGCGTGTTGCCTCGGTCTTCTCGGCTTTGTCCGTCGCCGCGCCGAAAAGAGAAACCTGGCCGGTGGCGATGTCCTCCTGCCTGAGCGATGCCTCGCGAATGGCAGTATCGAGAGCGGCCGAAAGCTGCGCACGGTGCCCGCCCAGCGAATCCATCGCACCTGCATGGATCAGGGCCTCGAGGACTCGCTTGTTGCAGATGCGCAGATCGATGCGCTCGCACAGGTCGAAGATCGACTGGAATGGCCCATCCTTCTTCCTGGCGCCGATGATGGAGTCGATCGCTCCGCGGCCGACGTTGCGCACCGCACCAAGCCCGAACCGGATCTTTGTCTCTCCGACGACGGTGAACTTGTACCCGGACTCATTCACATCCGGGGGAAGGATCTCGACGCCCGCCTCAGCAGCGCCGGGAACGTGGAGCTGCCTTGTCTCGTTGATGTACTTCACCACACCGTCGGTGTCGCCGATCTGGGAGGACATCAGCGCCGCCATGAAGTCAGCGGGGAAGTGCGTCTTGAGCCATGCCGTGTGGTACGAGATAATCGAGTAGGCGACGGCGTGCGACTTGTTGAAGCCGTACCGGCCGAAGGTCTCGATCTGGCTGGCGATCTCCTCGATGATCTCGCGGTCGTGCCCGCGGGCCACCGATTTCTCGATGAACTTCCCGAGCTCCGCGCGAATGAGCTCCGCGTCTTTCTTGCCGACTGCCTTACGCAGCACGTCTGCTTCGGCGAGAGAAATCCCCGCCAGCGTCTGCGCGATGCGCATCACCTGCTCCTGGTAGGTGATGACGCCGTAAGTGGTCTCGAGGATCGGCGCCAGCTCGGGCAGGATGTAGGAAACCGGCTCCTCTCCGCGCTTTCTGCGCATGTACACGCGGTGCATTCCCGCGTCGAGCGGGCCCGGGCGCATCAGCGCGTTCGATGCGACGAGGTCGTCGAACCTGTCGATGCGAATGCTCTTGAGTATGTCGGTAGCGAGCGGCGACTCGAACTGGAAGACGCCAATCGTCCTTCCAGCCCGAAGCATCCGGTACGTTTCCGCGTCATCGAGAGGCAGCTTGTCGAGATCGGGCGCGGAGCCGGTGCGCTCGCGAATGCCGTGGATCGCGTCGGCGATCACGGTGAGCGTGGTGAGGCCGAGAAAATCGATCTTGAGCATCCCGACCTTCTCGAGCGCGTTCATGTCGTACTGCGTAACGACGATGGACTCGTCGCTGTTGCTGCCAGCGCCTTTGGAGGCCTGCGTGCAGACGGGTACGTATTCGTCGAGCGGACCCGGCGCGATGACGACTCCAGCGGCGTGGACGCCGGCGTGCCGCGACAGCCCTTCCAGCTTCATCGCGAAATCGAGGAGCTGACGGTATCTCTCCTTTTTCTCCCTGATCTCACGAGGGTCGTCCTTGCGCGCGGTATAGAGCTCGCGCACCTCCGGAATCCGCTCGAGTGCTTCCTTGACGGTCAGCGAAAAGTTCGGATGGTTCGGAATCAGCTTGGCGAGATAGTCCGTCTCGGACGGCGTGAAGCCGAGTGTGCGGCCCACGTCTTTGATGGCTGCCCGTGATTTCAGGGTGCCGAAGGTGATGATCTGGCCGACCGAATCGCGGCCGTACTTCTGCCTGACGTACTCGATGACCTCGCCGCGGCGCTCGAAGCAGAAGTCGACGTCTATGTCCGGCATCGACACTCGCTCGGGGTTCAGGAATCGCTCGAAAAGCAGGTCGAACTGGAGCGGATCGATATCCGTAATGCGGAGTGAGTAGGCGACGAGCGATCCGGCCGCCGATCCGCGCCCAGGACCGACTGGAATTCCCTTTTCACGCGCCGCCTTGATGAAATCGGCGACGATGAGGAAATAGCCGGCGTATCCGGTGCTGGTGATTACTCCGAGCTCATAGTCGAGTCGCTCGCGTACATTCGCGGGGAGGTCGGCGCCGTACCGCCAGTGGGCGCCCTCTTCGGAAAGGCGGACGAGCAGCTCGTTCTCCGTTTCGATTCCGGAAGGAAGCGGAAACGATGGGACCTTGTACTGCTTCGAGAATGTGATTGCGGTTTCGTCCGCGATTCGGAGCGAGTTCTCGAGAACGTCCTTCCTGCCCGGGAACGCTTCCGCAATTTCAGGAGCGCTCTTGAAATACAGCCCCTCGTCGTAGTGCATCCGATTGGTATCGGAGAAATCCTTGCCGAGTCCGATGCAGAGGAGGACGTCGTGGGCGTCGTGATCGCCGCGGGAAAGGAAGTGGGCGTCGTTGGTGGCGAGGACGGGAAGATTCAGCTCCGCCGCGAGCTGGAAGACGCGGCTGTTGAGCGTCGCCTGGTTCTCGGAGTCGTGGGCCTGGACCTCGAGATAGTATCGATCGCGAAACACGTCCGCGTACCACGACGCCGCGGCGCGGGCCTGGTCGTACTCATCGGACAGGAGATTGTGCGCGATCTCGCCGGCCATGCAGGCGGAGGATACGACTATCCCCTCGTTGTATTTGGCGAGGAGCTCGCGGTCCATCCTCGGCTTCGCGTAGAATCCCTCCGTGTAGGCGAGGGATGATAGCTTGACTAGATTCTTGTATCCGGTCGCGTTCTGAGCGAGGAGGACGAGGTGGTAATAGGGTTTTCCCCGATCGCCGCCAACGCGGTCGCGAGCACGTCTATCGCCTGGCGCGACATAGGCTTCCATGCCGATGATCGGCTTGAGCCCCGCTTTCCTGGCTTTTTCCTGGAACTCCCAAGCGCCGTGAAGATTACCGTGATCGGTTATCGCGAGCGCTGGCTGCTCGAACTCCAACGCTCTCGTGATGAGATCATCGATGCGGTTTGCGCCGTCGAGAAGTGAGTATTCGGAGTGGCAGTGCAGGTGAACGAAGGACACGTGGTAAGATAATGCGCCGCGGAATCGTGGCGATAGCGTTTGTGGTCGGCGTTTTGGCTCTAATCTCTGCTCCGACAGCTTGTTATCTCAGTCGAGGCGCGTGGGAAGAGGCAAAGATTCTGAGCCGGCGCCAGCCGATTTCCGATCTGGTGGCGGATTCGCGGACACCTCCGGATGTGAAAGCGAAACTTAGGGTTGTTTTGGCGGCGCGACAGTACGCAAAAGACAGTTTGAAGCTTAGAACTAAAGACAGTTTCACGACATATTCGCGTCTAGATCACGACACTTTAGTACTCCTTGTTTCGGCGGCCTACCGCGACACGCTCAAGCCCTACACTTGGTGGTTTCCCATCGTCGGCCGCGTTCCCTACAAAGGCTACTTCGACTTCGCCGCCGCGCGGCGAGAAGCGAAGAATCTCGCGGCCGATGGGTTCGATGTGTACGTGCGACCGTCTGATGCGTTCAGCACTTTGGGATTCTTCAACGATCCGCTGCTGAACACCACTCTCAAAGGCGACTCGCTCTCCCTCGCGAACACGGTGATCCACGAGCTGACGCACAACACGTTTTACGCCTCGGGACAGGCGCCTTTCAACGAGTCGTTCGCGATGTTCGTCGGAGCTCGCGGCGCAGCCGGATTCTTCAGATCGCGGGGCCAGGAAACGGCGGCTGCCAGGCTCGACGCGCAGTGGGAGGATGACAAGCTGCTGGCGAGGTTCTGGAGCGGAGTGATCAAGTCGCTCGACTCGGCGTACGCGGCGCATCCGGAGAGCAGGGAGGCGAGGATTACCGCGCGCGATACGGTCTACGCGTACGCACGTCGCGCGCTCATCTCGGAGATCGGCCCCGCGCTCAAGACAATCAGCCCGCGCTACGCCGAGCGGGTGCCATTGGACAACGCATCGCTGCTGGCGCGACGAGTCTACGCGAGTGATCTCGATGTGTTCGATGAGATCTATCTCAGAGAGGGACGCGATCTCAAGCGCTCGATCGGACGCATGATCGCGCTGGCGAAATCGAATCCGAAGTCTCCGTTTGTTGCGCTCCGACGGTGGGTGGGCGCGACTGGTCCCTAAGACGAAGGGTTATACGTATGCTCCGGATAAAAAACCCGGATGCTTCTGATCCGGCCCGATAGGCGTATTAGATCCTGTTGGCGGCCGGGATTTTTGGGAACTGCCGCTCGGGCAGGCACCAAGGTTCAAGGGCACGTGCGGATTTGGCGGATTTTGCTGATTAATCGGATTGCGCCTCTTGGCGTTACAGCGCGCTCTGGCGGCCGGGAATCTTGGGAACAGCCGCTCAGGATGTGCATTTGGCGGAGTGGGGAGTCCTCTTCCGAAATAACAACAACACAACTCGCTTCCTGGGGCGGGAGGAAGTGTTGCGCCACGAGGAGCGATCCGATTAATCAGTCGAATCAGTCAAATCCGCATACGACCTTAACCTTGATGCCGGAAAGTGCGGCAGTACGACTACGGCGTCGGAGACTCTCCGCGATCGGGAGCGTTGAATTTCGACCTGAGAAGGGCGCGAAGATCCAGGAAGGGTTGCTTCTGCTGGGGAACGAGATCGGCCGGCGCGTTGTCGCCCGACAAGGCAACGCGTTGCATGTTGTCGCGCACACCGCGATCGATGAAACGACAAAGCTGATCAAGCGAGTAGTCCGCGCCCCTTCGAGATGAGTACGCATTGAGCGGATAGGCCACGCTCAGATAATTACGCGCGCGGGTCAGCGCCACGTACATCAGTCGACGCTCCTCCTCTGTCTCTTCTTCCGTGTTGAGGCAGCGCGCCGAAGGAAACCACCCGTCAACCGCCCAGATCACGAACACCGCGTCCCATTCTTTTCCTTTCGCCGAGTGGGCGGTGCTGAGGACCAGGCAGTCGTTCTCCGCGCGGCTGCTCCCTTCGGGCAGGTCCTGCGTAGCCTGCGGTGGTTCGAGGGCGAGCGCCGACAGGAACGTCGCTCGGTCCGGATAACCCGCGGCGATCGTCTGCAGCTGATCCAGGTCAGCCAGCCTCGGCTCAACGCGATCATACCGCTCTCGCAGGATGTTGTCGTAGAGCTGCCGTACGCGCGCGATGTCGGCGGCCACCTTCGCCTCGTCAAGCACAGGCCCCGACCGCAGGCCCTCGAGCAGCGATACCAATGCTGAATGCGCCTCCTTCGCTCTCGCGGGCGGATTGTAACGGCCGAACGCATTGGATTCCCACGCCGCTGCGATCATCGAATCGATGGCCGCGCGCGCGGTCGCGTCGCCAATTCCGGGAAGCAGCAGCAACAATCGGTACCAGCTCACTTCGTCGCGCGGGTTCTCGAGAATGCGAAGGAAAGCGAGCACATCCTTGACGTGCGCCGCCTCCAGAAACTTGAGGCCACCCCACTTCTCGAACGGGATCTTCCTGTTGGTGAGCTCTATCTCCAGATCCGCGGACATGTAGCCGGCGCGAAACAGCACGGCGATCCCGCGCAGCGGCGTTCCC
>DATCPG010000129.1:0-20111 GCA_036570225.1 Gemmatimonadaceae bacterium | reverse complement strand
ACGTTCCCGGGCGCGCTGTTTCTGACTTTCATCGCGCTGCTGCCTGTCTTCATTGCCGACATGATCAACGTGCCTTTACGGTTCGGCGGAACGTCGCTTCTCATCGTCGTCGGTGTCGCGCTCGATACCATGACGCAGATCAACCAGCACCTGCTGCTCCGCAAGTACGACGGCTTTATGAAGAAAGGTCGCGTACGGTTCCGCGGCCGACAGGCCGGCGGCGCCTACTAGCCCCGGGCAGGGCTGCGTGATCATCGTGCTGCTGGGTCCTCCCGGCGCCGGGAAGGGCACGCAGGCCGACAAGCTCGCAGCGCGGCTGGGAATCCCGAAGATCGCGACCGGTGACGTGCTGCGCGCCGCGGTGCGCGATGGCACGAAGCGCGGGAAGGAAGCCAAGTCGTACATGGATCGCGGCGACCTCGTGCCCGACTCCGTGATCCTCGGCATCCTCCAGGACGTGATGACGTCTCCCTCCACGAAGAAGGGAGCAATCCTCGACGGCGCCGTCCGCACCGTCCCCCAGGCAGAAGGACTCGGCGTCACGCTGGCCGAAATCGGCAAGAAAGTCGACAAGGTCCTGCTATTCGACGTCGATGACGATGAGCTCGTCAAGAGACTGAGCACGCGCACGGTCTGCGAGGGCTGTCAGGCTCCCTATATGGGTCGCGCGCCGGGAAGCGCTTGCGAGAAATGCGGCGGGAAGCTGGTGCGCCGGAAGGACGACGAGCCCGAGGCCATCCGCAATCGTCTCGAGGTCTACCGGACTCAGACTGAACCGGTGATAGATTGGTACGGCGACAACGAGATGAAGGTTCTCAGGATCGACGCGGACGGCCCGGTTGACGAGGTGACCGCCCGCGCGGTCGAGGCGCTCGGCAAATGATCCAGATCAAGTCACCGCGCGAAATCGAGATCATGGCGAGGGGTGGCGAGATACTCGCCGCGACCGTGCGCCTGCTGGAGAAGAGCGTGCGTCCCGGGATGACGACGATGGACCTGGACAAGATCGCGGACGATTTCATCCGCAGCCATCCAGGCGCGACGCCGGCGTTCAAGGGCCTCTACAACTTTCCCGCGAGCATCTGCACGTCGATCAATCAGGAGATCGTGCACGGCATTCCCTCGAAGAAGCGCGTGATCGAGGAGGGTGACATCATCTCGATCGACATCGGCGTGAAGCTGGAAGGCTACTACACGGATTCTGCGACGACGGTCGCAGTCGGGAAGGTCGACGCGGAATCGAAGAAGCTGCTGGACGTCACCCGCAACGCACTTGCGGCGGGAATCGAGGCCGCTACGCCGGACAATTTTCTCGGCGACATCGGCGCGGCGGTGCAGGGCGTCGTCGAGGCGGCCGGATTCAGCGTCGTGCGCGATCTTGTAGGGCACGGGATAGGCATCGGCTTCCACGAGGACCCTCAGGTTCCCAATTACGGGAAGCCGAAGCACGGCAAGCGACTTCAGCCCGGGTTTACGATCGCGATCGAGCCGATGGTGAACGTGGGAAAGCCGGGAACGCGCACGATGCCGGATCGCTGGACCGTGGTAAGCGTGGACGGGACGCGCTCGGCGCACTTCGAGCACACGATCGCGATCACCGAGAACGGGCCGCGGGTCCTGACCGCGTTGCCAGCCTAGGCAGCAGCACTCAGCTCGAGAGAGCCCGCTCCACTGCCGAAGTAGCTCGCTCCGCGAGCTCTCCCACTTTTTTCACGAGCTGCGCCGCCTCGCGGGCCAGGTTTTCGCCCTTGGACTTGTCGTCCAGCGCCTGCACATTGACCCTGACGTTGTAAGCGGCGCCTTTGCACGCCGCCTGAGCCAGGAGCGCCGCGACACCGGCGTCAGTCACCGCATTCGCATTTCCTTTCTCGACCACGATCGCTGCTAGCTGCGCTACTTCGACGGACGCGCGGGCAGTTTCCAGCGGGACCTCCGCCGCCTTGAGGAGAGCGGTCGTGACCGCTTCCGCACGTCGAGCGGCCGCGTCGGCTGGTTCCTTGGGGAGCTTGTACGCCTCGGAGACGTGCAAGTAGGCCTCAGCATCGCGCTTCACCAGAGCGGCGAGAGTGTTGCCGACGGATAAGGCCTTGAGCGCCACTTCTTTCATCTCCGCGTCGACAGCGGCGTACTTTTTCCTGCCGATGGTCAGCCCCGCTACCATCTGCGCGAGGGCTGCCGCCAGCGCGCCCGCGTGCGCGGCGACACTTCCTCCACCCGGAACCGGATTGGACGATGCGACGGACGCGACGAACCCGCTCACGCTCTCACCGCCGCTCGTGACTTCGCGAACCTGTCGCTCGAGAACCTGCCTGGGCGTGAATTGACGGAGCTGTAGATGGCTGGCTGCGGCGTCGAATAAAACCCGCTCCGGGACGAGTCCAACAATCTCGCTCCAGGTGACCTTCGCTCCTTCTGCTTCCGCCCGCATCTTCACGAAATCGAAAGCGGTGTGGAGCGGAGTCTTCTCGGTGTCGACGAGGTTCATAGATACCTGCGCCTGTCCGTCGACTTCCAGCCCAAGGCCTTTTACATATTTGAATCCGCCCGACGATCCGCGCACCGCTTTGGCGACGTTCTTGGCGACCTGGAGATTGGAGGCGGGGCCCAGGTAGACGTTGTAGGCGACGAGAAAGGGGCGCGCGCCGATGGCGATCGCGCCGCACGTCGGGTGAATCTGCGCGGGTCCAAAATCCGGATTCCGCGCCGGGTTCTTCCCAAGCTCCTCTCGCAGACCCTCGAATTCTCCGCGACGCACGTCGGCGAGATTCTCTCTCGCAGGCGTGGTGGCAGCGCGCTCGTAGAGATAAACCGGAATCCTGAGCTCGCTTCCCACGCGCTCTCCGAGCTGGCGGGCGAGGGCAATGCAGTCCTCCATCGTCGATCCTTCGAGCGGGATGAACGGAACGACGTCGGTCGCGCCGATACGCGGGTGCTCTCCCGTGTGCTTGCACAGATCGATGTGCTCCGCCGCGATGCGAATGCCCGCGAGCGCCGCGTCAACCGCTGTCTCCACGGGCGCCACAAAGGTGATGACGGAACGGTTGTGCGACGTGTCGGATGAAACGTCGAGGACTGAGACTCCGTCGACGGCAGCGATTGCGTCGCGAATTGCCGCGATCACCTCGGGGCGCCGGCCCTCGGAGAAGTTCGGAACGCATTCGACCAGCTTCATGCAGTTTCTTCCTTGAGCATGTTTGCGCGTCTCATGGTTTGAAGAAGCCAGGCGTGCATGGCCGGATTTCCGGCGACGAACGCTCCACCCACCGGTCGAGCCGGATTTCCTTCCAGATCAGTGACGATACCACCTGCCTCCTGCACCATCAGCAATCCAGCGGCTACATCCCACGGCGCGAGGGCCAGCTCCCAGAAAGCGTCGAATCGTCCGCACGCCACGCTGGAGAGATCGAGCGCCGCTGATCCCGCGCGACGAATTCCCGCCGTTCCCTGCATCACCAAACTGAACTGTGCCATGTACTGTGGCAACATCTCGAGTGTCTTGAAAGGAAAGCCCGTTCCGATCAGCGCGCGGCGCGGATCCCGAAGGCTCGACACGCGAATCGGCCGGCCATTCAGGAAAGCACCGCCGCCCTGGATCGCCGTGAATTCGTCACCCCGCGCGACGTTGAGAACCACGCCAGCGCATACCACTCCATCCCGGGCGATTGCGATCGACACCGAGTACTCGGGATACCCGTGTAGAAAGTTCGTGGTGCCGTCGAGCGGATCGGCGATGACGACCAGGCCCTTGGAAGCGACTGCGCCTGGAGACAGCTCTTCGCCGAGGACGATTGCATCGGGTCGCCGGCGCTTGACGATCTCGACGATTCGCTGCTCGGACGCCTTGTCGACCTCACTGACGAAATCGGACCTGCTTTTCGTCTCCCATACGAGCTTCTCGCGCCGCGCAGTGGAATCGCGAATCACGGCGGCTCCAGCGCGAGCCGCTTCGAGCGCGACGTCGAGTAACTCGAGATTGTCTCGATCAGTTCCTGAAATTGCTTGCAACTCCTCTCTCGCGCTCTTTAATTTCGCGCAATGTCCCGCATCTTCAGCGGCATTCAGCCTTCGGGCTCACTGCACATCGGAAATTACCTCGGAGCAGTGAAGAACTGGGCTGAGCTGCAGCACAAGTACGAGTCGTTCTTTTGCATCGTCGACTATCACGCCATCACGCTGCCATACGAGCCGGCAGATCTCCGCGCCCGCACGGCGGACATGGCGCTCTCGCTGCTTGCCGCGGGACTGGATCCGGCGAAGTGCACGCTGTTCGTGCAATCGATGGTCCCGGAACATACCGAGCTGGCCTGGATATTCAACACTCTGACGCCCCTGGGCGAGCTCGAGCGACAGACGCAGTTCAAGGATAAGGCGAGTCGGGAGGAAAGCGTCCCCGCGGGCTTGCTCAACTATCCGGTGTTGCAAGCGGCGGACATCCTTCTCTACCGCGCGGATCTGGTGCCGGTCGGCGAAGATCAGGTTCAGCACCTGGAGCTGTCGCGCGAGATCGCGCGCAAGTGGAACGCGAGGTTCGACCCTCCTCCGGCGAGGAGCATGTTGCGCACCGGTGAGAGCGAGCCGCCCGGTTTCTTCCCGGAGCCAAAGGCGCTGTTGACGCCCACGAAGCGCATAATGGGGCTCGATGGTCAGGCGAAAATGTCGAAATCACTCGGCAACACCATTGACCTGCTCGAGTCGCCGGAATTGGTGTGGGAAAAACTTCGACCCGCGGTCACCGATCCCGCGCGGGTGCGTCGCACGGATCCGGGGACGCCCGAGATATGCAACATCTATCACTTGCACAAGGCGTTCAGTCCGCCCGCGACCGTGGAACACGTCGCCGTGCAGTGCCGCACCGCTGGTTGGGGCTGCCTCGACTGCAAGAAAGTTCTCCACGAATCGATGGAGAAGGAGCTGGCTCCCATTCGTGCGAGAGCGAAGGAGCTGGCCGCCAACCCGAAGAAGGTCACAGACCCACTTATTGCCGGCGCCGAGCATGCCGGAACGGTTGCGCGCCAGACTATGAGCGAAGTGAGAAAGAAGATGGGACTTCGCTAGGTCGCGTTTGTAATGGCGGATCAGGAGCTCGTTCAGCGCGCCAGGAATCTGGTGGAACGACTCTCCCAGAAGCCGAGGTTCGCGGGAAGCCGGGATGAGGCAGAGGTGCGCGCGCTGTGCAAAGGCGAGCTGGAGCGCGCAGGCTTCGACTGCGTCGAACGTCCTTTCCAGTATTCGCAGTGGCTGGGTAAGTGGGGCGTGCCTGTCGCAGCGGCAGCCCAGACCGCAACAATCTTCGTCGTCGCGCGTATGGCGATGCATCAGGGTCCGCTCGTCGCTCTAATGGTCGGGGCGGCTCTCTATATCGCTCTGCTCTTAGCGGCTGCCGATGCGAAGCGGCGCTGGATCACTGCGTTGCCCTTTCAACGTGCCGACTCGGTGAATCTCGAAGCGGGACGTGGGAGTCCGTCCGTGTGGCTCGTTGCTCATCTCGATTCCAAGTCCCAGACAGTGCCGATGCTGATTCGAATAGCCAGCTCGATTGGAATGGCAGGTGTGACTCTCATCGCGGCCGCTGTGCTTCTACTGTCGCTTCGTGGCGACCGAGACCCAGGCACGATGTGGCGCGCCATAGAGGTGTCAGCTCTGATTGTGGCCTTGCCGTCGATCCTGTGTTGGGTCCGCAATGACTCTCAGGGAGCCGTGGACAACGCCAGCGGCGTCGCCGCAGTGCTCCTCGCGGCCGAGTCTTTGTCGTCTGTGCGCGACCTCGGCATTCTGATCACCAGCGGAGAAGAGCTGGGACTCGCGGGCGCGCGCGTATGGGCCTCGAATGCGACGCCGGGAGTCGTCGCACTCAACTGCGATACCGTCGACGACAAGGGCAGCTGGCGCTTGATGTATACGGGTTCTATTCCAAAGCGGATAAGGGCCGCAGCGGAAGGAAGCCCGTCACCCAACGTACCAAGGGCCTCGATGGGGCGGATGATCCCGGGAATCCTGGCGGACAGCATGGCATTCGCCGACAGAGGTATTGAATCAGTCACGGTGAGCCGGGGAACGCTTTCTACACTCGCGCGCATCCATACACGGCGCGATACTTCTATTGCCTTTACGGGGAGCGGTGTCGCTGAGGCCAGCGTGCTCCTCGCGGCCTTAACGACGGAACTGGCTTGATGCCTCTACTGATTCTGGCGGCCGTAATAGTCCTGTCCCTTATTCTGATCGTCCTCGGATTGCCGGGGCTCTGGATAATGGTGGCAACGGCAGTCGTCTATAATATGATTGTGCCCGGTGACCCAATCGGGTGGGTTTCGTTGATCGCCGTCGGCGTGCTCGCTCTCGTAGCCGAGTTGCTCGAGTTTACCATGACCGGGCGGTACGCGCGGAAGTATGGGGGCTCGCGACGGGCCGGTTGGGGAGCGATAATCGGCGGAATGATCGGTGCCGTGATCGGATTCCCGGTTCCTATTTTCGGCCCGGTCATTGGGGCCTTTGTCGGGTCATTTGTTGGAGCACTTGTCGGTGAGCTGACGGGTGGGGCGTCGGCAGGTGTTGCTGCACGCGTCGCCCAGGGAGCTTTGATCGGCAGGGTCGTCTCTACAATGCTCAAGATCGGAATCGGCTTTACCATTGGGATTTGGATTTTCATCGCGGCAATGGAATAACCACTGATCCTCTAATTCACATGAGTCCAGGCGAAGCGGCTGAAAGGTCAGATCCCGCTCCGGCGGAAGCCGAGGGCGAGGGCAAGTACGTCTACTGTATCATCCGTCTCGACCGGTCACGCGAATTTGGCGAGATCGGGATCGGAGGAGGGGCCCGTGTCTATACGGTGACCCACAACGATCTGGCGGCGGTCGTCAGCGATACGCCGATCGTGATCTACGATCCGACGCGAGAGAACGTCCTGGCCCATGAGTTCGTGAACGAGACGGTGATGCGCGAGTTCACGCTCATCCCGATGTCTTTCGGCACTGTCTTCCGCTCGGAGAAGGACGTGCTCGCCCTTCTCAAGTCGACGTACCAGGCATTTACCGACGTGCTCGAGAAGATGCAGGACAAAATCGAGTTCGGCCTCAAGATCCTCTGGGACCGCGACAAAGTTGTCGCAGCGATCGAGCGCGACAACGACGAGATTCGCAGGCTCAAGGACGAGATCACCCGTAATGCGGCTTCGTCGACCTACTTCGCGCGCATGCAGCTCGGCCGCCTCGTTGAGGCGGCGATGGAAGAGGCTAGCAACAGGTATGTCGCCGACGTGCACGAGCAGCTGAAGGATGTGTCGGTAGCAAGCCGCAGCAACAAAGTCATCGGCGACCGCATGATCCTCAACGCAGCATTTCTTGTCGATAGAAGGGCGGAGAAGGGGTTCGACGAAAAAGTGAAGGCGATCAGCCGCCAGTACGAAGATCTCCTGACCTTCAAGTACACGGGGCCCTGGCCGCCGTACAACTTCGTCAACATCAAGCTCAAGCTCGAAAAGGCGACCTGACACAACTCTGATATGGGACTTCTCACCAACATTCTCCTCTCGCCGTTCCTCGCTCCCATCTATGGGACGAAATGGACGTTGGATAAAGTCGATCGCGTAGTCCGCGAGCAGCTCACGGACGACACGCCCATCAAGGAGGATCTGATGGCGCTGCAGCTGCACCTCGAGATGGGTGAGATCGATGATGCGGAGTACGTTCGCCGCGAGGCGGATCTGATGCAGCGTTTCCGCGAGGTGCGCGAGTGGCGCGAGAAGCTCGGTATGCCGACGAGCGGCGGACCGGTGCGCGTCTCTGAAGGCGATGAGACAGAGTAGTCAGATCAGAATCCTGATCTGATGAGCGAGCGCCTTTGCTATGTGTATGGAGTCGCCGCCTCGTCGCTGGAGACGGCGACAGCTCCCAAGGGCATCGACGGCGGAGCCGTCAGTCTCATACCGAATGGCGATGTCGCCGCGCTCGTTACATCCGTCAGCGCCGACGACTACGCGCCCGACAAGGTCGAGGCTTTGACCGCGGACGTGTCCTGGGTCAGCGATCGCGCGGCGGCGCACGACCGTGTTCTCACCTGGGCTTCCGACGCCGGCGCAGTGATTCCGTTTCCGATGTGGACGCTCTTCAGTGATCCCAAAGGCGTCAGCTCGATGTTGACCAAGCGAGTCGATGAGCTGCGACGGACATTCGAGAGAATTAGCGACGGAAGAGAATTCATCGTCCGCGTCTACGTCCAGTCAGCTGTGCTCAAGGGGCACATCGCCGAGCACAGCGCCGAGCTCACGACGCTGGAGTCGCAGGCTGCCAAGGCGACACCGGGTCAGAAATATTTGCTCGAGCGAAAGATCGAGAACCTCCGGCGTGATGCCGGCCGGGATCTTACCGGGAAAGTGGCGAATGAGATCCACGACGCACTTAGCGGTGCCTCAATGGAAACAGTGCGTGAGCAGCCGATAAACTCGGGAGCACCGCGGGAGCAGGGTCGAGCAATACTGAATGCTTCTTTCCTGGTCGCGCCGTCTCGTGTCGTCGAATTCCAGCGTCGGCTGACGACGATGGTCAACAAGTACGAGCCGTCCGGATTCAAGTTCGACTTTACAGGTCCCTGGCCGCCTTATCACTTCGTCGGCGAGAGGACAGAGTGAGTCTTGACGACGTATTCGGCGAGGAGCGGCTCGAGCTTGCCGAAGTTCTCAGTCACGTCCTCGACAAGGGTGTCGTTCTGCGCGGCGAAGTCATGCTCGCCGTTGCGGACATCGATCTCATTCGCCTCGACCTCGGACTTCTGCTGACCGCCGTCGAGTCGGTGGTGCGTCGCGGCGGAGCCTCGGGGCTCGGTAACCTCGGCCTCGCCGCGCCTCCTCGAACAAAACGTCCTGCGCCAATTCGCTCATCCGGATCGACAATGGAGAGCCAGGTTGTCGAGAGTCTGGATGCTCCAAAAGGCGCCACCACCGCTCCTCTCGAAGCGGTTGCCGAGGGACTTCCTCCGCGTCTTAATACGGACCCGGATAAAGTCGAGAACGGGCTCGCCAAGCTCGTCTTGACGTTGATTGAGGTATTGCGTAAGGTCCTAGAGCACCAGGCAGTTCGGCGAATGGAAGGAGGACACCTGAGCGACGAAGAAGTCGAGCGTCTCGGTGTCGCGTTACTCCGCCTCAACGATCGGATGCAGGACATGAAGGGGACTTTCGGGCTGACTGACGAAGACCTCCAGATAGACCTGGGCCCCTTAGGGAAGTTACGCTAACACGGCGACGAGCCGAACGGAGACGACTGCTTGGCAGACCTAGTATCCCCGTCGCGCACCTACGGGCTTGTCGACATCCTCGATCGCGTGCTCGACAAGGGCCTCGTCGTGGTCGGCGACATCAAGATCAATCTCGCCAACGTCGAGCTCCTGACCATCCAGATACGCCTTCTCATCTGCTCGATCGACAAGGCCGAGCAGATCGGATTGAACTGGTGGAAGACCGATCCACGGCTCAGCACGTACGCTGCGTCCGCGGCCCTCCCACAATCCAAGCACGCCGCCTCGGCACCACACACAGAGGAGTCACGACATGGCAGTTGAGCGTTCCCCGAGCGGTAGCTCGCTTATCGATGTTCTCGACCGCGTTCTGGACAAGGGTATCGTCATCGACGCCTGGGTGCGTGTCTCCCTGGTTGGCATCGACCTCGTGACGGTAGAAGCTCGCATCGTGGTTGCATCCATCGAGACCTACCTCAAGTACTCGGAAGCAGTCGGACTCGCTGTGCCGGGATCCCGCCCGTTCCGCGAGCTCACCCCTGGTGGGGCAGACGAGCTCGATCGGATGCGGACGGAAAATGCTGACCTGAAGCGGCGGCTTGAGCGACTCGAAGCGTGAGAGTGCAGCGGTAGCCGCCAGTCAGCAGCTAAGCGGGGAGCGGCTCGCAGAGCTCCTCTCCGCCATCTCCGAGGCACCCGATTTTGTCACTGCGGCGACCTACATGATCGCCCAGCTCGCGGACATCCTCGGCGCGAGGCGCGGGATCGCCATTACGCTCGACAGCCCGCCGACGCGCTTCCTGAGCACCGCCAGCATCGGCTTCGAGCCGGGAACCGCACCGTCGATCTCGCTTCCAGTGAACGACCTCTCCAATCCCCTGGTCGTCTCCGCGCTCTCCCTTCAGGCCGTGGCGTGCGACGGCGCGACTCCGCTGTCGGGACTTCCATTCGGTGAATGGGTGGCAATTCCATTCCCGCAGCCGCAATATCGCGGCGCCCCGCGCCTGCTCAGCGATGCCGACCTCGATCAGATACGACTCAATGGATGTCACGTGAAGCGTCGTGTCGGCCTCGACCGAAGACGGAAGCTTGGGCACGCTCCGGGCGGCGTCGCTCTGATCGAAGCCTCCGTCGACGACGCCATCCTCGGCGAACTGATGCATGCAGCCTCCATGGCCGGTCCGGTGTTGTCACGCATGGCGGCTGTCGAGGAGTTCCGCCTTTCTACCAGCCGTCTGGATCAGCAGCGGGAGATGCTCACAGCGATCGTGAATTCTCTGCCCGATCCGATCGTGATCATCAACGCAGAGCACGCCATCGTCGTCCAGAACAAGCGCGCCGAGCATCTTCTTTCGACAGGTGACAAGGATTCCGAGGGTCGTCGTCGGGCGGTCGAGATCAACAACCTGCTGTTCACGTCGCATCTGTCGAAGACGGCGATGGGTCCGAACGAGAGCGCCGGCTCGCGTGAGCTGAATCTCGTCGACCCTGACGAAGGCACCGACCTGCTGTTCGAGGTTCTCACGCACGATCTCGGCGGACTCGAAGGAGCGCAGGCTGGCTCGACGGTCTCCATTCTGCGTGACGTGACCGATTTGCGCCGCGCCGCGAACGAGCTCGAGCGCCAGGTACAGAGAGTGAGGCTCGCCGAGATCGAGGCGAAGCGAGAGCGCGACCGGTTGAATCTGATCCTGGAGAACGTCGCGGATCCGATCCTCGTCACCGACGACCGGTCCAACATCATCCTGATGAACAAGGAGGCGGAGCAGCTGTTCGAATCCGATGACAGTCAGGAGTGGGAGCGAGCGGCGACCGTTCAGGCAAACGACACCAAGTTTACGACCTTCATCTCGGATTTCACGATCAGTCCGTCGCTGGCACGCCGAGAGCAGATGACGCTCCACATACCCGACACCGGTATCGAGCTGCCGGTCGAAGTTGTATCGGGAAAGATTCTGAACCGGCGCGGGGAGCCGCTCGCGATCGTATCGGTGCTTCACGATCTCACCGGACAGGTCGAGAACGAACGGCTTTACGACGAGCTCAAGACGTTCTCCAGCCAGCTCGAGGATCGCATCCAGGCTGCCACTGCGGATCTTGCTGAGCAGAACACGAGGCTGCAGTGGCAGTCGCGCGAGCTGGAGAAAGCCAATCGCCTCAAGTCGGAGTTCCTCGCCAGCATGTCGCACGAGCTGCGCACGCCGATCAACGCGCTGATCGGCTATGCGTCACTCATGCTCGACCGCATCTACGGTGATCTCACGCCGCGGCAGGAAGAAGGCTTGAATCGCATCCAGGGTGCCGCGCAACATCTGCTGGCCCTCATCAACGACATCCTGGACCTCGCCAAGATCGAAGCCGGACGGATGCCGCTGCACCTCGACGATGTCACTCTGGGCGACATCGTGAAGGAGATCTCCCAGCAGATGGAGCCGCTGGTGAAGAAACGGGCTCTCACGTTCAACGTCGAGATGCCGTCGAAGGACATCATTCTTCACACCGACCGGACCAAGGTCAAGCAGATCCTTCTCAATCTTCTCTCGAACGCGGTGAAGTTCACGCACCGCGGCGGAATCTGGATCGCGATCTCACAGGACGAGGAAGATCTTCGATTCGACGTCCGTGACACCGGCATAGGAATTCGCGGGTCCGATCTGGAATCCATCTGGGAGGACTTCAGGCAGGTCGATCAGTCGAGGACGCGTGAGTTTGGCGGAACCGGACTTGGCTTGAGCATCACCCGGAAGCTCGTCGACGCGCTCGGCGGACACGTTTTCGCGGAGAGTGTATTTGGAAAGGGCTCGACGTTCACGGTGGTGCTGCCGATCCGGACTGTGGCGCGTCCCGACGATACTCCCCGGGTGGTGGACGTGTTCCCACCACCATCGCCCGCCCGGCGTTGACAGCGAACCCCGAAAAGGTAGATTGAACCAACGCCCCGAAGCTCTCGGGGCGTTTGCTTTTCCCTCCGCCCGAACCTACCGAACCCAGCCAATGTTCGACTCGAAAACACGCACGATCGTCGTCGTCGGCGCGCAGTGGGGCGACGAGGGTAAGGGCAAGCTTGTCGACGTGCTCTCCGAGCGCGCTGACTGGGTCGTCCGCTACCAAGGTGGTGCAAACGCCGGCCACACCGTGCAAATCGGCGAAAAATCGTTCGTGCTCCACCAGATTCCCAGCGGCATTCTGCACCCCGGGGTGCGCTGCGCAATCGGGAACGGAGTGGTCATCGACGTCGAGACACTCTTTGCCGAGATCGACGAGCTCGTTTCCGATGGGATCGACGTCGAGGGTCGACTCTACGTGAGTGACCGGGCGCACCTCGTGATGCCGTACCACAAGCTGATCGACTCCCAAAGCTCCGCCAGCAAGGAGATCGGCACGACCGGTCGTGGGATCGGACCGGCGTACGAGGACAAGTACGGGCGCCGCGGAATCAGGGTGCTGGATCTGAGGAACCCCGATCGCCTGAGGAAGCTGATCGAGCGAGGCGTGGCGCACGCCAACATCGAGCTCGCGACCTCGGGATCCAAGCGCGCGGACGCCGACTACACGCTGGAGCTGCTCTCCCGGTTCGCGAAAAGGCTTCTCCCGCTCGCCGAAGACGTCGGTCTCAGGATCCACAGCGCGATAATAAGTGGCGCCGCTGTGCTCCTTGAAGGCGCGCAGGGATCGCTGCTGGACATCGATCACGGCACGTACCCATATGTGACCTCGAGCAGCACGACCTCCGGTGGGGCGGCGACTGGTGTTGGCATTGCTCCGAAGGAGCTCGACTCAGTCATCGGTGTCGTCAAAGCGTACACAACGCGGGTTGGAAACGGCCCACTACCCACCGAGTTCGAGGAGCCGCTCGCCTCGGAAGTGCGCAAGCTCGGGAACGAGTTTGGTGCCACCACCGGCCGTCCGCGCAGATGCGGGTGGTTCGACGGTGTCGTCGTGCGCTACGCGGCGCGGGTCAATGGGCTGACGGACCTGGCGGTGACAAAGCTCGACGTTCTCGACACGCTCGAGCGCATCGGGCTCTGCACCGGCTACGAAGTGGACGGCGATGTCTACGAGGAATTCCCCGGCGACTTGAGTGTGCTCGATCGCGCGGTACCGCGGTACGAATGGTTCGAGGGGTGGAAGAGCTCCACGGCCGACGCACGCGGTCTGCTGGATCTGCCAACGGAAGCTCGCCGGTATCTCGATCGCATCCAGTCGCTCGTCGAGACGCAGATCACTTACGTGAGCGTCGGGACACGCAGAGACCAGATCATCGGAGTGGAAGGCGCGCTTCCCGCGGCTTCGGCCGCCGTCGGCTAGACGGTTGAGCCCAATGTCGGAAGACGCGGACCTCGTCATCGTGGGAGCGGGGCCGTGTGGCCTGGCTGCTGCGATCTCCGCGCAGAAAGGGGGACTCAAGCCGCTGGTGATCGAGTCGCAGGTCGCGGTGAGCACGATTGCCGCGTATCCCGCGTACGTCCGATTCTTTTCGACCGCCGAGAAGCTGGCGATTGGCGAGCTGCCGTTCGTGATCGCCACGGAAAAGCCGAGCCGCCGGGATGCGCTCGCTTATTACCGGGCGGCGGTGGTGCACTTCCATATTCCACTGCGACAGCGTGAACGGGTGACGAGAATCGAAAAGCAATCCGGCGGTGATGGCTTTGTCGTGCATTCTGTCACGCAGGCAGGCGAAGAGCGGCGCACGCGGGCACGCGCGGTGGTCGTTGCAACCGGGTACTTCGGATCGCCCAACCGAATTGGCGTACCCGGCGAGGATCTCCCGCACGTATCGCACACGTATCACGAGGGGCACGAGGCGTTCCTGCAGGACGCGGTCGTCGTGGGCGGCGGGAATTCCGCCGCGGAAGCAGCGCTGGATCTATGGCGCTCGGGCGCGCGCGTTACGCTCGTGCATTTCGGTCCGACCTTCGACAAGAAGATCAAACCGTGGGTGCTGCCCGACTTCAGCAATCGGGTAAAGGAGGGACTAATCGGCGCGCGGTGGAACGCGCGCGTCGCTGCGATCGAGCCTGGACACGTGGTCATCCGGACGCCTGAGGGCGAGGACCGCCTCAAGGCCGACAGAGTGTACGTCATGACCGGATTTGCGCCGAGCCTCGACCTCTTGCGCGACACTGGAGTTCCGATCGATCGCGAGACGGGCATTCCCGAGCACAACCCGGAGACGCTCGAGACGTCGGTTCCCGGCGTGTACATCGCCGGTGTCGTCGTCGCGGGCTACGACGCGAACAAGGTCTTCATCGAGAACGGCCGCTACCACGGCGATCGCATCGTCGCGCACCTTCTGGGCAAGCGCGCGCCATCAGAGCCCAAGCTGAGCGCGGAGCTCGATACGTGACGGCATGGGAAGAGGGAAGCGGGAAGCGGGTGTGACGTTCCCGCTTCCCGCCCACCGCCTCCCGCGTCTAGCTTTCCCACATGCCAAACCACCCAGATGTGATGGAGAAGCTCGTGTCGCTCGCCAAGCGGCGCGGCTTCATCTTCCAATCCTCAGAAATATACGGGGGCACGGGCTCCGTCTGGGATTACGGGCCGCTCGGCGTCGAGCTGAAGAAGAATCTCAAGGACCGGTGGTGGAACGCGATGGTCCGGGCCCGGAACGACATCGAGGGACTGGACGCGGCGATACTCATGCATCCACGCGTCTGGGAAGCGAGCGGACACGTCAGCGGATTCGTGGATCCACTGGTGGATTGCCGGAACTGCAAGAAGCGATTTCGGGCCGACGATCCTCGCATCAAGGGGACGCCTGGAACGCCCGACGCGCAGTGCCCGGCGTGCGGGATGAAGGGCACTCTGAGCGAGGCGCGTCAATTCAACCTGATGTTCAAGACGTTCATGGGTCCGGTAGAAGATTCCGCGGCAGTCGTCTATCTGCGCCCCGAGACGGCGCAGGGGATCTACGTGAATTTTTTGAATGTCCAGCAGTCGACTCGACAGAAGGTCCCCTTCGGAATCGCGCAGATAGGCAAGGCGTTTCGCAATGAGATAACGCCCGGCAACTTCATCTTTCGCACGCGTGAGTTCGAGCAGATGGAGATGCAGTTCTTCGTCGAGCCCGCCACCGACATGAAGTGGTTCGAGTACTGGAAGCAGCAGCGCATGGACTGGCACCGCGCCCTCGGCCTCGCCGAGAACAGGCTTCAGTTCCACCAGCACGCGAAGGAAGAGCTGGCGCATTATGCGCGCGCGGCTTTCGACGTCCAGTTCGACTTCGGCGGAACGCTGGGCTTTCAGGAGATCGAGGGCGTGCACAACCGCGGCGACTTCGACCTCTCGCAGCACCAGCAATTCTCCGGCAAGAAGCTCGAGTACTTCGACCAGCCTAACAACAAGAGATTCCTGCCGTACGTCATCGAGACGTCGGTCGGAGCCGACAGAACGGCGTTGGCGGTGTTGGTGAACGGCTATCGGGAGGAGTCCGTCGAGGGCGAATCAGAGGGAAGGACCGTTCTGGGATTGGATCCATCGATCGCGCCGATAAAAGCCGGAGTCTTTCCGCTGGTCAAGAAAGACGGGATGCCGGAGATGGCGCATCGGATTGCCGACGAACTGAGAGGCTTGTTCACGGTATTTTACGATGACAGCGGGGCGATTGGCCGGCGTTATCGCCGGCAGGACGAAGTGGGCACCCCATTTGGGATCACAGTTGACGGGGAATCCATCGCGAACGGCACTGTCACCGTGCGTGATCGCGACACTCTCAAGCAGGAGCGGGTCGACGCTGCCAGGCTCAAAGACTATCTGAGCGCGAAGCTTACGTCGTGAGCGCCTTGTCCCTTCAGCGCCTGAGAGCTGAAGGTCAGGCGTTCATGGAAGCGATCTCGCGCGAAGGATATCTCGCGCTGGCGGGTCACAAGAAGACGGCCGAGTTCCAGGCGATCTACCAGCAATACGAGCGAATTCTCGGGCCCGAAGCACTCGAGCTGGCCCTGGAGATGTTCCGCGCGTCTCCGGACGGAAGCGACGACAAGCGATCCGCACAGTGGCTGCTGGAGTGGGAGATCGAGTCCCAGGCCTCGAAGCCGTTGGCGGCCTTGGACGAGCGCGAGATCGCGTGGGAAAACTCCGCGGTCATCCGCTCGCCCGACGGGCGCGTCATTCAATACCAGGCGGCTCCAATCGAGATCGCGAACACGCAGGACCGCAAGCTGCGTCTCGCCCTCGATGCCGCGCGAGTGACCTTGGTCGAAAAGGAGCATGCCCCACTTCGTCGTGAGCGGTTGGAGCGCGAGAAGGAATACATCGAGTCGCTCGGAGTCGCGGACGATTACAACAGCTCCTTCGAGGCCGTCACCGGGATCTCGCTCTCAGCGCTCGCGATGAGCTGCGAAGGATTTCTGCGCGATACGCAATCGATGTGGGACGACACCCTTCCGCGAGTTCTCAAGAAGACGCTCGGCATCAAGCCGTCGCAGGCGAAGCGCTCCGATGCTCTCGCGCTGTTCAGAGCGTCCGAGTACGACCACGCATTTCCCGGAAATCACATGGAGTCCGTGATTCGCCGGAACGTCGGAGAGATGGGAATCGATCCGACGGCCCACGGCCGGATCATTTTCGACGTCGGCGACCGGGAGGGGAAGCGATCTCGCGCGTTCTGCTCGCCGGTTCGTGTTCCCCAGGAAGTGTATCTCGTGCTCCGCCCGCACGGAGGCCAGAGCGACTACAACACGTTCCTCCACGAGCTGGGGCACGCTCTCCACTTCGCCTACGCGAACGATGACTACCCGTTCGAGTTCCGGTGGCTCGGCGACAACTCGGTGACGGAGTCGTACGCGATGCTGTTCGATCACCGCATGCAGGAGAAGGGATGGCTGCTGAGATACACAGAGCTTGGGTTGAACCGGGTACCGGCATTTCTGCGCACGGCTGGCTTCGAGGAGCTGCACTACCTTCGCCGCTACTGCGCAAAGTTTCTGTACGAGCGCGCCCTTTACTCCGGGGAGGTGCCTTGGGACGAGCTGCCCGATCTGTATGTTTCGCTCCTCACCAACGCCACTGGCTTCGAGTACCATCCCGCCGATGCATTCGTGGATGTCGACCCCAGGTTTTATTCCGCGCGGTATCTCCGTGCCTGGCAGCTGCAGTCCGTCCTGAACGAGAAGCTGACGTCGAGATTCGACGTGGACTGGTTCAGGAACCCGAGCGCGGGGCCGTGGATGGTCATTGAGCTTTTCTCCCACGGTCAGCGGGATACGGCGGAAGAGATGTCGGCGAGCGTGGGCGGCGGCACGCTCTCCTTCCAGCCGCTCGTTCGAAAAATCGAGGGACTGCTTGAAGCCTGATTGGCGGGTTGCGGATGCCGAGACGGTCTCCAGGCTGCAGGCGATAATCCGTTTCGATACCACGAATCCGCCGGGCAATGAACTGCCTCTCGCGCTCTATCTGGAGGCCGCGCTTCGCGACGAGGGGATCGAGACAACGCGCTTCGACCCTGAGTCGAATCGCGCCGTCCTGGTGGGGCGCATCAAAGGCGATGGAACAAAACGGCCGGTGATTCTGCTCGCGCACATGGATGTCGTGGGCGTCGAGAGGGAGCGGTGGTCGGTGGATCCTTTTGCGGGCGAGATCCGCGACGGCTACCTCTACGGACGCGGCGCGATCGACGACAAGGGCATGCTCGCAGCGAATCTGATGACGATGCTGCTGCTGAAGCGCGCGCTCGTCGCAGAGCAGGCAACCCTTTCCCGCGACGTGATCTTCCTCGCCACGTCCGACGAGGAAGCTGGCGGCGAACGGGGAATGGGCTGGCTGGTGAAGCACCACCCCGAGGTGCTGGATGCCGAGTTCGCGCTCAACGAAGGAGGACGCACCCGCATAATCGAAGGCGGTCAGAGGTATCTCGCGGTCCAGAGCGCGGAGAAGGTGTCGCACGTCGTCACGGTGACTGCTCGCGGGTCCGCGGGCCACGCCGCAGTTCCGCTTCCCGACAACGCGATCTTTCGACTTAGTCGCGCGCTGGAGGCCCTGTCGCGATACGCTGAGCCGGTGATGCTGACCGAGATAACCCGTCGGTTCTTTGGACAGCTCGCCGATGTCTGGCCGCGTGAGACCGAGAAGAATGCGATGCTCGATCTCGTGTCGTCCGATCCAAAGCGGGCGGAGTCCGGTGCGAAGGTGCTCTCGGCGATTCCGGTTTTTGACGCCGTCCTTCGGAATGGAATTTCCCCAACGGTGGTGGATGGGGGAAAACAGTTCAACGTCATTCCCGCTTCGGCGGAAGCCGTGCTGAACGTTCGCACGCTGCCGGGTCATTCCGTCGACAAAGTCGTAAACCGGTTGAGAGCGATCGTGTCGGAGCCTGGTGTATCGATCGAGATCACTCATCGGAGCGAAGAAGCCCCGGCGTCGGATCCCGACTCGGAGATGTTTACGGCGCTCGCCGAGGCAGCGCACGAGCTCGATCCGAAGATGGCCATCGTGCCGTACCTGAGCACTGGAGTGACAGACAGCGCGCGATTGCGGACGCTCGGGGTCAAGGCTTACGGCGTACTTCCTTTCCCGTTGGCGCAGTCGGACGAAGAGCGCATGCACGGGCATGATGAGCGCGTGCCGTTGGAATCGCTGTACTTCGGCACTCGGCTCATTTTCGGCGCTATCTCGCGAATCGCGCTTTAGCGCTTAGCCGACAGCGTTTCCCTTGCATCTCTGTTTGGGTCGAGTCGGGGTATCCTCTTCGGCGACGACGGGCGCTGGTCGGAACCCCTAACAGCGCTCCTTCGCTCTGCTCAGTCGCGGGTTTCCTCGGGCGCGCCCTTAGGCGTCGCCTACGAGGACACCCCTCCTCTCCCTTCATAGATCGTTGGAAGCGCGCCCGCGTCAGGCTCTTCGCGCGATTTCGCGTTGGGCGCAAGAGGAGCCGGAGCCATGTACGCGATCCGGTTTCGCGGGCTAACTACTTCAGAGTAAGCGACGTCAGCGAGCGACCAGGAGACCCGACCGAGCGGAGCGAGGGAGCGCAGTTAGGGCTCAGCCCGAGCGAGCGTCGTCGCGTCGAGGAATCCTCCCGACTGACCCGCTCCGAGATCCCTAACGAACGCGCGCGAAGGGCTAGCGTCCCTGAAGCTCGTCCGCGATGCGGGAACCGTCGTACATCTTCCGCAGGGCCTCCGTAATTCCGCGCGAGTGCACGCTCACCGTGCGCCCAACATCCGTCGAGAAAATAAAGCGGTTGGAGATGCCCTCGATGTTCGAGTCGAACACCAGGCCCACGACCTCCGCATTGCGGTTGATCACCGGGCTCCCGGAATTGCCGCCGATGATGTCGTTGGTCGAGACGAAATTGTACGGCGTCGTCAGGTCGAGATTTCCCTTCCTTTCGACCCAGCGCTTGGGAAGCTTGAACGGATCCTTGTCGTCGAAAGCAGCCGACCTCTCGTACAAACCGTAGAACGTCGTCTTGTACGGCGCGATCGTTCCGTTCGAAGGGAATGATTTGACCACTCCATCGCTGATGCGGAGCGTGAAAGTCGCGTCGGGAGGCAGTGCTGTTCCGTACGCGGCGAAGAGAGCCTGGCCGATCTTCTCGCTGTTGCTCGCGATTATCGCGTTGAGCGCATTCGCTCTGGCGGCGACCGCACGATTCAAGGGATCGATGTCCCGCGCCAAGGCGACCATTGGATCTGTCGAGGCGGCCACCGCTGGTGCGCCTCCTTGCAGCAACGACGTGCGAAATGCCGGATCTCCAACGCGTGTGCCACGCACCAGCGCCGCGGCCGCGGCTTCAGGCGTGCGTCCCGCCAGAGCCATGCGCACGAACGGATCATTCGGTCCGAGCTCGTTTTGCGCGGCGCGGAACTGCGCCCCGAGCGCGAGCCTCTCGAAAGCCGTGTCGACTGGAACACTCTGCGTGAGCCGCGACGTCATCATAT
>DATCPG010000128.1:0-1746 GCA_036570225.1 Gemmatimonadaceae bacterium | reverse complement strand
GTTCACCACTCCAGTGACGCTGTTGGTCGGCGTCGCCGTCGCTGCCAGCGCGTAGATCACCTTCGAGTTGCTCGGTGCGATTGCGATGTTCGCCTGAATCACGCCGGGAAGGCCGTTGATGAGCTGATTCCATGTCGTGCCGCCGTCGGTGGACTTGAAGACGCCGTTGGCCGCGCCACCGAATCCCTGTCCTTCGATGAAGCTTTGCTGCTGCTGCCATAGCGTCGCATAGACGATGTTCGGATTGGCCGGATCGATGCGCACGTCGTTGCCGCTCGTGTACTCGTCCTTGTAGAGGACCTTCTCGAAAGTTTGTCCACCGTCGGTGGAGCGGAAGATGCCGCGCTCCTCGTTTGGCCCGTAGGGATGGCCGAGTGCCGCGACGAAAAGCCGGTTGGAGTTTTTCGGATCGACCTCGATGTACGCAATCATCTGGCTGTTGCGGAGCCCGAGGTGCGTCCACGTCTTGCCGGCGTCGGTGGACTTGTACATGCCGTCGCCGGTTGCGAGATCAGGACGAATGATTCCTGCGCCGCTCCCTACGTAGATGATGTTCGGGTCGGATGGCGCGACTGCGATGGCACCGATCGATCCCGTGGGCTGGTCGTCGAATAGCGGGAACCAGTTGGAGCCGAAGTCGGTCGAGCGCCAAATTCCGCCATTGTCGAAGGAGATGTAGAACGTGTTCGGTTGCGACGGCACGCCTGCCACCGCGCGCCCTCGCCCCGCGCGAAACGGTCCGATGTGGCGCCAGTGCATCTCGAGGGTCGGATTGACCAGGGATTGCGCGTCAACGGCGGAGGCAAAGATCGCGAGGGAAAGGATGAGGAGGCACACGTACCTCGCGATTGCCATCGCCGACGCCGCGAACAATCCGAAGAGAACGGCGCCCAACGTGCCCATGCCGTTGCGCCGGCGCAAACGCTCGGCCTCCGCGCTCAGGCGGTCCCGCTCATTCGCCGGCGGCGATGCCGCGAGCTGCGCTGCAATCACTCCGAGCTTCACACCCGCTGGTATGGATACAAAAACCTGGAGCAACAGGGCGATGATCGCGGCCGTGCCGCCGACCGAGAAGGTTCGGCCGGGCCCCGTCTGCATATAGCTCTCTGCAAATCCTGCCGAGTCGATCCAGAGGAGTCGAACACCGGCGAGGATGGTCAGGAGTCCGGCCGTTGGAACGATGATGAACATTCGGCGCCGCTGTAGTCCTTCCATCACCGCCGGCATGAGCTGACGGTTGGCGGCGAGGGCCGGTATCAGAAAGAACGCTGTGAAGACTCCGCTCCCTACCCATACAATGCCGAAGACGATGTGAACGAAACGAAGAACTAGGAACTCGGCGTGCATCTGGCTTCCTCCGACAAAATGTCTGTCGCAATACCTTACCTTATTTAAGCCTTGACTTAAATAAGGATTTGGAAGTCGAGGCCCTCCCGGGACGACGCTTCGCCTTGCTCAGGGACGTATCAGGAATCTGAAATAGAACGCCGCGAATACCAGGACGATTCCTGCGTTCACCGCTAGCCGTTCCCAGAATCGGTTCTTGAAGAACAACAAATCGACCGCGGCGATCACGGCTGCCATCAAGACTACGTAGAGTGCGGTGGCCATCTGGCTTCTCACTTCAATCCCCTTTCAAATGGTCGCCACTCGAGGGGCTGCCTAACGCCCCGTTCACACGACGTGATACCCCGCGATGCCAGGCCGTCACGCGAAACCGAGTTGGGGGCGGGCACACCGGTTATG
>DATCPG010000127.1:0-8538 GCA_036570225.1 Gemmatimonadaceae bacterium | reverse complement strand
GCAACATACTCAGCAGGCCGCTGATCGGTGTAAGCGATCTCCGACCGCGCGATCTCGACGATAAGGGCGCCCACCTTCAGCTTGACCGCGGAGCGAAACAGAGACCGGGCGGTGTCATACGACATGCCGCGAATGTTCATCGCGGGCACGGTGAAACCACCCGCCTTTCCCGCGCCGCGCGCGAGATAGAGATCGTGAATGGAAGACGCCTGGACTCCGACGGCCTGTCCGATCTCCCAGATCAGCCAACGCGCATCGTCCCGCTCGTCCGGCTCGCCGAACACCGCGGAGTAGACGAGCTTGTCCATCGCCGGCGACGTTATCGCAGACTCGTCGTGAACGGTCACTCGACCGTCCAGAACGGTCACGGCTTTCGAGAATGGATTTATGAACATGGGAAGAAAATAACTGAAGACTACCTGCCGGGGAATTTTAACTGCAACTGAACACTACCAGCCGGGGGCTTTGCGCGTGCCGACCGCCCCTGACCGGTAGTGTTCAGTTGGTTTTTAATCAGACTGTCCATCGCGCATCACTCTTTGGAAGCGAGTCCCACTCCTTCCTGGCGTCGTCCGCCCCCGGCCGACCGAGCAGCGCGTACGCAAACTGCTTTCCGAGCTCGACTCCCGGCTGGTTGAATGCGTCAATCCCGTAGAGTTGTCCCGCATAAGCAGTCGCAATCTCGAGCAGCATCATCAGCTGGCCCACGTGACCAGCGTCGACGCGATCGAGATGGATCGTCATGTTGGGCCGGCCGCGCTTCGCCAGGGCCCCCGCTGTCGCCCGCTGTTCTATATCGATAAGCTCGCCGAGCGAATGGCCGGCGAGGTAACCCAGCTCTTTCACGTCGGGAAATTCGGCGGGGATTTTGACCTCAGTCGCGCGCTCACGCACCGACACAAATGTCACAGTCTTGTCGGCCGGCCCTTCCATGAACAGCTGGACCTGTGCGTGCTGATCCGTTGCGCCTAGCGCCGCGAGCGGCGTTGACCCGACCGACGTCCCATCCGGACGTTTCTTCCCCAGGCTCTCCGCCCACAGCTGCACGAACCACGCAGCGAAGTCGCGCAAAGGATCTGAATAAGGCATGAACACGGCAATGCTCTTTTTCAGCTGAGTGTCGGCCAGCCACTGGAGCAGCGCGTAGACGCCGGCAGGATTGGACGCGAGGTCAGCGCTCCCGCAGCGGGTGGCCATCTCGGCCGCTCCGGAGAGCAGCGACTTCACGTCGATGCCGATCAGCGCCGCGGGCAGCGTCCCCACGGGAGTCAGAACGCTGAAGCGGCCACCGATGTTTGGCGGAATGTCGAGCGCCGGAACCTTGATGCGATCGGCGAGCGGGCGCAGCGCCCCCTGCTTCGGGTCGGTGACGAAGACGAGGTGCTGCCCGAGATCCAGCTTCTCGCGTACAAGGCGATCGTTGACGATGAGAAACTGCGCCATCGTCTCGGCCGTCCCTCCGGATTTCGACGTGACGACAAAAAGCGTCCGCGCGAGGCGGAGTCTCGAGAGCAACGCCGCAATCGTTTCCGGGTCGACATTATCCAGGACCTGCAGCCGCGGATATTTGTCGCGCGCCTTCTCATCGAGCATGTTCCAGCCGCTCGGCCTGAGCGCAGTGCGCAGCGCAATCGGGCCGAGCGCGGATCCCCCAATTCCGAGAATCACGACATCGTCGTATTTGCCGCGAGCCTGGGCGGCAAAGCTGGCGACCTGGCTCAGCAGCTGTGTGTTTGCTGGCAGATCGACAAATCCAACCGAGCCGCCATTCCGCAGTGCGTCGAAGCCGCGCTTCGCCTCACTGAAGCTCTTCGGGGCTCCGCCCCACATCTTCTCAGCGATCCCGCCGGGCGAGATCATCATGTTCGAGTAATCGAGGCGCAGCGTCATTTCAATCGATTTGCACGGTGAGACCATCGAACGCAGGAGCAATGCCGGCTGGTAGCTCCGCCTCGAGCTCGGCGTGGCCGGTGCGATGGGTAAGGTGGGTGAGCCAGGTGTGCCGGGCGCCGATTTTCTTCGCCGCGGCGACCGCCTCGGATACGCTGAGGTGCGTCGGATGCGGCGTGCGAAAGAGCGCATTGAGAACGAGCACGGTCACGCCGCGAAATGCTCTGACTGCTTCATCCGTCAGCTCCTTCGCATCCGTTATATAGCCGAGCTTTCCGATCCTGTACCCGTACACCGTCGCGGCGCCATGCGGGACGGCGACGGGCAGCACATCGACGTCTCCAATGCGAATGATCTGACCAGGCAAAACCGGATGTGCGCGGCCCTCCGGCTTGCTCGTCCCTGGCAGCGCCTTGATCGAGTCGTCGAAGATGTAAGCGAAGCGCCTGGCCAACCTCTCCATGGTCTCGGGCGGGCCGTACATGTCGATCGGGTGATCGTTCCGGTCGGAGAGCGCGCGGATGTCGTCGATCCCGTGCACATGATCGGCGTGATCGTGGGTGAACAGGATCGCGTCGACGCGGCTGGCCCCCGCCGCAATCAGCTGGAGCCGGAGCTCGGGCGGCGTGTCGATGAGGATGTTCGTCCCCCCGTCGGTCTCCACCAGCGCGCCAACCCGGGTTCGTTTATCCCGGGGATCAGTGGACCTGCACACCTCGCACGTACATCCAATCTGGGGGATGCCAAAGCTGGTTCCCGTCCCCAGAAAGGTGAGCTTCAGACGGTCTCCACCTTGAGGAGATTGGTGGTGCCCGGCATGTCGAAGGGGACGCCGGCGGTAACGATGATGCGATCCCCCCTGGACGCGAGCTCTCTTTGTGTCACGACTGTCTTGGTGCGCTCCATCATCTCGTCATAGTCCGCGCAGTGCGGAACGAGCTCGGGCACAACACCCCACACGAGCGCGAGCTGCCGGAACGTGCGTGCTTCGTCAGTGAGCGCCAGGATCGGAACGGCCGGCCGCTTCGACGCGACTACGCGAGCTGAAAATCCACTCTTCGTGAAGACGACGACAAGCGGAGCGCCAAGCATGTCAACCGCCGCGACCGTGGCGGCGGCGATCGCGACTTCGGTGGTGACCACCCCGTCACCCTGCTCCGCTCCCGCGAACGGCGCGACGGGCGGATGCGTCTCGATCTCCTTGATGATGCGCGTCATTGCCTCGACGGCGAGGCGCGGATAGGACCCAGCGGCCGTCTCGGCGGAGAGCATCACGGCGTCGGTTCCATCCATGATCGCGTTCGCCACATCGCTCGCCTCGGCGCGCGTTGGCCGCGGGTGCTCGATCATCGATTCCAGCATCTGCGTGGCCGTGATCACTGGCCGGCCAAACTTGTTGGCGAGCCGGATGATCCGCTTTTGCGCGCCCGGGACTGCCTCGAATGGGAGCTCCACACCGAGGTCGCCTCGCGCGACCATGACGGCGTCGGAGGCGCGAACGATCGCATCGATGTTCTGCAGTGCCACATCTTTTTCGATCTTCGCCACCACCAGCAGCCACGCCGGAATCTTCTTGCGCAGCGACTCGATGTCTTCCCCGCGTCGCACAAAGCTCAGCGCGAGATAGTCGACTTCCTGCTTGACCGCGAAGACGATGTCTGCTTCGTCCTTCTCGGTGATCGATGGCGCGGAGACCTGCACGCCAGGAAGATTGAGACCCTTGTGGCTGTTGAGATCGCCGCCGTTGAGCACGCGCGCTTTCACACGCGCGTTGCTGACCTCGAGTGCCACGAGCTCGATCAGACCGTCGTTGATGAGAATCCTGTCGCCGACGCGAACGTCGTGTGCCAGCTGGTCGTACGTGACGGGGATCTCGCCCTTCTTCTCTTCTCCTTCGTGGACGAGGACAAGGTCTTCACCGACGGCGAGCTTGATGGTCTTCGGAAGATCCCCGATTCGGATCCGGGGACCCTGAAGGTCGCCCAGAATAGCGATCGGCTTGTTGGCCTCCTGCGCCAGTTGCCGAACCATCTTGATCGTCGCCGCGTGCTGCTCGTGGGTGCCGTGCGAGAAGTTCACGCGGGCGACGTTCATCCCGGCATCTATCAGCCCTCGAATGGCGTCAGCGCTTGCAGTTGAAGGACCAAGTGTGCAGACGATCTTGGTGCGCGGTGTGTAGATGCCGGTCACTTCCCGCCGGGTGCGAGTGAGCCGATCTTTGCTTCGAGTCCCGCAAGCAATTCGTCGAATGATTTCTGGAAGCTGGCGATCCCTTCGATGAGCAGCTTGTCAGTCACTTCGCGCATCGGGATTCCGACGGCCTCGATCTCCCTGAGCAGCGCGTCGGCGGCGGACACCTTCTTGTCGACCGTCCTCGCCACCTCCCCATGATCCTTGAACGCATCGATCGTAGCGGGCGGCATAGTGTCGACCGTGTCCGACCCGATCAATTCCTCGACGTACATCACGTCACGGTAAGCCGGGTTCTTGGTGCTCGTGCTGGCCCATAGAGGGCGTTGCACGCGAGCGCCATGCTTCGACAACGCTTCCCACCGCGGCCCCGAGAACTTCTGGGTGAAGAGACGGTAGGCCAGCTTCGCGTTGGCGATCGCCGCACGGCCCTTGAGCAGCTGCAGTCTCTCCTTCTCGAGCTGCGGTGCTTTTGCAATCAGAGCGTCCAGTCGCTTGTCGATCTCGGTGTCTACTCTGCTCACGAAGAAGCTGGCGACCGATGAGAGGCCATCGATTGGCTTCCGCGCCTTGACGCGATCCTCGAGCCCCGAGAGATACGCTTCGATAACGCGCTCGTGCGCCTCGATCGCAAAAAGGAGTGTGATGTTGACGTTGATTCCCTCGCCGATCAGGCGCTGCACCGCAATCGCACCTTCGGGGGTTCCGGGAACCTTGACCATTACGTTCGGCCGGTCGACCGTTCTCCAGAGTCTGCGCGCTTCCTCAACCGTTGCGTCCGCGCTGTGCGACACGCCCGGAGATACCTCGATCGAGACAAAGCCGTCGGCGCCACGCGTCGAGCTGTAAACTCCCGCGAAGATGTCGCACGCATCGCGCACATCCGTCGTCTCGACGAGCTCGAACAGCTGCATCGGGATGAGTCCGTGATCGGCGCCGAGGAGCTGCTCATCGTAGGCATCGCCCGACGCGAGCGCCTTCTGAAAAATCGTCGGATTGGACGTCATGCCCGTCAGCGCGTCGTCGCGAATACGCCGCTCCAGCTCGCCATCCGTCAGCATCCGGCGGTCGATGCTGTCGAGCCAGATGGACTGACCTGTAGCGTACAGCTCTTGGAGTCGATTCTTTGCCATTACTATCCCCCTCTCTCCAATTCTAACGATCCCCGCGCCAACGCGCGCCCTCTTGCGCAGGTTAAATCAGGTGCCAACTGAACTGAACACGGTAGGAGGTGCCAGAGATGCACAGGTGCCAGGTACCAGGTGCCTACGCCGCGACTTTACTACTGGCGTGATGGCGGAGGCAGGTGTTCAGGGAACGTCATAGCGGCACGCCACGCGAGTCACCAGGTGCCTGGCACCTGAGTGCGATCAGATCGCAAATCGTAAAGTCTGGGCGTGGTAACCCGGTGCCAGGCACCTACGCCACTGGCACCTCCCACCGTGTTCAGTTCGGTTGGCACCTGGCGCCTGGTCCAGTTCAGTTGGAACCTGGCACCTCTTTCAAGTTCAGTGGGCCTCACCGCCCAACTCGCCAATCCGTCGCCAGCTCGGTATTGCCCCAGGCAAACTTGAGAACTCCGTGCGGGAACGTCGCGGACGGCGGGGCTTCGATCGCTGGCACGAGCCAGAAGGTGAGGCTTTCGATTGGCTCCGCGAGAGTGCGCGATCGCAGATCGATGCGGGCGAAATCCTGCTTCGGATCGTAGTCCGTGCCCCACTGCAGGACTTCCTTGCTGACGATCAGCTTCCACCCATTTCTCGTGGGCAGCGCGAACAGCGTGTAGATCCCGCGGGGGATGAACGTGTTCCCGATTGTCATGTCGACTTCGGCGGTGAGCTGCGTAGACATGTTGGCGCCGGCGCGCCACACGCTGTCCCAGGGCATCACGCCGGCCAGTCCGACGACGTCCCGGCCCCGCGCATGTGGCTGGCCATAGTCGATGGCGATTTTGGCGGGGCCCGCGAGGTTCAGCGCTCCGAACCATCCGCCCTCGCCCCAACGACTGTCGATCAGAACTGCGACTGACGCGCGGGTGCTCGCCGTAGCTCTGGGAATTCGTGGGGCCTGAGCAGGCTGGGGGGCGGCTGGTTTTGACGCGGGTGGGGATTGGGCGCCCAAATCGGCAGCAAGCACGGCAAGGACGCCAAGAGATACGAATCTCGTCAACATTAGAATTCCCTCTTGCGCATCTCCTTGAAGAAGCGCTCGTGCTCCTGACGCTCCTTCAGCGTCGCCTCGTCGGTCGGCAGATCGGCGAGATTCTTGTCGTACTTCTTTCCAAACCCCTTCCGACCGCTCGACTTGGCTGCCTTGGCTGCATTCTTCTTCGCGAGCGCCGCTATCTTCTTGTCGTCCATAGCCCTCCCTGCCTGGTAGACGTAAACGTACGCTTAAATATGTCACTCCTTCCGCTGCGTCACGAGGCTGTTTTTGACTAGCTTTCGGCGACAATGACGACCTTTCCCGACGCCACCTCAGTTCTCTCGGCGATGATCACCCCCGCGGTGCTCATCTCCGCGTGCGGATCGCTGATCCTGGCGACATCGGACCGACTGAGCAAAGCGGTGATGCGCACACGCGAGATCTCCAGCGCACTGATTCCACGCGCGAATGACCAGCGGGCCGAAGGGCGCGAAGAAGAGAGACGCATGCTGTTCACTCAGCTCGATTTCGTCACCACGCGATCGCGGATTCTTCAGCGGGCGCTGTCCCGCCTCTACGGCGCCCTTGCCTTCTTCGTCGGCACGAGTGTGTCGATTGGACTGGTAGCGGTGACGAGCTCCTCGTTCACGCTGATTCCCATCGCTCTCGGACTCGTAGGCGCGGGACTCCTTCTCTACGCCGCGTTCCTGTTGATCAAGGAGTCCCGCTTCGCTCTGGCAGCGGTGAATGAAGAGATGGATTTCATGTGGAAGCGTGGGAAGGAGTTCGGCCCGCCGGATCTCGTATCGAAGGGGATCAAGCGTGCGCGGTGGTTCGGCGGTGTGCGCTAGGAAACGCACGTAACGGTGACAAAAAAAACGCCGAGCAAATGCTCGGCGTTTTTCTGGTCATATCGCGCCGTCAGCTCACCCGCACTCCGAGAATCCGCACACGTGGCACTTCGCGCATCCTTCCGCGAACTCGAGCGACGATCCACAATCAGGGCACGTTCCGATAAACGACTCGCTGCGATTCAAGGCATCGAAGCCGTATTGAGGCTGTCCGCTCTCGCCGGAGCCAGCGGTTGTCGAAGGCCGGGGCTGCGCAACTTCGATCGGTGCGACGGGCGTCGTTCCAGCTGTGAGCAGATCCTGCTGGACTCCCTGCTTCTCGCGCATCCACTTCTCGAGCGCTATGCCAATTGCGTCGGGAACCGACAGTACCTTGTTGGGGCCGAGTCCGATCGCCTTATCCGAGGCAATGCCGCGAAGCTGGCGGTGCACCTCGCGAATCGGGATCCCCGATCTCAACGCCAGAGAGATGAGACGTCCCATCGCCTCGGCGTCCGCCATCGCGGCGCCGCCGGCTTTGCCGAGGTTGATGAACACTTCGAACGGCTGACCACGATCGTCCTCGGTGATGTTGAGGAACATCGTCCCGAGCGGCGTCTCGATGCGGGTCGTGATTCCGCGAAGAGTATCCGGGCGTGATCGCTTGGCGCGGCGCTGCAGATTCTCCGCCTCCGCATCGAACAGCGCTTCCTTCAATCTCGCGTTCTCCGCTTCCAGCTCGGCGATCGTGCCGTGGAGCTCGCCCCTCTCGGCGCGCGCGTCGGCCTTGCCGTCACGGTCGGCAGCGGCCTGAACAGTGGCGCCAGTCGACAGAACCTGATTGTCGCGCGATCCATCGCGATATACGGTGACGCCCTTGCACTTGAGCGCAAAAGCGAGCTCATAGATCGATCTCACGTCTTCCGGAGTCGCAGCATGCGGGAAGTTGGTCGTCTTGGAGATGGCTGAATCGCAATTCTCCTGAAAGGCGGCCTGCATGCGGACGTGCCACTCCGGTGTGATGTCGTGCGCGGTAACGAATACACGCTGCCACTGCTTCGGGACTTCGTCGAAGTGGATGTGTCCTTCCTTTGCGATCTTCTCCATCAGCTCTTCGGAATACCAGCCTTCCTTCTTCGCGATGGCGACGAAGTCGTCGTTCACATCCGGCATCAGCACGCCCGCCTGGTTGCGCATGAACGCAACGGCGAAGAGTGGCTCGATACCAGACGAGCAGCCGGCGATGATCGAGATGGTACCCGTGGGCGCGATCGTGTTGACGTTGCAGTTGCGCAGCAGCTGCATTGGGCGAATGCGATTGCCCCTCGCGTCGCGCGCGGCGGTCTCGTCCGGACCCCAGATCGAGCGCGCCCACTCCGGGAACGGGCCACGCTCGTTGGCGAGACGCTCGCTCTCACGCTTGGACTCGACGTCCACGAATTTCTGAAGCTGCCGTCCGAACTCGACGCCTTCGACGCTACTG
>DATCPG010000126.1:0-6139 GCA_036570225.1 Gemmatimonadaceae bacterium | reverse complement strand
GTGCGTCGATGTTCGATTCGAGCAGCGAGCGGTTGTAAAAGTGCTGATCGCGCAAGCGCTGATCGAGCTTCATCCGCTCTTCCTCGATCTGCTTGCGCGCGGTGTTGTCGGTGCCGATGAGGAGGTACCCGATGATCTCGTCCAGGGCGTCGCGCAGCGCCGTGACCGACACGATGGCCGGAAAGCGGCTGCCATCCTTGCGAATGTAGGTCAATTCGTAGATGTCCTCTATCCCCCGCGAGGCTTTGAAAACCAATGCCTCAAAGCCCGGCGTGATCGTGGTCCCAAGCTCGGCGCTCAAGGCTTTGGCGCGCGTAATCACTTCCTGCGGATCGGAAATGTCGGCCGGGGTAATCTTGTTCATCACTTCGGCGGCCGTATAGCCCAGCATACGCTCGGCACCGACGTTGAAGATTTGGATGACGCCCTTCTCGTCGGTGGCGATGCTCGAGAAGTTGGCGCTGTTGAAGATCGCGCTCTGCAGCGCTCCCGTGGTCAGCAGAGCGTCACTATGCCCCGAGGCGATTACGGAACCGTTCGCGCTGGGAGTGCGGCGATCGGAAGGCCTTTGTCCTATCGTCATCTCATTTCCCTCACGCTCTGGACACTTCGGGGCGAATCGTCGCTGTCTGAGCGAAGTCGGCCTCGGTGTGCGGCCAAACGCCGAGAGGCTGGAGCGCGTGCTGCGCGATGAAACCGCAGTTCTCACAAACGATCATGACAGCGGTGATGGTGTTTCTCACGCTTGTGTCCCGATCCATCGTCGCCTGAACTTCGATCCTAGAATACTCGCTGACGGTCCATTGACTGTCGCGGCAGCGCGGGCAGCTTCCAGCGCCTCGCGCTTTGAGCGCGGCGATTATCCTGTGCTTGTCGTCCGCTGAAATTCCCTTGTAGTTACTCATGGCAGGCCTCTACTGTTTGGTGACTGAGCTGGAACGCGGCCCGCTGAAGATCCATTGGGCACGAGAGCTGGCACCACCGGAGCCCGGGTCTCGGTGGGCGTCAGAAAGTTGTTGCTGGCATTGATGGAGAGCGGCTGATAGGTCTCGACGCACCAGGCAACTGCCTGCCTCGAGATCGCTCGGAACGCATGGGTGGGAAATGGCTTGTGCCGAAGAGCGTCCTGCTCGGCGAGCCGGACCATCTCTCGCACGTGAACTACGATTTCAGCGAGCGACAGGCCGTGTTGCTGCTCTTCCACGACTTTTGCCTTCACTGACAGGCGCAGCGTGTTAATGAATGAGAAGAGATCTTCGTCGTCCCGTGAGACGAAATCGCCCGGGAGCCCGGCAATCGGTATTGGGAGGTCTTTCATTAGCGCTTTGGCGGGGGAAAGGCGTCGCCAGTAGCGCCGTGATGCTGCCTCTCGTTCGAAGCAGATCGGGAGTGCGGGCTGGTGTGGAACTCCCGCACATGATCATTTGAGCCTGTTCTTTAATGGTAATGGGTCAATGGTACATTAGCGATCCTTTCAGCATTTATCCTTAAGTTGCCCCTCTCAGTTTGGCTGCAACCTTGCTGTCTATGTCACCGTCGTCAGGCGCCACTTGCGAAGCAGCACAGCTGTAACGACTCAATCCTTTATGGCCCGGCGCTCCGGCAACGCCTCCGCGACCATGTGAGACGAGATGATATTTTCAATGAAGCCCGCGCACGAGCCCAATGGCGAAACGATGTTCAGCTCGCTCGCTCTCTCGCTGAGGAGTGAAGAGAGCAGAGAGGAATGCGTGCGCAAAGACCTCACGGGCCGTCTGACGCGCGTCTGCGCAGATTTGTCGAGGGCAGATTTCGAGGCTCTCGTTTTGAAGATGACGCGAGAGCAGCTGAGGGGCGAGCGCTCACTACACGGCAAGACACGCACGTCCTGACCCTCGCCGCGAATATGACGCCCTGGCTTTTCCCGGACGAAAAGCTCTAGGGGTATCCACCCTTTCGCTGTGAATGATGGTTGTACAGCGTACAATCGCGGGATAGCTTGGTTGGTGAGGAACTGCACACAACCAGCGCGCGCGGGCTTCCATGAACTCAGCCGGTAACGGTAAGGAAGGCCTTTCGCGGGATCGCCCCGCACGAGAAATCGTGCGCCGCCTGATCGACAGCCAGGGATCTGCGCAAACCGAGGGCGATACTTCAGCTCGCGCCGCAGCAGCGGGCGATCACCTATATCGTGAGCTCTCGCGGTGGGTTGGTCCTGACGGTTGTCACGCGCTTTTTATTCGGGCCCACGCGGATGCGCGAAACGAGTTCCCACCGTTGGGCCAGATTCAGCTCCGCGCTGGATCAGAGCCATACATGGGTGGCGTCGCCGAAACTGTCGCCGCTTATGGAGACACCGCGACCGCCAAGGCACTGGAGTCAATGCTCACCCATCTGGTCGAGTTGCTGGGCAGACTGATCGGAGACGACATGGCAACGAAGCTGATCGAGCAGAGCGCGTTCGCATCCAAACGCGCTAATCTGACTTTCCACAGTAAGCGGGAGAAAGCGTGAAGCAAGAAGAGCGGTCGGCCCTTCGGAGCCTTCCCAGCGGGGTTCCCGGACTCGACGCAGTGCTCGGCGGTGGGTTGCCCGAGTATTCGTTCAATCTGATTGCAGGCGGACCCGGTTCGGGGAAGACAACTCTGGCCCACCAGATAATGTTCGCGAACGCGACTGTCGAGCGACCCGCACTTTATTTCACGGTCCTCGGCGAGCCGGCAATCAAGATGCTGCGATATCAACGGCAGTTCAGCTTCTTCGATCCGGATCTGGCCGGTTCTGCGATTCAATTCATCAATCTGAGCGCAGAGGTGCTGGAAGGGGATCTGGACGCAGTCCTGGAGCGTATCGTAAGTGAGACTGAGCGCGCCAAACCAGGAATCGTGGTCGTGGATTCCTTTCGAACGATTGGCGGCCAGCACGACGGCACATGGAGGGGCACAACGTTCGACCTGGACAGGTTCGTCCAACGTCTCGCGCATCATCTGACGACCTGGGAGGTAACCTCGTTCCTCCTCGGCGAGTACGCCACCGAGGAGCAGCGAAATCCCGTCTTCACCGTAGCCGACGGTGTACTCTGGCTCTCGCAGGCCACTGATCGGAATTCCGTTGTTCGAAAACTTCAGGTGGTGAAGGCGCGCGGCCGCGCCCCAATGCCCGGACTCCACACGTTCCGAATCACCGACAGCGGACTCCAGGTCTTTCCGCGCATCCCCGAGCAGACGCTGAAACGAAAGCTGCCTAAGGCCGAGCGACAGCCAACAGGCGTGCCCGGGATGGACGAAATGATCGGTGGCGGAATCATTGCCGGCGACGCGGTGCTGCTCACCGGACCCGCGGGCAGCGGCAAGTCGACGATCGCGACACAATTCATGGTGGCTGGATTAGCGCAAGGCGAGAACGGCGTGATCGCGGTATTCGAGGAGTACCCGGAAGAGTACATCGCCCGCGCCGGCGCGCGAAATCCAGACATCGCAAAGATGGTCAAGGCTGGGAAGTTGGAGATTATCTATCTCCGTCCGCTCGATCTCTCCGTCGATGAAACCCTCTTTTCGATTCTCGAGGCAGTGGACCGGATCGATGCAAGGCGTGTTGTCATCGACTCGCTGTCGGGGTTCGAGGTCGCGCTTGCTCCGACCTTCCGCGAGGACTTCCGTGAGTCGCTCTACCGTCTGGTTGGAACGCTGACGGCAACGGGCGTCACCGTGTTCATGACAGCGGAAGTCTCCGAGGCATTCCGCGAAGCGCGATTTACGTCGGAGAATGTATCGTTCATCACCGACGAGATCATCGTCCAACGGTACGTCGAGATCGAGGGAGCGCTCGGGCGAGTGATGGCCGTGATCAAGATGCGCGGAAGCGAGCACAGCCATGAGTTCAGGCGCTACGAGATAACGCCGAAGGGAGTGGTCGTCGGTGACTCACTGAAGGAATACGACGGAATAATTACCGGGGTGCCTACGCTTCGCGCGAAACCGAAACGGGCAAAGAATTAGGACTGAATGAGCTCCCGAGGTCAGCCTGGTAACGCGCGCGCCACCGAGCTTTCCGTTCAGGCGGCGCTCCGCGACTACATGCAAAAAACCGCGCTCCCATTCGCCATCTCAATCGGGGCGGAGCATACGCTCGTGTACGCGAATCCAGCCTTTTGCCGCCTGGCTGGCATCGTAAACGGTGACGCGCTCAACGTACCGGTGGCGACTCTTTTCAAAGCTCCGGAAAGCGACGCGCTAAACGGGATTCTGGATGAAGCGTTTCGCGACCGCGTGGAGTTCCTGGATGCGCGGATTGAGACGACAAGCGAGACGGCGAAGGGACGACAATATAGCATCTGGCCCGTGATCGCCTCCGACGGACACACGGAGGCCCTGGGTATTGAGATTCGTGAGCCGACGACGCCTGACGCTACGCTCGATCTTCAGCGGCAGATCGCCGAGCAGATGTTGCTCAGCGCGCTCCGCGAGCGTGGGCTCGCCGAAGACGCCGAGGCGGCGCGACGCCGGGCGGCTTTTCTCGCCGAGGCCGGCCGCCTCCTTGCCGAGTCCGTCGATCAATCGAGCACGCTGATCGCGCTGACACGGCTGGCACTTCCCCTGCTCGGTGCGTGGTGCATCGTTGATATTCTGGAGGAGGGAGATTCGATCCACCGTCTAGGCATCTATCATCCGGATCCGGCCAAGCAGCAGCTCGCTCGACGACTGCAAAAGAAATGGACCGCGGAGCCCGGCGATCCATTCGGCGCGCCCGCGATGATGCGGGATCCGCGGCCGACGCTCATTGCGGATGACATCGAAGCGACACTTGCCGCCGCCTCGCACAGTCCCGAAAATCTCGACATCCTCAGTCAGCTGGGGATCGGATCTCTACTGACAGTCCCTCTCGTCGCGCGGAGAAAGCTGCTTGGCGCAATAACCTTTGTGGGTTCACAGCGCGGCATCCCCTATAGTCCCGATGACATCCACCTCGCCAAAGATGTTGCAACGCGAGGGGCGCTCGCGCTCGATAACGCGCAGGTGTATGATCTCGCCCTCGTGCACAAACGGAGCGCGGAAACCGCGAACAAAGCGAAAACCGTGTTCCTCGGCGCCATGAGTCATGAGCTGCGGACTCCCCTCAACGCTATAGGCGGCTACATCGATCTCCTCGACATGGGACTGCGAGGTCCGGTTACCGAGAGACAGCACGCCGACTTCATGCGGGTCAAGACCAATCAGCAGCATCTCGCGCTCCTGATCACCGAGATCCTGAACTTCGTACAGGTCGGAAGTGGGCGGTTCACCTACTCGGTAACCGATGTTGCGGCGTGTGAGGCGATGCAGTACGCGATCGAGCTGATCGAGCCCCTCTTTGGACAAAAGGGTATTTCGTTCGACGGCATCGCCGGTGACAAGAGTATCGTCGCGCGCGCTGATCGCGCGCGGGTGACGCAGATTCTGGTCAACCTCTTCTCGAACGCGATCAAGTTCACGCCGCCCGGTGGCCACATCAGTGCGAGCTGCGGCGCGGTAGACGATAGGGTGACCATGCGGATCAGCGATACAGGGATCGGGATCGCTCCCGAAAAGCACGAAGCGATCTTCGAGCCGTTCATTCAGCTGAAGGAATCGTTCGTCGGCCGGGAAAGCGGGGTCGGATTGGGCCTGGCGATAAGCCGCGATCTCGCGCGGGCGATGGACGGGGATCTCACCGTAGAGAGCGCCGAAGGGAAAGGCGCGCAGTTCATCCTCTCACTCCCCCGGGCCCGTAACGGATAGTCGCCGGCCGTTGCTATTGCTGGACAAGCGAGTCATTCGAGCTCTTGTCGCTCATCGCCCGGCTACTAGGTCAACCCGACATATACGGTCAGTCGGACGGAATTCCAGTCTGGGAGCTGGAAGATCCCGCTATGGAAACTCCGGAGAGATAGCGCGACCCAGCCACCCTAAGTGGTTGGAACGGTTTCCCCAGCGGGAGCTGCCGGCTTGGGCTTCTGCCAGACGGGTCTCTGATAAGCCGGCCGCGCTTCGGTTGCGAGGAGCGCGGCGTAGTAGGCGATGATTCGCGCCTGAACTGACTGTTGAGTGTCGGTCGGCGCGGCCTCGAATGGCGCGTAGCGGGTGCTCTGCCCGGTGTCCAGACGGAACCACCACCACGGCTGCATCCCGGCCTGGCGAGGGAC
>DATCPG010000125.1:0-10265 GCA_036570225.1 Gemmatimonadaceae bacterium | reverse complement strand
CGTGGTCGTAAGCTAACTGGTGATCTACACCTCGACGCCTCGCTGGATTCGTGGCTCTACGCTGGCACCTCGCCGAGCGCGACTTCCACCCGGCATGAGCGATTTTGGGAACCACCAATTGGCGCGACCGAGCAAACCCATCAGGATCGGAACGAGCACTACGCGAATCAGCGTTGCATCCAGCGCCACGGCGAAGGCGAGGCCTAAACCGAATTCACGGGTGGCAGTGAGTCGGGTGAATCCGAACGAGCCGAACAAGACGACCATGATGAGTGCCGCGCTCGTAATGAGCCCGCCGGTGCTGGAAAGTCCGCCGACAACGGAGTTTCTGTTGTCGCCTGTGCGCTGATACTCCTCCTTGATGCGACTGAGAAGAAGCACCTCGTAATCCATCGACAACCCGAAGAGGATTGTGAACAGCATGAGAACTATGAATGAATTGAGTCCGCCCGGAGGCACGAGACCGATCAGCCCGGCACCGACGCCCTCCTGGAACACGTACACCAGGAAGCCATAGGCAGCGAGCACTGAGATCAAATTCATCGTGATCGCTTTGATTGGTACCACGATCGAGCGGAATGCGAAAACCAGCGCGATGAACGTGATCGCGAGGACGACCGGAATCACACGCTTCAGACTTCCGAACAGCTCAGCGTCGAAATCCAGGATGCTCGCACTGAACCCACCAACCTGGATCGCGAGACCGGCATCGTTGGCAGCCCGCCATGGGTCTGCGCGCAGCTGTCGCACCAATGTCATCACCTCATCCGATTCCGGTGCCGATCGCGGAACGACAAAAACGAGCGCCGAGCGTCCATCCCCACTGGGGCGCCCGCCAACAACCTGTACGCGTGGGTCGGACGCAAGACGCGATGCGATCGCCGCTATCGCCGTCTGGCGTTCAACAGTCTTGAGATCCCCATTCTCGCGGCTCTTAACCAGGATGGCGATCGGACCCATCCAGCCCGCGACGAAGTTGCGCGTGAGGACGTCGTACCCCTGACGCGCTTCCATCGCCGGAGAAAGGTCGTCCGCTCCCATGTTCCACGCCTTGAGCCGGAGCGTCGGGACGATCAGCACGCCGAGCACTATTACGGAAGGAACGAGATACCGCCACGGTCTGGTCATTGTCTCGCGCGCCCACCGCGCCCACAACCCGCCGTCGCGGCGCGGCCGTCGCGACAACTTGCGAGGCCAGTTCAGCTTCTCTCCAATCAGCAGCAGCATGGAAGGGAGCAGCGTCAGCGTCATCAGCACGGACGTCACTACCACCGCGACCCCGCCCAGTGCGAGCGTGTGGAGAAAGCGAATGTGCACCATGAAAAGAGCCAGGAATCCGGTGCAGACCGCGAGGCCTGACACCAGCACGACGTGCCCCGCCTGGTCGGCGGCAGTCTCGATCGCGCTCCGAAACGAAGCACCGCGCGATAGCTCCTCGCGACAGCGACTCACCAGAAACAGTGCGTAGTCCACGCCGATGCCGAGGCCGACCATCGTCACCGCATTCTGCGCGAACACGCTGACTGGCATCACGCGTGACAGCGCGTACAGGACGGCGAGCGTTATCGCGATCGTCCCGAGAGCGAGCACGAGCGGCAAGCCCGCGGCGATCGGCGCACCGAACACTATCAGCAGCACGATGAGCGTGAGCGGGATGCCGATGCGCTCCGCCCGCAACAGATCGTCGGACGCATTCACATCGAGATCGTGGAAGAGCGAGATCATCCCGGTCACCTTGACTTCGAACGGAGAGCCGAGCTGGGATGCACGCGCTGCGTTCCTGATCCGGTCAACGCTCGACTCCGCCTCGAAGAAAGTCTCCGCACTCGGCCTCACCAGCAGAAGCGCGGAATGGCCGTCGCGTCCGAGGAGAGTCTTGTCACCTGTGTTCCAGTAGTGCCTCACATCGATCATTCCGGCTGAATCGAGCACTCGCTCGAGATTCTTCGCGGCCGCCGCGAAACGCGGGTCGGTCGTCGCAATGCCGGACGAGGTCAGAACTGTGGGGAAGACGAAAGCGGAGCCCTTTCCGAAAGCGCGGTCGACATCGCGCGATACCAGCTCCGACGGACTTCCCGGAACTGCGTCAGTACTGCCGCGAAGCGCGCCGGCCAGCCGCGATGCGAAGGGCGCGGCCACAGCGAGGACCGCAATCCACGCGAAGATCACGAGCTTTGGCCGACGGAGCGCGAGCTGAATGAGGGGGCGCATAGTTGTCGTCCTTCAGGCGGCGGGAAGCAAACGTGCCTGCTTGATTTTTCCCGCGTCGCCGGCGAACGGCCCCTCGCCAATCCGATACAACTGGATCTCCGGCACGAGTGTCTCAGGATACTCCCGCCAGGCTTCGCGGAAATCCGCGTTCAGCTCGACCAGCCGTGAAAGGATCGATGCCGAAAACCGACGAGCGAGCTCAGCATCGGGCTCCCTCGAGACCTCGAACAGGAACCGCGGGCGCACGTCGCCGTTCGGACTCTCCGCCAGGGAGAGGCAGAACGAATTCGTCATCTCCGCGAGCGCCGTGTCGTGATACAGGCACTGCTCGATGTCCTCCGGATAGATGTTCGCGCCCATGACACTGATCGTGTAATCGCGGCGCCCGAAGATCCACAGGAAAGGAAGACGCACGTTCCCGTCACCGTGGTCGCGTCGGAGCTGGTCGATGTCGACGCCGACCGAAGCAAGTCGCTCTGCCATCTCGTCGCTCGTGAGAACGCCGCCCAGATCGTGCACGTTGTACCGTATGCGCGGAGACAGCAGGGATTTGCGCGATATCGTAAAGACGACTTCGTCGTTCTCGTTGACCTCGACGTGATGCATGACGGGGTTGTACTGAAAGACCATCGGCAGTCGGGAGTCGGAGCCGAAGAGCGCGAGCTTCACGTCCTCACGCTCGCGCGCGAGTCGCCGGATCGCGACCGATATCGGTGTCTCTCCGGCGATGCCGATCTCCAGATCGGTCGCCCCATAACCGCTGTAGACCTTCGTGAAGCGTCGAAGCAGATAATCGCGCAGTCCCTCCGACATGCCTTCGCCGCCAGCTAGTCCGTACAGCTTGTAGCTCTCGAAGGGAAAGCCCTCCTCGTCGGCGACATCGATGAGATGCTTGAGAAACGGCGGATAGCCGGTGATCAGATACGTGTGTCCCGGACCGAAAAAGCGAAGCGTGTGAAGAATCTTGGCGATGTCGGGACCGGTGTTCTTCACGATTCCGTTCTTCTGGAGCGAAATCCCCATGTTGATGCCCGTCGCCCACGCGCCCATGCTGAAGCCGTTGATCGTGATCCACGGCTCGCGGCCATAACAGTACGTGGCGAAATAGCTGACGAAGGTGTGACTCTCGTGCCGCTCCCTCTCGCTCCGCACCCAGTTGTAAGGAGTACCGGTAGAGCCGGACGATTCGTCGATCATCGTCCGGCCGTGGAGGAAGCTGCCGCCGACGCACCGCGCACCGGTTTCGTACGGCTTGATGTAGTTGTCCTTGTCCGTTTCCGGGACGTGCACGCCACCTTCAGCGGCCAGGAACTGGCGATACGCCGGCACCCTGCGGAGAGCCCGGTAATAGGCCTTGCGCGCCTTCACGCGGGATGCCCATGCGAGGTAGCTGGGCGGCAGGAGCCTGAACATCGCGAGAAAGCTGGCGTACCTCACGCACGATGCCTTGAGTATCCAATCGCAGGGCGCCTGCAGTAGAAACTCGAGGCGCTCCTTGAGGGTCGGTTGGGTTCGTTGATCGAGATTCATTGGGCCTCCGTTCGGCGATTGAGCGTTTACTGCTGCTCTACGATCGCCGGAATGCCGGAAGGCCTCTATGCGTCAAATGACGTAGTAGTCGCGAGACGTCGAAATACGCTATGCCGAACAACTACTCCAGGGCGCTAGCGACTGGTGCTGGCAGGGTCGTTCCGTGTGCTACGGCCAACCCGGTTCAGAAGGTACCCAAGGCCAAACAGAATTACGCCCAGGGCGAGGGTGGCGACTGTCAACAGGTTCATGGCGGCCAACTGGTGCCCGACGTCGCCGTGTCTCGCGAGAAGACCGATGACGAAGACGACGGCTGAAAAACAGAGGAAGATCCCTCCAATTCCCATAAAAGCTGCGACGAACCCTGAGCGCATCATGTCCTCGGTGTGGGCGGCTGTACGAGTGGTTTCGAAGGTTACTGAATGAGGGCGAGCGCCGTAAGGATTGCGGCTGAAATGATTGCCTTGATGTAGACGGCTTTCGCCTGCTGCCGGACCTGATCCGCTTCCGCTTTGTCAGCTATCGGTTGAGGGCCGGTATCCATGTCGCGCTGACCGCGCGATGCGAGCTTCACTCACGTTCGATCGCGCGCCTGGAAGAACCCCAGCGCGCCGGCGAAAAGCGGCACAAACAACGGCAGCCGGAATAACGGGCGCACTCCATAAAAAACAAACAAGAAGGAAATCACGACGCTTGCCGCAAGCGCTGCGATTCCAAACACGAGCCGCTTTCGCCGCTCCTGCGAGCCGATATTGGCGATGCACGAAGATGCTTCCATTTGCTATTCAACCTCGATGATTCGCGACGCCACCGCCAGCGGGTAATTCCCAACCTCGAGCTTCACTTGGTACCTGCCAGCGGGCACGAGTGAGAGATCCAGCAGCACCGATCTCGCTGAGAGCACGCCAGAGGCTCCATTCTCCTGCCACCGGATATTCAGCGGGGTGGCCTTGGGCACGATTCGCAAAACCCTGAATGCGCGACGGAGAAAACCCTGGTCGATTGGAGTGATGGTGAGAGAGATCGGCAGCGCACTGTCCGCCGGAGTCTTGCCGTAAATCTCCCAGAACAGTCCAACGCGTTGGTCGCGCAGGAATTTGGTGCCGCCGTGCGCCTGTGTAATGGCTTCGTTCAGATCGGATGGGAGTGAAGGACCTCCATCGACGAACAGCAGGTCAGATACGCTGATCGTCCCGGACTCGACCGGTATCTCCGCGAAGCCCGTCCGCCACCGTGCCGCGCCAGCACTGTCTCTTGCCAGTAGCTCCACTCCGATGAGCTGCGATTTCCACGGCGTCGACACCGCCAACACGTTCCTCGTTGGTGACTCGGCAACCACACTCATCGATGGCGGCGTCCCTTCGTCCCGCATCGCGATGAGCGCAGCCTCGAATTTGTGGCGGCGGAAAATCGTGTCCGCGCTCACGTCGTAAGCGGCGACTATGCGCGTCGAATCCCCACGCCGGAACCGCGCGACCTGGGCGTCGAGGCCAGTAAAGGACCGCGCGTACGGCGGAGCATATTGTTCCCTCGGCGGGAATTGCTTGATGTCGAACAGCGAGTCCACAATCCGGGCGAGTGTGTCGGGCGGCCGCTTGGTGAGAAAGAAATGGAATCCTGGCTCGCGCTCGTGCCCGGAGACCGAGATCTGCGCTCCCAGATACACGCTCGCGGGTGGCTCCTGCGTCCATTTCTCGGCCCAGCCGAACCGAAGAAGCAGCTCGGCGAGATCGCCGCTCCACGACACACCGTAGGTGTTGGCTGCGTCCTGTTCCAGCGCTGTGTGCAGCACGCGGGAAAAATGTTCGGTGCGACGCTCATTGCCCGGCGTGATGTAAAGCGGATCCGCCATCCACCAGATGCGCGCATTCGCCGCTTGGCGTTGCTCGCACGACATCTTGCGATACGTGCCACGCAGATCGTCGTCGAGAAGCGGCGAGAGATTCACCCAGTGGCAGCGTGTCGCCGAAGGCATTTCCGCGAGCGCGACGGAGAAGACGCTATCCGCCATCGCGAAATCCCCGCGGACGTGCAGAACGAACCCGAGCAACGCATCGCACCACCATTTGCTCGCCTTGCACGAGCGCGCGACGCCAATCGCGGTGGTATCCTTTGCCTCGACGAGGTAACGGATCCGCTGGCCGATGATCCAGTCGTCACCGGGAACCGCCGTGCCCGCTTTCTCCAGATCACGAAGGAGCTCAGCCCGCAAGCGACGGATGTTATCGCCCTCTTCGGGAACGTAGTAGCCCTCAAGGTTCGGATGCCACTCGCAGAATCGCCCGATGATGAGACAGTGATCTGCCGTTCCCGCCTCGAATCGGGGAAGCAGATGCCTGCGCCTGCTCTCGAACTCTGACTGCCGATCCCGCGCGCGGTGGGCGATCTCGCTCGAATCCGCGATCGCCTGTCTGTTCCCGACCGACGCCTCCTGGAGATTCACCTGCGCTGGCGAGCTGTGAGGAAACGTCGCGATCACACCGAACGCGATCGCGACCGCCCGACGCGGGATGCGGATCCCGTCGCTGGCGGTCAGGCGTGAGCGAGTATCAGAGGATGTGCCGTAGGACGTATGACAGCACGCTGAGAAGGATCGATTTCAGCCGAGCGGTTTGTTGCCGAAGATAAATACTTGCAAAAGGGGCCGGAGTCCGCCACTCCGGCCCGGGATTCAGCCGCTAGACGACAACCGCACGCTGCTCGGCCGCTACGGTGCTGCGCGCGAGCTGCAGCCGCCAGATGAACAGCGCGTAGAGGATGAGCGCGATCGGAAGTCTCAGCTGCCCTTCCTTGAACTCGAATATCCAGCGCATCACATCGAACACGAGGGAGTAGACCGTCAACCAGAACGCCGCAGTGAGAAACGAGCGCTTGCGAAGAACGATTCCGATGCAGACGAGGGCGAGCACGAAGCTCACGACCTGCTCAATCCACCACAAACGCGTCTGAGCGCTGAGTGCGAATCGGTCGATGGGAATCATCATCGCGTAAACCCAGCCGCCGAGGGTGAGCAGGATGATCGCCAGTGCGATGAGCGTCCGGAAAGTATCGCGCGGCAGAAGGGAAGGTGAATACTGCTCGGAGGTTGTCGGGATCGGATTAGTCATGGCGGCAGGAATTGAAATAGACAGCAGACAAGAAGCGGATTCCATGCCACAGCTTGTTATTTTTTGGGGATGAGACCCAGCCCGCTACCCCAAAAGCTCCTTGGGCTCGCTGTCGCAATCTGTTCAGTTCTGCTGAGTCGTGCCGTCCATGCGCAAACAGACGAGATCCAGGTCTACACAGGGGATCTCGAGAGCCCTGGAAAGTTCAACGTTACGCTTCACGCCAACTACACGCCGAGTGGCCGGACTACTGCCGCCATCCCTGGGGGAGTTGTACCGCAAGGGTCGGTGAATGGCGCGTTCGAGTGGGCGTACGGCGTCACCGACTGGTTCGAGGCGGGCGCCTACATGCCCGTCTACACGATCACGCGACGTGGCCAGATCCTGCTCGATGGCGCCAAGCTGCGCGCACTCTTCGCAGTTCCCAACGCTGGGGCCCGTCGTTTGTTCTACGGCGTGAATTTCGAACTCAGTCGAAACTCCCGTGACTGGGATCAGTCGCGCTATGGGGCTGAGATCCGGCCTATAATCGGGGTCCGATCCGGTCCGTGGGATCTTATTGCCAACCCTATTCTCGACACGTCCTTCAACGGATTATCCCATCTGGAGTTCATGCCGGCAGTGCGCCTTGCGTACAACCGCAGCCGCGCGTGGGCAGGGGCCATCGAGTACTACGGCGACTTCGGAGAAGTGCGTGATTTGAGGGAAGGAGAGAGCTCCATTTTCGCGGTAGCCGACCGAGCCGGCAGAGTTCTGGACGTGGAGGCCGGGATCGGGTTCGGCATAACCAGCGGGTCGGACAAAGTCGTGCTCAAGACGATCCTCTCTCACACTTTCTAACCCTCTGGACGGGCGATGCCGGAGACAGCCATCCGGCGTTGCCCTACGGACCCGAGAAACCGACCGGGACGCCCCCGGGTGCGCGCACGACCGCAATGGTGACCCCCGGCATCACCGGTGTTGGTGGCAGCATTGGTTCGGCGCCCTCGCGCAGCGCTTGTTCGAATGCGGCCCGGGTGTCCGCAACGTGGACCGTGAAGCTGCTGCCTGGAGTCTCCGACGAACTGGTCGGGCGAATTCCTCCTCCACCCATTTCTGAGTAGGCGAAGAGGTGGTACTCGCGGCCGTCGGGCATGCGAGCGCCAGGCTGGAACTTCCACCCGAGAACCTTGGTGCACCAGGCCTTTGTTGCCAACGGATCCGAGCTCGCCAATTCGGTGTGCGTGATCCAGCCATAGAGTCCGCGTGTCGGTACATGACTCCGGGTCGATGATGTCGAGCGCTTCCGTGAAGATCGCTTCGTCGAAGGCCGTTTAGTCGCGGGTTTTCTCGCGGATCGTCCCGATTTCTTTTTCATCGTGCACTCCTTGATTTGGCCTTGGCTGTCTTCTGTCGTAACTGAGCGACGCGTGTTCTTACGAGCCGTTTAACAAGGCTCGATGGCAAAGGCTTGTCCAATGGAAATCGAACCGTCCCTTTCGAAGTCTCGTATCCTTTGAGCGCGGCGGCATTGGGTCGCTTCACTGCCGCGGTCACCGGATACAAACTGCTGTGGTTTTTCCAGGCGGCATAGTAAACGAGGATTCGCCCATTTAGCCTGAAGGCCGGCATCGAGTAGCTGATAACCTCCGTGGCGCCGGGGGCTGCCGCCCGGATGGCATCGCGCAACTGCTTGAGGCGCTTCCTGGCATCGGGCGGCAGCGATGCAAAATAAGCTCGCAGCTTCAGCTGGTCGCCCTCGGCATTATTTCGTGATGACGGCCGAGTTTTCATCTCACGGCCTCGCATAGACTCGTACGTAATCCACGAGCATGGTCGCCGGGAAGATCGCGTCCGACCGCGGATCGCCGTCGAAGTGCCCGCCCACAGCGAGATTGAGCATCAGGAAGAATGGCTGGTCGAGTATCGAGCTACCGTAGTGCTCGATCGCTTTGCGCGTGACCGTGTAGTGAGGCTTGCCGTCCACGAAGAATCGGACAGCGGCCGAATCCCATTCGATCGCAAATGTGTGGAAGTCGTCCGACAGGACACCGCTGGTGAGACTGGTTGAGTGGGCGAACGGCGTTTCACCCGAATACCCCGGCCCATGCACCGCCGAGCTCGTGGTCTTCGGCTGGCTGCCCTTGTTCTCCATGATGTCGAGCTCACCGCACGCCGGCCACGGGGTGATGGGCGAGGTGTGGCCCAGCATCCAGAATGCGGGCCAGAGTCCCTGGCCCAGCGGGAGCTTGATGCGTGCTTCCACCCTGCCGGGAGCCGCGAGCATCTTCCCGCGAGTGGTGATCCTCGCCGACGTGTACAGACACGGCCCGTAACTGCAGGTGAGGCCGGTCGGAGCACCCCGTGCAACGATCATCAGCTGCCCGTGTCCGTTGAGCGCAATGTTCTCGGCTGCGTCGGTATAGTATTCCTTTTCGTTGTTGCCCCAGCCGCAGATTCCGTTCTGGCACCCATCGGCCGTTTCGTAGCTCCATTTCGTGCCGTTAACGCGAGCGCCGGCGGGACCATCGAACTCGTCGCTCCAGACCTGAACCCACTTTGTCGTCGTTCGAGGACTGGAAACGATCGAAGCCGTGCTGCACGCAGAGGCGACCAAAGCGCTCAAGAGGAATGCGCATCGCGTACCGAAAACCTGCGGAACCCAAATAGTCGCGCGAGTCATGGGCGTCGCGAGCGCTCCCTCAGCGCCTTGTGAACTTGAGGTGCGTTACCTGTGGTGCAGCGACCGTCCTCACGAGCTGAAGTCCGTGCAGATCGTCACCGATGCCCTCGAAAAGCCATTCGCCGCTGCCGAGTAGCGTCGGCACGAGGTTGATCTCCATCTCGTCCACGAGGCCGGCGGCGAGATACTGCTGCGCGGCTTGTGCTCCTCCCGCAAGGGACACGTCTTTCCCGCCTGCAGCCTGGCGCGCCTGTTCGAGCGCCGAGTGGATCCCATCCGTGACAAACGTGAACGTCGTTCCGCCATCGAGCACGAGAGGCTCGCGCTTGTGGTGCGTGAGCACGAACACCGGGTGATGGTACGGAGGGTTGATTCCCCACCAGCCGTCCCACGGTTTGTTCGGATCCCAGCGGTCAGGGTGCCCGCCGAACATGTTGCGCCCCATCACGGTGGCGCCGATGTTCACGAGCGACTCCTCTACCACGCGGGTGCTTTCGTTGATCTCACCACCTTCCATGCCGTGCTGGTTGCGGAAGATCCCGAGCGCAAATGCCCACTCGTGGAGTCGCATGCCTCCAATTCCGAGTGGGTTGTCGACGCTCTGGTTCGGACCCGCCACGAACCCGTCGAGTGACATCGAGATCCTGAAGCGCAGCTTTGGCATGTCGTACAAGTTGCGGGTGGATGCGCCGAAGCGCGAGCGGCTACGCCGACGCTCTTTCCGCCAGCGCGTTTTCGAGTGCGTACCACGCCAG
>DATCPG010000124.1:0-12614 GCA_036570225.1 Gemmatimonadaceae bacterium | reverse complement strand
TCGCAACGTCGCCGGAGAAGGAAGAGATCGCGCGGAGCGGACTGCTGGCGGAGTTCGCGAAGCTGCGCGAGCACCCGGTTGGGGAAGACGAGCTGTCGCGCGCCAAGCAATACACCATCGGTACCCACGCCATCGCCCAGGAGCTGGGCGCCACGCTGCTGGCAGAAATGCTCGACGCGTGGATGTTCGGCGCTGGCTTGCACGAGCTCACCGAGCACGATACACGCGTTCGATCTGTCACGGCGGAGCAGATGCGGGAGGTCGCGCGTCGCTACTTCGATCCCGCGCGTCGGGTTGAGGGGATCGTGCGCGGAGTTGGTCGAACGGTCTAGGTGCTACTGCGCGCTGGATCGAAGTCCCTGCTCGGCGCGAAGAATGGCCGCGGTAGAGGGGCGCAATCGACCGCCTGGTGCGCGCAATCCTCGGACGGTGTAATAGTCCCCGGCTTCGTACACGACGAGTCCCTTGATCGCCGTCTCTGCGGTGGCCCACGCCAGCACACCCCAGATCGCACGCTCCTGGTTTTGTTCGCCATGCACCAGCGGGTATCCACCCGCCGCGAATACCCAGTGCTCCTTCGGGTTGGGATACAGCCGCATCCACCGCTGCGCCACTCTCATGTGTGTGTCGAGTGACCTGGCGCCGTCAAATCCGGCGAGCAGCGAGAAGCCCACCACATCGATCGGTGATCCACGCCGCGCCGCCCACGCGTAGAGCGTGCTATCGCGAGTGCCGTAACTGCTGATGGGCACAGCGACCTTGATGCGTGGATAGATGTAGTGCGCCACCCGTGCTGCTCGCGAGAAGTAGTCGATCCAGTACTGCGGGGTCTGGTCTCCGAGAACGCGAGATCCTTCCTCCAGCGGATCGACCGCCGGAATGAGGTAATCGGGCTTGAGACGCCTCGCGATCCGATCGATGTCCTTGAGGCGCGCGGTCGTGTAGCCTTCGCGCGACTGCCTGATCTCCTTGTCGCCATTCTTGGGGTAACCGAGGGCGACGATGATGACCGTGCTGTCCGCGCGGGCCTCGTCTATCGAGCGCGCCAATGAGTCGAGTGGAACGCCGCGTGCCGCTTCCGGATCAATGACGATGCTGATCGCACCGACGTTGAGCGTATCCGCGAGGGCAAGGTCGTATTCGATCGACAGAGGCGGCGGACCGCTTCTCAAATCGGGAAAGATCTTGAGCCCTATCGCGAAGTCTCCGTCGGGATGCTCCTGGAGCTGGTCCTTCGAATGGACAGCGTAGCTCTTGATTCCCTCGTAGGCGCCGGGCAGCTCCACCAGCACCAGCGCCGTCATCGCAATGGCGGCTCCCGCGAGCGCGGCACGGGCGAGTCGGGTAAAGCCCCATCGCGCCGGAAGTGATGGAGCGAACAGCGGCACCTGAAGGAAGATCGGATTCCAAAGCGCCGGCGCGCCGAAGAAAGTGCCGAGCATGCTCGCCTGCGCCGCGTTCAGCGCGAGACCGAATTCCGCTGGTGAGTCTCCGCGCGTAATGACGAATTTCGTCACCGCTACCGTAGCGATGATCACGTTGTACACCAGGAGCGGAAACCCCAGCAGCGGAGTGACGAGCCGGCGTCCGAGAGCGTAGATCGTTTGCAGCACGAAGAGCAGGGAAGTGAACGGCCAGAGCCACGCCACCAGAAGGATCGCCCGTCCGTAGAGCAGCGACTGCGCGGTATAAGCCACGACGAGCGCCGGGACGAGGAGAAGTCCGGCGATGCCGGTGATTGCCTGGAACGCGCGCGGCGTGCGTCGCAGCTGCGCGATTCGCCCCGCCATCAGGATGTCCCATGCGATCATCGCCACACAGAGCGCGACGTAAAGGGGCCCGAGCAGCCCGCGCGAGGTCATCGAGCGAAGCTAGACATGAGGTAACGCGCTGGCAAGCGCTCTCTACCGCTCTTACTTTTCGGTCGCATGAATCGCAGCGCCCTGTTTACTCTTCCCAATACGATTTCGCTGTCGCGCGTGATACTCGCGCTCGCGTTCGTGCTCGCGTCGGAACCGTGGGACCGGATAGCGCTGATCGGGGTCGCTGGCTTTACGGATATCATCGACGGCTGGCTCGCGCGCCACGAAAAATCGGAGAGCACAGCCGGCGCCCTGCTCGATCCCCTGGCTGACCGCATTTTCGTTCTCGTTGCGATTTCGACCTACCTGATAGAGGGCCGGCTGACGACCGGCCAGTATTTCATCTTCCTGACACGCGATCTTGCCACGGCAGTCGGGTTCGTAGTCGCCAAAATTATTCCAACTCTCCGTCCCGCCGTGTTCAGGGCGAGGATGTTAGGCAAGATCGTCACCGTCGTGCAGCTCATCACGCTTGTCGCGATAATCGTGGTCCCGGAGCTTACGAACGCCCTGGTCATGACAATTGGAATCATTTCCATCGCGTCGATCGTAGACTACACCATCGCGCTTTGGCGCGGCCGCGCACGCTAGAGTCGCGGCGGGCCTTCATGCCGATCGCAAAGCGTCTCCATTTGCGACCCGATTCGAATCAGGCGCCGCGCCGTGCGTTCGCCAGCACGTGCGTGGTATTCGCGCTGGGGCTGGCGGTCACGGTTCCTGGGGCTGCATCCGCAATAGCCCAGATCCCGACGCAGGCAGTCCAGAGCGAAGTGCGAGTCGATGGGATTTTCGCTCGTAGCACCGGCGTGGAGGCTGGCTACGGCATCAGCATCCCTGCCGGCATCTACCTGCGCACGGGCCTTGTGGGCGCTGTAGGAGCGGGTCGCCACGGCGTCGAATCACGCGCCGATTTCATCTCGCGGTTCAGCCTCGATCCGTTTCGGCAAAGCCGCTGGGTACCGTACGCTGGCGCGGGGCTCTCCGGTCGATTCCGAGCTTCCGCCGACGGCGGGTCGAAGGCGTTCCTGCTCGTATTCCTGGGGCTCGAGGGACCCCTTCCGGATCGACAGCTATCGGGCTGGGTGCCCGCGTTCGAGGTCGGCCTTGGTGGCGGGGCACGGGTCGGGGTGATCCTCCGGAGAGGTATCAGCGGAAGGAGATAGCTGCAGTTGCAGTCGCAGTCGCAGTAAAAAAAAGGGCGCCAGGTAGGCGCCCCTCTCTCAAACTGCTTTTCTGACCTTGGGCGGCTGAGCGAACCTCTCGCCGAGCACCCTGAGCTCCTCTAGTTCCGACGGCTTGAGCTCGTGGTAGCGCTCCGTCAGGTACCCCATCGTGTTGTCGAACCAATCCTTCTGATCTTCGGGCGCCGAGCCAACTACGCCGCAGCGCATAACCTGCTGAAACAGCTCGTCCCGGGCTTCCTCGAAGGGAGTTGCCGATCGGACCGGCTCCTTCCTGAATCTGTTTTTCTGAGTATTCATCAATTCGGTTGGAGTAAAAACGTCTATGAAATCGTGCTTCTTCAATCTACTGATCTTAGACACCATTTCATAGGAGAAAGGTTCATGCCGCCGCGCGTCTTTTGATGAAATCGAGCAGCAATTCCGAGAGATGATCCGGATTTTCCTCGGGGACGAGCCTCGCAACCCCGGCTAGTCGCACCAGGCGGGCATCAGGAATCGCGTTGACCAGTCGGTCCGCGAGTTTCGAGTCCAACCACTTGTCCTCGTCTCCCCAGATGATGAGCGTCGGAGCGTGGATCTCGGCGTACTCGTCCTCGTCGAGATCGGCCCGGTGGACAGAGCTCGCCAGCGTCAGAAGGTGGTTTGCGCCGTCCTTTCCCACGAATGGCGCCAGGTATCGCGCGACCAGCTTCATGGGCATGTGCTCCTGGTCGGCCACGCTTCCCTTGAGCACGCCTTCGAGCAGCGGTGCGGCTCCCATAACGCCTCGCGTGAGACTGAACGCGAATCGCGCGGTCCGACGTTGCATCTGAGTGATGTCTTTGGCAGGAAGCTCATCGAAAGCGGGAGTATTGATCAGCACGAGCTTCTCGACCCGGTCCGGCCGGTTCGCCGCCAGCTTCATCGCGACGTCGCCGCCAAAATCGACTCCGACGATCACCGCGCGCGACACGCGCAGCACCGTCATCGCAGCATCGAGGTACTCGGCCTGCGCGGCGATGCCGAAATCCGCGTCGATTGGACGATCCGACTGCCCGTGCCCTAGCAGATCGACCGAGTAGGCGGTGTGTCCCGCGGCGGTTATGGCGGGGGCGATCGCGCGCCACAGGAAATTGCAGGTGCCGAAGCCATGCAGAAGAATGACGGCAGTTCCGCCGTGTCCGTACCTCTCGACGTGCATCGCTCCCGCACCGACGGGAGCTCTGAGGATATCAGCTTGCATCTCTATAGCCCTCTCTTAGCTTTCGCGACACCACCGACTCAGCGGTCATGGCAAACAAATCGACCACAAAAAATGCCCCCCAATAACGATAGACCGAGAGACAGGAACGTACCCGGCAAGAGCGCCGTCAGGGAGTCCCGCAATGCATCAAACCGGCCAAAAGCGTTCTATTGGCTGCTTGGCGCAATAGTGCTCGTCGGCGTTGCCGCGCTCGGGTACGTCATAAACAAACCAAAGAGCAGTGCGACGAACGCCATTCAGGTTGCTGACACGACCAACGCCGGGCCTTCTCACGGTTACTTGATGGGCAAAGTCGATGCCCCTGTGAAAATCCTCGAATTTGCCGACTTCGAGTGTCCCGGTTGCGGCGGCTTTTCCGTGATTACCGAGCCCGACGTAAGGACTCGCATAATCAATCCCGGGTTGGCGAACATCACCTACTTCGATTTCCCGCTTTCTCAGCATCGTAATTCGGTCCCTGCTTCGAACGCGGCGGCGTGCGCGGACGAACAAGGCAAGTTCTGGCCAATGCACGACCGGCTGTTTCAGGCCCAGGATGAATGGAACACCGAAGCGACCGACAGTCCGAAACCGTTCTTCAAGCGCTACGCACAGGAGACCGGCCTCGATGTCGCCAAGTGGGAGACCTGCTACGACGCGAGGAGATATCAGAAGCGGATCGGCGCCAACCTCGCCGAGGGGCTTCGTCGGGGCGTAGGTTCCACTCCGACGTTCTTAATCGGGAACAAGCTCTACAGGGGCATGTCCTCCTACGACGCGATGAAGGCGATCGTCGATTCGGTTGCGAAGACGGCCAGCTCTACACCAGCGACCACGTCACCAGCGCCGACGCAGAAACCGAAGTGACCAAGCGGATGATCGTGGCCGCGCTCGCGCTGGCCGGGATCTTCATCAGCCTGTACCTGACGCTGTTCAAGCTTGGAGTCATCGGCGAGCTGACCTGCAGCATCGGGTCGTGCGAGACTGTCAACACGAGCAAGTGGTCGACGTTTCTGCACCTTCCGGTCGCAGCGTGGGGTCTCTTGTTCTACGCCGAGGTGTTCCTGATCTCGCTGTTGGGAACGATGCCTCGGTTCGAGAACGAGCCCTTCATATCCGCTCTTCTGGTTGCCGAGGCGGCCATCGGCGTTCTCTTTTCGGCGTGGCTGACGTACCTGGAGCTGGCCGTCATACACGCGATCTGCATCTGGTGCGTAACGTCAGCAGGGATCGTGGTGGCGATACTGCTGGCCAGTATCGCGGATCTCCGAGAGGTGCGCGCTTCGCCCGAGCTCGCAGGCGAGCGCTAACGACTACGCCCCGCGCTTGATGTCCTGAGCGCGCGACGCTTCGTCCAGCCGGAGCTTCGGTTTTTCAGCGACCGCATCCTCACCTTCTCGCTGCATGCGGCGTCGGAAGGGCACCAGATCGCGACCGAGATGGACGAGCGCACGGGTTGCGACCGTACTCGCGAGCGGCTCCGGAATTCCCATCACCCGAATGTAGGTGTCGATCGCCCGGTCGAACGAAAGGTCCTCGGCCAGCGTGTCCACGAACATCAGGGCGTTGTCGACGTGACCGCGAATGATCGTCTCCTCTGCTCGGGCCTGAGACAGCCGAAGCCGCCGCTCGGCGTTGGGATTGAGCTTGCGACCGAAGATCGATTCAGGAAACAGATTTCGTAGGGACATTGAGCCTTCCGGGAAGGGTGATTCTCCAGCTTGATGTTAGGCAGGGAGCGTACCACCCGATAGGCCTTGCGCCGCGGAAAGCTTCGGATGCACAAACGCCCGAGAAGGGTTCCTCGGGCGTTTATGGTTGATGGGTTCGAGCTATGGCGCTACGACGATGATCTGGTTCGGGGTCTGGGTCGAAGCCGTGATCGTGAGCCCACCTGGCAACAGTGCGGGCTTGAATCCGGACGCGGACGGAGGAGTCGCGCGAAGAACGTAGGTACCAGGCAAGAGGAACGCGATCGTGAAGTTGCCGCTCGCGTCGGTGGTGGCGCTGCGAACGATGTGCGTGGGATCGTTGTCCGTCAGCAATGAGCCGGCAGTCAGAACTTCAACCGTGGCGTCTGCTACGGGTGTCCCGGTGACGCTGTTCGCGCGAACCGATCCCGTAACGCTGCCCGTAATGTCCTGGGCTACGGCGCTGATCACGGGCTTGAAGTTGAACCCGTTCGCCGCGCTGTTCCCGCGCATTACGAAGCTCCTGCCGATGTCGAAGTCGAGCGTCATGACGGAGCCGTTCTCGGTAAGCTGGATCGGGCTGTCGAGATTCACCTTGATTCCCGTTTGCCCGGCGCTTGGGAAGAATATTGTCGGCTTGGTACCGTCGTTCAGGGTGATGCTCGACTTGCTCGTGTCGAGGATCAGACGAAAGCCGGAGTAGGTTCCGGTCGCGAGCGTGGTTGCGCCCAGGTTCATCGTCTTGCCGCTCCCAAGGTCGAGCAGGTTGATCGAGGCATTCGGCGTCGCGACCGTCGTCCACCCGCTCTGGTCGGCCGCGTTCGTTGTCTGCGCGTCCGTTGGGGAGGCAAGTCTCGCGTCAACGCGAGTCACGTAGACGTCGACCCGGGCAACGTCGGAGAATGGGAAGGGTGCATCGGTGAGCCGGACCGTGAGCAAGCCCGTGCCCGTTCCGGATGAATCGCTGCACGCTGCCAGTGCAAAGGTTGCCACGACGAATGCGGCAAGGCGGCGGAAGGTTTTGTTCATTGTTTGCTCTCCTGCAATCGTTGATTTACGAGTTCTCATTATGAGTCGCTTGCAGCGCGCGACACACTGGATAGACTCACGCGGCAAAGCCGCAGGTCACAGCTCAGCAGGAAATTTGTGATCGAAAAAAAAAGGACGGCATCGAGTGCCGTCCCTTTTTTCAATCCGACTCGGATCGAACTATGGTTTTGGCGGTGGCCGATGACTCGATCCAGCATTCGACTTCCCGGCACCGGGAACTCCAGCTGGTGGTCCCGCAGTGGCGGGGCGGCCGGTAGTAGTCGGCTTATGGCTCTGTCCAAACGCGCGGCCCGTCTCCGATGGACGATTTGCCTGGCCGGCGCCCGCCTGTGCAGGCAACTCTCCGGGCATGCTTTCGAGATCGGCGTCTGAGGCTCGGCTATTGAGACGATCCATCACTCGCTGCAGAGCATCCTTCGAAGAGAGTCCCCGGTCCGTAAGGCTTCCAATGACGAAAAGCGGAACCGCGAGCGATCGACCGGAAGGCGCCTTCTGCGCGAGCAGTGTGATGGAGCTCTCATCGACGCCTTTCCGCATGGCTTCCGCTCCGGCGTCTATCTCATCGCCAGCAGGCCGCGATTTCCGGCCGCTGGCCAGGGCGGCTCTTGCCTGATCCATTCTCTGCGTCTGTTCGTTCACCGAGCGTTCAATGTCCTTTGCGGGGACGCCTTTAGCGGCGAACTTGAGAGCCCGGTTCTCCAGCGCTTCAGCGGGCAGCTGTCGTGCCCTCGCATCCGCAATGCGCGCCAACACGTGTTGCGCGACATCCGGTGGCAGAACTTCTCTCAGACGTGCAGAAGGATCCTTCGCCGGGGTTTGTGCAACTGACGCCCGGGCGCCAATCAGGAAAGTCGTCGAGAGGATCAAAGCGAACATTCGAGAGTTCATATTTGGCATCTCCGCGAGGGAGTGATTTGCAATAGCGTCGAGATGATCATCGAACCTTCAGTGGTCAGAATATCTGGCTTCATACTATAGACTCCGTCTAAGGGCAGCAAAGTCACAGCGTTCCGGTTCACTCGACGACGAGCAAGCCAACGGTTCCACCGAACTCGTCGACCATTGAAAGCAGACCGGGGGGAACCACCCATTTGCCCCCGTCCAGTCGCACGTTCATCTGATACTTACCCGGCGGGATCGTCAGCGCCCTCGACCACCACCCGTCGGCGGACCGCTCGAGCGGCAGTGGCTCCCAGTTGGTGAAGTCTCCATTTATCTCTACCGCGAGCGCGCGGGGCGCGTTGACCCTGATAGTAACGACGCCCGGTGACGTGCGCTCGGCAGCGAATGCTGATATAGCCGCTTCGGTCCCAGCTCGATCCGTTTCCAGCAAGGGCTGCGTTACCGGCACGGCTTGCGCAGAGTGGTTTCGTCCCGTTGCCAGGCGCAGGCTGAGCGAGACGAAGCGTCCACCCGGAAAGCCCTGAGTCGGGTCGATCGGATAAGTTCCGGCGTTCGCCACGAGAGCAAACCGTGGCGTCATCCAACCAACCGCGCTCAGACTGCCCCACGACCGTGCGCTCGTCCCAATGTTCGTCACACGATCTCCGAAACGCGCGCCGAGAAGCGCGCCAAGCTCCAGACGGTCGTCGGTCAGGGACAAGGAAAGCTGCGTATCTGTGTAGAACAGGGAATCGCTGAGGAGTATCGGACTGAGCGTGAGAACGGCTTCCGTATTCGCGTAGGTGACCGACCCGCCACCCTCGCCGAGGATCACGTTCTGTGAAACCGCGCCGTTCCACGTGCGGCCGACACCAACGCCAATGAACGCTTCGGCTGCCGACCGCATCATGTGCAGGCGCCCGTTTCCGAGTATCTCGCCGGTGTGCGTTCCATCCTTGCGCGTGCTTCCGCCTGCGAAGCCGCCTGCCTCGAAAAGAAAGCCTCTTGATGCAGGTGTCAGCAGGGAAGCGGAGAGCGCCGCCTGTGCGCTCCAATCACTGGTGGTGAATCGCGAAAACGTTCCCGAAGCTTGCGCGGTTCCACGGTCCCAATCGCCCATAACACGGGGCGTGATAGCGGCGGCAGTCGCGTTGAGGCTGTCCGCGTACCGAAGCGCTAGCCCGCCGACATCCACGCTGCTCTCTACGCTCTGGGCCTGAGCGAGTCCCGCGAACGCCAGCAGCGCCGGGAGAGCCCTTCTTGGAATCGCAACGAGTATAGGTCCGTATGGTCTCAAAGACTCTGGGTGATCAGACTCTCTGGACGATCGAGACCCATGCTACGTCGCGCCGTGCGTCGACGTCCCGACGCGGATCACCGAGCTCTCGGTGCCGAAATCGTCGGAGCTCCTGACTGCGAGAGGGTCTGCGACCCACCGGGAGCCGTTGATAATGAAGGCGTACTCGTGCCGGCCAGCCGTCAACGGAACCGACACGGCCCACACGCCCGGTGCACCGGAGCGATTGAGCTGTGTCACTCCCCTCGTCCACTCATTGAAGTCTCCGACGAGCTGGACACTGCTGGCGCCCGAATCGACGAACACAAAGCGAACGAGCTGAACGGTGTCGCGGCCGATGGGCGACAGGGCTGTTCTGGAAGCGCTGGACGAATGCGTGGAAAATCGCGCGCCGATTGCGACCCCCGACAATGCGATCACCGCGCTCACTCCTGCCGCGAGGGCGAACCCTGTGATCGGAGACAGCCGGAATACCCTCTCGGTACGCCACCATGAAACATCGGAGTGCACAGGGTACAGTGTGGGTCCCTCCATGCGCACCCTCTCCATCAGGCGATCCTCAAAGGACGGATCCAGCTTCTCGGGTGTGCGTAGCGTCGCCGCGATTCGCTCGATCCGAGCGGCATCCGCGGCTTCCGTTGTCTCGTCGTAATTCTCAGCCATTGTAAACCCCTTGCAGTAGATCGCGCAGTCCATCGCACGCCCGCTTCACTCTCATTTTGAGCGCCGATACGCTGACGCCGGTCATCTCCGCCATCTCGTCGTAACTCAACTCTTCCACGTGCTTGAGCAGGAATGCCTCTCGCTGTTCGGCCGGTAGCATACCCAATGCGGTTTCGATGTGTCCGCCGCGGTCGGTATCCTCCTCTGGTTCGGAGCCCGGCGCTACAGCCCGCTCGATCGCGTTGGTTGCGGGTGTGAATCGAAGCTCCCGCTGTCGCCGTCGCGACGCATACGTCCTGCACTCGTTTATCACTATCTGATTCAGCCAGCCTCCGAACCGATCAGGTTCCCTGCAGCTGCGAAGACTACGAAAGGCACGCATGAAAGCCGACTGCAACGCGTCGTCCGCATCTACCCGCGACCCAAGCATTCTCACCGCATAGCGGACGCATGTGTCCTGGTGGCGCCTGATCAGGTCGGAAAACGCTTCAACGTCCCCGGCGACGACGGCGGCTATCAGTTCTGCGTCGGAATGCCCTTTCACAAGTGAATGACTATTCGAGGGGCGCTGCGCGTCACAAGGCTAATCGTGGCCAAGGGGATCAGCCCTGTCTCCGCGGGGCGCCAGTCGAATCAGTCCTCCCCACCTGCCGCCTTCCCCTCTAGGTCTGTCTCTAACACCAACAGAATGAAGGAGTTAGCCATGATCTTGGACTTTGGGCGATCCGGATTCTCAGCGGCTCGGTGACGTTTCTCGAATTGGAAACAGTCTTTTATGACAAGCACAGCAATAGGCTTCCCCAAGGAGTGACGGCATGCTTGCGGCTCACCGGCAAGGCTTCACCATGATCGAGAGCATCATGGTGCTAACCGTAATCGGAATTGTGGCGGCGTTGGGTGGGCCCAAAATCTCGGCTGCCCTCCAGCGGCGTACAACCGCATCGGCGGCGGACCAGTTCGTTCTTACCCACTCGCTCACGCGCTCGACCGCAATCCGCTATGGCCGCATCGCCCAGCTCCATGTCGATCAAGGGGCGCAGAGTTTCTGGGTGGATGTCGACACGAGCGCCAACGGAATCGGACAACGCGCCACCATAGCGAATGTCCGGTACGTCTCCGACAACGGATTGCAGATGACCAGCAATCGCGCTCTCCTTTGCTTTGATGCGCGCGGACTGGCGTCGACCCTGGGGTCATGTGAGTCCGGAGATGCGACAGTGATTTTTTCCGATGGCGTAATGGCTGACACCGTCGTCACTACCATACTGGGCAAGGTGCTGAGATGAGCCGCCGGATCGCGCCGACCGACAGACGAGGCTTTTCGCTGGTGGAAGTCATGATTGCGATGACCTTGATGGGTCTGGCAATGATGAGTCTTGCCGGCGCCGCGGCGCTCGCGCTCTCGCAAATCGTGAAGTCGCGGCAGGATCTGCAATATTCGGCAGACGTGCAGCAGGTCGCCGACAGCCTTGTCGGGCTGGGCTGGAATCACGTTTCCAGCGGATCCTCGACGATTCGTGGACGACCTGTCAGCTGGACGGTGAGCGGCGCAAACGCAAACCCGCAGAAACTGGACATCGTCGTCCAACGTCGGGGCCAAGCCGACAACACGAAAATCTATCAGGACACAATTACGGTCTTTGTCGCAAAGAACCAACTGCAATGACTGTGACGTGTCATGCGCCTTTGCCCAGGGATCAGCGTGGCTTCACACTGATCGAGCTTATCATTGGCCTGGTGCTCGGCGTGCTCGTAGCTAGCGGCGTCGTCCAGATGATGATCGTTCAGGGAAGGGGCTACCGGAAACAGCGAGAGGTCATCGACGTCGGCGAGACGGCTCGCGAGGCAGCAGCGCTTCTCGCCTGGGATTTGAGACAATCGGCTCTGGGAGGAAGCCAGTTGGCCGCAATGGGTCCGGGTGCGCTGACACTGCGCTCCCCTCGTGGCCTGGGCACGATCTGCGCGAAACACCCGCTTCTTCCTCGCTATGGTCTCTGGAAAACCGGGGGGAATATTCTCGCCACAACGGACGACAGTGCCCTGGTCTACCAACTGGGCCGTGACAAGTGGGTCGCGCTCAAGATCATCGCGGTAGGTACGCCGGCAGCGATGGGAGTGACAGCCTGCGCATGGCCGGGCGCTCGTCCCCCTGACGTTGTGGTGGAGCTCGGGGTCAACACGAAAGCGGATACTGCCTACATAAAGGTTGGCGCCCCATTTCGCGGGTTCCGTCGCGTCCAGTACACCGAGTACCAGTCCAACAACCGCTGGTGGCTGGGAAGAAAAGTCGGTGCGTCCGCAACTTACGATCAGCTCACCGGGCCTTTGGTCGCGCCGGCCTCGAACGGTTTGACATTCGCCTACTATGACACCCTTGGAGCGGTGACGGCCAACCCAGCCGCTGTCGGCAGCATCGCGTTCACTCTCCGCACTGAGAGCTTCAAGAATACGTACGTGGGAACGACCTACGTCTACCAGCGTGACTCACTGACCACGAAAGTGGCTCTTCGTCGTTGAGGGATAGAGTATGATGCGCAGAGTTGTCTCGGGCAGGCCGAGAGTATTGGACTGCAACCTCGAGCTGTCCTTGTGGGATCGAAGGGGATTCGTCCTCCCGACGGTGATCTTCGCGATCACGATCATGAGCGTGATCGCAGTTGCCGCTCTGAGCACAGCATCCGATGAGCGTCGGGCGTCGCGCGCGACGAGGGAGTCCACTCTGGCGATGTACGCAGCCGAGGCCGGCCTCCGTCAGACCTACGG
>DATCPG010000123.1:0-3167 GCA_036570225.1 Gemmatimonadaceae bacterium | reverse complement strand
CAGCGACACCATCAACTTCGCCGTGATCGGCTTTGGAGGGATGGGATCAGAGAACGCTCTCGAGCTGGCAAAGACGGAGAATCTCGTCGCCTTTGCCGATGTCGACTTCGGGTACTCCGAGGCCAAGGTTGCGGAGAAGCTCAAGGACGGTGCGAAGAAAGACCGCCCCGAAGGAATCACACTAAAGCAGAAATTCGACAAGGCCGCTCGCTACTCGGATTTCCGCGAGATGCTCGAGAAGCAGAAGGACATCGACGGGGTGGTCATCGCGACGCCCGACCACGTCCATGCCGTCGCCGCCCGGGCGGCGATGCAGGCCGGCAAGCACGTCTACGTGCAGAAGCCTCTCACATACTCCGTACACGAGGCGCGCGTGTTGCGAGAGATGGCGCTGGCGAATCCGAAGATCGTGACGCAGATGGGGAATCAGGGCCATTCGAGCGAAGGCGCCCGGCTCGTGAACGAGTGGATACAGGCGGGAATCATCGGTCCGGTGCATGAAGTTCACGTGTGGACCAACCGTCCTGTCGTATACTGGCCGCAGGGAGTTCCTCGCCCCACCGGAGCTCCGCCGCCCGTCGCGCCCGTCAGCCCGTTCGACAATCCGTACAGCTTCAGCTATGTGAACACGCTCCTCGCGTCGGCGCTCGGCTCCTATCCGGTTCCGCCGGGACTGCATTGGGATCTCTATCTCGGCCCGATCGCCGAGAACGTGCCGTATCATCCGATCTACCATCCGTTCAATTGGCGGGGTTGGGTGAGCTTCGGCGTCGGTGCGCTCGGCGACATGGGCGCGCATCTGATCGATCATCCGTACTGGGCGCTAGGGCTCACCTACCCGACGAGCATCGAGGCGACTTCCACACAGTGGGGCACTCAGCCGATTCCGCCTGACCCGAGCGCCAAGCCGGGCACCCGCGAAGCGCGCGGCTACAACAAGCCGGTCTCGTATCCTGTCGCTACCGCGGTTCACTACCAGTTCCCCGCGCGCGGTGCGCAGCCGCCGGTGAAGCTCAATTGGTACGACGGCGGTCTTTATCCGCCTCGTCCCGATCTTCTCCCCGACGACGTAACGCTCAAGAGCGAGGGCGGCGTCATCTTCATCGGCGAGAAGGGAATCCTGATGAACGACACGTACGGCTCAAATCCGCGTCTCTTCCCGGTGTCTCTCGGCGAGGATGCGGCGCTCGTGCCAAAGACCATTGCGCGAATTCCCTGGAGTCACGAAATGAATTGGGTGAAGGCGATCAGAGGAGAGGCCAAGGCGAGCTCCCCGATCGAGTACGCCGCCCAGCTTACCGAGACAATGCTCCTCGGCGTCGTCGCGTTGCGCACGGGGCAAGGGAGGAAGATTCTGTACGACGGCGAGCGCATGGCCGTGACCAACATCGCGGATGCGAATCAATACCTGACGCGAGAGTATCGCGCCGGTTGGGCAATCTGACCAATCCTTTAAGAGGACGACATGATACACGGAGCTGCCGCGCGCGCGGCGATCATCTTTCAGGTGGCACTCGTTGCCGCGGGTTGCACGCAGCAGGTGGCAAACGGCGTCCCGGCCGCCACTAGCACTGCGTCGGGCGCTACGCCATTGACGGCGGAGCAACGCGCGGCTGGCTGGCGCTCGCTGTTCGACGGCACGAGCACTTCCGCATGGCGTGGATACAAGCAGGCGTCGCTTCCCGCCGGCTGGACCGTCGTCGATGGCATTCTGACCAAGACCGGCTCAGCCAACGACATCATCACGAAAGAGCAGTTCGGAAACTTCGAGCTTGCTCTCGACTGGAAGCTTGCGCCCGGCGGAAACGCCGGGGTGTTCTATCGCGGCACGGAGGAGTACGACAAAATCTATTGGAGCGCTCCTGAATATCAGCTGCTGGATGACGCTGGACATCCCGATGGGCAAAGCAGACTCACCGCAGCGGGCGCCGCTTACGCGCTCTACCCATCTCCGGCGGGAGTCGTCCACCCGGGCGGCCAATGGAACTCCACGCTCCTGGTCGTGAACGGCAACAACGTGCAGCATTGGATGAACGGCCAGAAGGTGGTCGACTACACACTCGCGAGCCCTGATTGGGAAGCGAAGGTCAAAGCGAGCAAGTTCGCGCAGTACCCGCATTACGGCCGCGCGCCGAGCGGGTACATCGGAATCCAGGGTGATCACGATGGTCAGCTCTGGCTTCGCAACATTCGCATACGGGAGATCAAATGAGCGGCGTCCGAGCGCGTCTCTCGATCATGATGTTCCTCCAGTACTTCATCTGGGGGGTGTGGTTCGTGACGATGGGCACGTATCTGGTCCAGACGCTGCACTTCACGGATCAACAGAATGGTGCGGCGTACGGTGCGACAGCAATCGCTGCTCTTGTATCTCCATTCTTTATGGGAATCATCGCCGACCGATACTTCTCCAGCGAAAAGTTGCTGGCTGCGCTCCATCTGGCCGGTGCCGTGCTCATGTATCTCGCATCGAGTCAAACGACGTTCTCTTCTTTTTATCCGCTCCTCATTCTGTACGCGTTGTGCTACATGCCGACGCTGTCGCTGACGAACTCGATTTCCTTCCACCACGTCAAGGATCCGGCCCGCGATTTCCCGTTTATTCGTGTGCTCGGAACGATCGGGTGGATAGTCGCCGGCATTCTGGTCGGAAAGGTTTTCCACGCGGACGCGACCGTTTTGCCGATGAGACTGGCCGCAGGGGCATCGCTTGTGATGGCTGCCTACTCACTTCTTCTCCCGCACACGCCGCCGAAAGCGGCCGGGCAGGGCTTTAGCGCGAGAGACGCCATAGGTCTGGACGCGCTCCAGCTCCTGAACAACCGCGACTTTTTCATCTTCGTGGCTGGATCGTTTCTGCTGTGCATCCCGCTTCAGTTCTACTACACGTTCGCCAATCCATTCCTCAACGAAGTGGGCGCACCGAATCCGGCATTCATCCAGACGTTCGGGCAGATGTCGGAGATCATCTTCATGTTGCTCCTCCCCTTCGTGCTGCGAAGATTCGGGATCAAGGTGATCATGCTCGTGGGAATGCTCGCCTGGGCGCTGCGCTACCTGGCGTTCGGGATGGGTGCTGACGGACCGGTGATGTCGCTCATCTACCTCGGCATTCTGCTCCACGGCGTTTGTTACGACTTTTTCTTCGTGAGTGGTCAGATCTACAC
>DATCPG010000122.1:0-14055 GCA_036570225.1 Gemmatimonadaceae bacterium | reverse complement strand
CGCTGGAAATGGGAAAGCCGATTGGAGCGGGCATCGCTGAGGCCGAGAAGTGCGCGACAGCCTGTAGGTACTACGCGGAAAACGCCGAGCGCTTTCTCGCCGACCAACCGGTGAAGATGGAAGGCGGCACAAACTGGGTTGCATTCCAGCCGATCGGTGTCGTTCTCGCGATCATGCCGTGGAATTTCCCGTTCTGGCAAGTCTTCCGCTTCGCAGCGCCGGCGCTCATGGCTGGAAACACGGGCGTCCTCAAGCATTCCTCGAACGTTCCACAGTGCGCATTGGCGATCGAGGACGTTTTTCGTCGGGCAGGATTTGCCGATGGGATTTTCCAGACGCTGCTGATCGGCTCCGACCTCGTCGAGCAAATCATTGGCGATAATCGGATAGCTGCCGTTACGCTCACGGGCAGTGAAGGTGCAGGGCGCTCGGTCGCCGGCGCCGCGGGAAAGAATCTCAAAAAATCGGTCATGGAGCTGGGCGGAAGCGATCCTTTCATCGTGATGCCAAGCGCCGATCTCAACCAGGCGGTATCCACAGCTGTCACTGCCCGGATGATCAACAACGGGCAGTCATGCATCGCGGCCAAGAGATTTATCATCCACGAAAGGATCTACGATGATTTCCTGAAGCGCTTCGTGGCAGCGGTTTCCTCCATCCGGGCTGGAGATCCTATGGATGAGAAGACGCAGCTAGGTCCACTCGCGACGCGAGCAATTCGCGATGAGCTGGACAATCAGGTGAAGACATCCGTTGCCGCTGGAGCGCGGCTCCTCACTGGCGGGAAGAAGCTGGAAGGCGAAGGATATTTCTATGCTCCCACTGTGCTCGTCGACATTCCGGCCAGCGCGCCCGCCGCCCAGGGCGAATTGTTCGGCCCCGTTGCGTCCGTTTTCAAGGCAAAGGATCTGGCCGACGCGATCCGCATCGCGAATGGGACAACGTTCGGCCTTGGTGCATCTGCGTGGACGCGCGATACCGCCGAGCAGGATGCCTTCATCGCCGAGATCGAATCCGGGATGGTTTTCATCAACGGAATGGTCGCATCCGATCCTCGGCTGCCGTTCGGTGGTGTCAGGAATTCGGGATTCGGGCGAGAGCTGGGAGAGTTCGGCATCCGCGAATTCGTGAACATCAAGGGCATTCGCGTGGTCGATGGAGAGACGGAGAAGGTGTCCCCGACTGAGTGATCAACGCGTCTTCATAGCTCCATCACCATCTGCACATCGGGGTCAAGCTCCAGCACCGCCGCGCGACGAGTGACCCACGAAACGAAAAAGAAAACAAGGAACGACGCGACCATAGCGACGGCTGACGCAGTCACGCCCGCTGGGAATGTGAAGACTTTTCGATATGCGGCGGTCTCGAGGGCGAGTGTTACTACCAGTCCGGTCGTAATCGAAGCAATCGCGCCTGCGCGCGTGGCGCCCTGCCAGTTCAGTCCAACAGCAAGCGCGGGCACGAGCGTCGAAGCAAATAGTCCCCAGCCGAAAATTCCGAGAAACGCCACCATCGTTCCCGAGCGTTGCGCCGTGATCGCCGCCGAGATCGCGATCAGAACCGTTATCGCCCTTCCCCAGCCGAGCTCGTTTCTCACACGTTTGCCGACGGCGATCGGCAGGTCGTGCGTAACGATCGCGGCTCCGATATTTATGAAAGAATTCGCCGCGCTCATCGTGGCGGCTGCCACTCCGGAGAATACGAGCGCCGCGAGAATGATCGGGGTGACGTGGAGCAGCAGGCTGGGAGTTGCCTGATCCGGAGTGGTCAGGGCCGGCAGCCGCCCGTCGAGCACGAACGCTTTGACACCAACGCCTACGCTGAAATAGAGCAGGAGCACCAGCACGAGTCCCAGTGTCTTGAGCAGCGGGTACCATTTGAGCTGAAGCGGATCGCGAAGCATGTAGTACTTATGCACGGCCTGGGGTTGACCCAGTGACCCCATTGAGAAAACGAAGAAGAAAGAGAGCGCGGCGAGCGGCGTCAGTTTTCCCCACGGGCCGAGGAATGTGGCATCGTGCGCGAGAATCGTGCGTGAGATCTCGCCAAGCCCACCGCCGTAACCCAGAACGAACAGGAACACGAGAACGGACGCCACCGCCATCAGCGTTCCCTGAAAGACATCGTTGTAAATCCCCGCGAGGATTCCTCCTGATGCGGAGTATGCGAGGGTCACTCCCATCCCGATCCAGATGCCCCAGCCGAGTCCAACGCCAAAGATCGAATTGATGACGACCCCCATTGCCAGCGCGTTGGTCGCCATGTAGCCGACGATCCCGACGAGCATCGCCACAGCGGCGAGCCCTTGCGCTGCAGGTGAGCGGTAACGGGCGCCGATGGCGTCGGGAATCGTAATGAGGTTCCGCGCTTCGCCAAGTAGTCGCATGCGCTTGGCGAGCACCCACGCTCCCATCACGTTGGTGACAGCCGCGGGGAGAACTATGTACATCGCGCCGAGTCCGACAGCATAGATCAATCCGGGTCCGCCGATGAACGCGAATCCCGAGACCGATACGGAAACGGACGCGACGGTGAGCGCGATCAGCCCGATTCCCTTTCCAGCCACGAAGAAATCACTGGCGGTACGCGTTCTTCGCGCAGCCCAAACGCTGATCGCAACTACTACGGCGAAATAGAGCACGCCTACAGCGATTACCGCTGGTTGTGCGGCGCTGGGCAATGCTGCCTGGAGAAGAGGTGTCGTCATTCGGAAGCCCGTCACGCGGCTGGCTCTCGATCCGATGCGGCACTCGAGAGCGACCCGCGCTCCCTGTGCTCGCGACCCATCACGCGTACACGCTCAACGTCATCCGCGCTCAAAGTCTGCGTCTCGAATGTCAGCGCGTAAGCAACGGGCAGCACTACTATAGGTAGAAGGCCAATCCCGTAGATCACCACAGCGGCACGCGCTGGCAGGCCGAGCCAGAGTTTAGCCAGCGGACTCTCCGTCGCTGGCAATGCGAGTGCGGCACAGAAGCCGATCGCGAGTACCGCTACGACGAACAGAAATGGAAGCTTGAGCGGCCCGATGCCTTTTCCTCCGCGCGCTGCACCCAGAATCATGATGGCGCCGAGTGAAATAGGAATTCCCAACGCGAGAAGCCACGGTGCCCAGGCTGGTGTGTCGCTTTGTCTGAAGGCCGCTGCGTACCCGATCGCAATAGCCATGATTGCCACGCACAGGGCGGACAAAGCGACTCTTCGAGTTGTGTCACGATGAGTTGCTGGCCCGTGAGAGTCGATGTTCTCACGCCTTGCGTCGTTCATCAGATCAGCGCGAGCAAAGCGAACGTCGCGAGCCAATGCTCGCCCATGTAATCCCCAGCAACGTGCGATAGTCCCGCAGTGAGATGAACGTTGGCAGCCTCGAGCGCGATCGCGCGGCGTGGGTCAGCATCCTGCCACACGGTGGCGAGCGACCTCCAACACCAGCCTCGGCTCAAGTTCAGTCCATCGAGATGGGCGATCTTACCGTCGGTGCGGTCGCTCACGACTGCCGGCTCGAACAACGTCATCGGTTGTCGCTCGCCGAGTCGGGGAAGAAACCGGTCGAGCCAATCCTGAAAATCGCCCGCGCTCAGAATTCTTCGCATGTACTCCGCTTCCATCAGCGCTGGGGAGAGAAAGTCGTCGCCACCCGGCTCCCACGCCTGGCAATCGACGTCATCGCGATACCAAGCGTTCGCCTTGTCTACCAGGAGTCTGCGCAATGGTTCGTTGCTCGTGACCTCCGAGTATTCCAGCGCCAGCGTCAACGCAAACGCGCTGTTGAAGTGCGTGCCTACCCGCGTCGGATAGGTCGCTTTCGGCAGAAAGCTCAGAAAACGCCGTACGAATTCATCCGCGAGTGGTGTTATCGCATCGCTCCATCGCTTGCCGTCAGGGGTGTCGTGTCTGTTCAGCTCGGCGGATAACATCAGCAGCCATGCCCAGCCATATGGCCGCTCGAAGGTGTTTCTCAGCGGCTGGGCGAGATACTCCAGCTCGCCCTGCACTTTCGCCGGTTCGAGCTGTGCATCGAACAGCTTGCGGATCTCGGATGCCTCCGGGTTCTGGGGAAAGAGCCGAAGGACGGTGGCCAACAGCCAGTATCCGTGAACGCACGAATGCCAATCGAAGCTTCCAAAGAAGACTGGATGCAGCTCGCGCGGGCTTTGGACATCCGCCGATCGGTTCAGAACGTGCTGAATTCCGCTCGGATATTCCCGCGTGATGTGCGACAAAGCGAGCGCGGCAAATTCCGACGCCAGCTCTGGAGTGAGGGAACGCGGGAGGGCGGTCAACGACGGAAAACCAGCAGGTTCATCAGCAGGATATTTGCAGCCAGCAGCAGGAGCGCAGTTGGGATCTGTACCTTGATCACTGCGTTTTCATCCGGAAGCTCGAGCAGCGCCGTCGGAACGATGTTGAAGTTCGCTGCCATCGGAGTCATCAGGGTTCCACAGAACCCGGATAGCATCCCGATTGCTGCCATGATCGTCGGGTCACCACCGAATCGCTGAACGATCAGCGGCAATCCGATCCCGGCCGTCATCACCGGAAACGCGGCGAATGCGTTCCCCATGATCATCGTGAACACCGCCATGCCGACTGTGTAGGTAATGACGACGACAACGGGGTTGTCGAGCGGTATCCAGCGCTGCGCCAGTCCGCTCACAACGGTTCCGACGCCAGCGATCGCGAACAACGCGCCGAGTGCCGCGAGCATTTGGGGCAGGACCGCCGCCCAGCCAACCGCATCGAGGAGCCTGCGCGCTTCTCTGATTGGCGCCGACAAAGGAGGCCTGAGCATCGCCATCCCGACGGCGAGTGCGATCAGCGTCGCGATCGCCAGCGAGATTACCGTCACCTGTGTGACGTCGACAATGGGTGAGCCGTTGATCGTGATTTTCTTGAAGATGAAAGTGCCCAGCACTGTTACGAGCGGGATCGTCAGAGCGGGAATGAAAAGTTTCGAGCCCCATCGCCGCGCGCTTGCTTCCCGCTCAGCGCGGCTCGTTCCTTCTGTCGTTCCCTGTCCGAGCCCTCGGATGCTCGCCACGAGAACCATTCCAATCACCAGAAATCCGTTCGCCATGTCCGGGAGATGCGAGCCGATCAGGAACGTTATCGCGTAGATGCCCCAGAAGGCGGTATTGTTGAAGCGTCGCGGATTGCTCCGATCGCGCAGGTTTACGACCGCGACGCCAGCCATCATGAGGCCCGTAAGCCAGTAGATGTGCTCCAGTGTGATCACGTCTCGATTTGTTGGCGGGCGAGCTGCCTTCGGATCGATCGATCCACCAGGAGTAACCGCGTTCCATGGATCACCAGTGCGCAGGCTGCCGTGGGGATGGCCCAGATCGCGAGCTGCATGGGCTCGACGTGAATACCGTTCTGATCGAGGAATCCCTTGATCAGAAGGATCGACCCGATCGCGATGAAGATGTCTTCACCAAAGAAGAGCGCGATGTTGTCGACCGCCGCTGCATGTGCGCGGATCTTGTGGCGCACCGGGTCCGGTAGCTCGCCGTACTGATTCTCGGCCGCGCCCTCCGCCATGGGAGCGATCAATGGGCGCACCATCTGCGCATGCCCGCCGAGTGAGGTGAGCCCCAGCGCGGCAGTGATCTGCCGGATCGCGAAGTATGCGAGTAGAACTCGAGACACGGTTGCGGCTCGAAGCTCCGCCACGACGGACCTCGCGCGTTCCTTGAGCCCCGCGTGCTCGAGCAGCCCTATGACCGGCAGAACGAGCCAAACGATGGCGACGTAGCGGCTGGCGATGAACGCTTTTCCGAACGCTGCGACGACAGCAAGTGGCCCGAGGCCGCTGGCAATTCCTGTGGCCAGGCCAGCTACCGTAACCACCAGAAGAGGATTCATCCGCAGGACGAATCCGATCACCACGATTGCTACCCCAATGAGAGTGAGCATCTAGCTGGCGAGGGCGTCGATCCGTCGTGGGGTCGGCGGCGATGAGAGCAGCTCGCGTGCGCGTTGGAGCGCTTCATCGAGGTCGGAAAACACGTTCTCGGAGCCAATCTCTTCGAGCACGGTCGAGCCGGTAAGAGCTACCAGCGGTTGCATGTGTACGTCGGAAAGCAGTACGGCTGTACCATCCTTTCGGCTTCGATGCACCACGTCCTTGAGCGCGTGCATCCCCGTTGAATCGAGAAGCAGCACGTTGCGCATGCGGATTATCAGCACTTTTGGTTTGCGGGCAACCAGTGCCAGAGTACTCTTGAATGTTTCCGCCGCGCCGAAGAAGAAGGCCCCGTTGATCTCGTAGATCTCAACACCCGGCGGAATGTCCCGCAAGCGACCGCCATTCTCGTCAGAGGCGGAATTGTCCGCATCGTCTTCCTCGAATTCCTGCGTGACCGCGCGAACATTGGTTACTTCTGCCATCCTTTTCATGAACAGGAATGCGGCGAGCACCATCCCGACGCTGATGGCCGTCTCGACCGGGAGATGCATTACCTTCACCAGCAATGTCGTAACGATGAGAGCGACGAATGGGCCGGGGATCCTGCGATTCACTTTGGGCCACGCCAGGATTATCGCCAGTGCGATGAAAGAAACCACCATGGCGTCCGGCGTGAATCCGGTTGCGGTTCTGGCGTAAGCCAGCCACTTGCCGATGAAATCGGCGGGCACGGCACCCATCTGCAGACCGAAAAGATCCTTGATCTCGCCGGAGAAGATGATGACCGCTATTCCGCTCATGAAACCGGTCACGACGGGATAGGGAATGAACTTGATCATGGTCCCGAGCTTGGCGATTCCCATCCCGATGAGAATCACGCCTGCCATGAGTGTCGCCACCGTCAGCCCATCTATTCCGTATTTCTGGACGATCCCGTACACGATGACGACGAACGCCCCGGTAGGTCCGCCTATCTGAACCATCGAGCCGCCCAGAAGACTGATAAGGAAACCCGCGACGATCGCTGTCCAGAGACCGCGATCCGGGGTGCCCCCGCTGGCAATGGCGAATGCGATCGCGAGCGGCAGCGCGACAACGCCGACGATTAATCCGGCGACGAGATCGCCGAGGAATTTCTCGCGGTTATAGTCCTTGAGCGCGGTGACAATCTTCGGAACGAGCACGGCTCGAAACTTCGGAGCACCACGCGCTATCTACAAGAGGCCGCGCCCACTAAGAAGGGATTATCTACCCAGCCAGTAATTCACCTTGATCTGAAATACGTTCGTCGGACGATCGCGGAAAATCTGCGAGCGCTGCTTTCCGAAATCGAATTCGCCGTTCGTATCGCTGCCCGTCCGGTTCTGCGTCCAGACGAAGAACACCGTCGACCCCGGGCGATATTCCCAGCGCAGCACGGCATTCCCGATCAGGGAACGGAAAGTGAAGTTCGGATCTCCGAACGTGAACGGCAGACCAGGTCCGGCCGCGCCATCGGGATCGACGGTATACGTTGCCCCGCTGGTGGCGGTGGCGGGAGTTCGCACTATCGTGCCGGCGTCCTGCCCGTAGATCATTTTCTTAGCGGTTCGTGGCGCCGCGAACTCCCGGAATGATGAGTACGCTCCGCTCGCAATGAACGGCTGCGCGAAGAGCTGAAGCGTCAGATTCGGCGTGAATGTCCAGTTGACGCGAGTGTCGAGCGACAATGTGTGAGACTTGATGAAGGCAAACACGTACCGGGTTCCGTAGAACGATGTAGCGGTCTGGTCGGTCACCGCTTCTACGTACTGCTCCGGATTTTCGTCGTATGAGTAGCTCGGGGAAAGACTGATGAACACATTTGCGGCCGGCTTGAGCGCGATACCCGGCTGAATTCCAAGGGTGTGAGTGTCCGCCCCGATCCCCTTTGAGGTCTGCACGCTAATATCGAAAACGGCGCGCTGCCTCGCATCGGTCGAGACCTCCACATTCGCGTAATTGTACCCTGTTCGCATTACTACCGGCCCGCCACGGGTGAGCCGGTCGTCCAGCACAGTGGGATGGTGAATCACGAAGCTGCGCAGATTCCAGTAATTGAGAAACTGGGTGCCGAAATAGATTTGCGACTGAAGATCGGTCCTGTCGCCATCATAATTGAACTGCTGCTGTCCACCGCCAAGGATGACCGCATTACGATACCAGCGCCCGGGAGTACTCCACTGTCTTCCGGCGTTGGCATTCATCCACTTGTAGTCGGCACGACTCAGGAATGACAGATCATTTACCTCGAACCCCGGGCTGCGCCAGTTCTGCGCTGTCTCCCAGAACCAGTTTCCGCCGCCTTTCCCCAATCGAGTATAGAATCCATAGCCTTGAAGGGATGTAGCGCCGGGATCGTACTTGGCATTGAAAATTCCGTCGCTGGTGACACGACGGTCAGGACGCTGGAAGTAATGGGCGCTCGAGCGCTCGGTTAGATCGATCGCGGATGACGTTCCGCCGACGTCCGAGGTAAGTACGGAGCCAATCCAGGAGTACTGGCGCTGGTGCCACGTATGATCGAAATCGATTCCGCCCGCTTCCGCCCGTCGGCGAAGCCTGTCGGCCATGATGGTGTCATTGAGCTGCCGGAGCGTTGATGTGAACGCTCCACCGATCGTCGTAGCGCCCTGACGCAGATCCTTCTTTATCCGTCCGACGAAATAGTTGCTGAGCGGCTCGACATCCTGCTTCAGTTCCGACCCGCCACCGGCCGGCACATATCGCGCAGTCTCCCGATTCGTCAGAGCATCGAGAACACCCAGTGTATATCCGCCCTTCGTGCGGCCGGTTATCTTCGCTGCCCCGAGGATTGTCGTGTTGTCGGGAGTGTCGGCGAAATCCGCGATATTGCCGACAAACGGATTCAACTGTGGTGGACGCCCGATTCGGCGGGAGTAGAAGATGTCGAGGCTCGAAGTATTGCTGCAGAAATTGCAGCTGAAATTGCCGAAATCGAAGGCATTGCTGCCGGCCACGAAGAACGGACGCTTCTCGGAATAGTACGTCTCGTAGGCGGAGAGATTGATCGTTGCCGGATCCACCTCCACCTGGCCGAAATCCGGATTGACGGTCGCATCGAGGGCGAGACTCGAGGTCAGCAGATACTTCACGTCGGCACCGGCGCTCACGCGCCCGTAGCTGCTCTTGTGATACGGATCTGTCGGATCCGCATACTTGTATAGCCGGCGCGATTCAACGTACGGGAGAATTTCGAGCTGATGCGGTTGTGGCTCGATGACGAGCCCGCTAAGTGATCCGAAATACATTGGTCCCCCAGACTCGCTCTTGCGGCGGAAGGACCACATGTCCTGCTCGTTGAGTCGATCTGTATATCGCCAGATCTGCAATCCCCACGTTTGCACGCGATCGCGCGAAAAACGAAGCTGTGAGTACGGGATGCGGATCTCGGCCGTCCATCCGAGCGAATCGACATGCGTCGCGGCTTGCCAGATCGGATCCCACGAGGGGTCGCCGTTGAACTGATCCCCCCGAACTCCCGCCGGATTGATCTCGAACCACGCGTCATCGATGTGGTTGTGGTATGGGTCGAGCATCACGATCAGCTTGTCCGTAGTGAGCGAGTTGAACGAGCCGTTGTTGCCGTTCGAGTCCAGCAGCTGATCCCTTCGTGCGAGAGGAGCACGAATGCCGGAGGCGCCCAACGAGTCATACATTCGCGCCCCGATATAAAGCGCCCGCTCGTCGTACAGAATGCGCACCTCAGTACGCTGCGTTGGTGCCGCGCCCTCGTTCGGCTGCTGCTGGTGGAAATCCGAGATCGGCGTCGCCTTGCCCCACGCGGCTTCATCGAGCTTGCCGTCGACGGTGATTCCGCCCAGCGCGGATGCGGCGGTAGCGACTGGCAGAGATGCGGATACCACAGGCGCGGTCTGCGCCTGTAACGCGCTTGCGGACTCAAGGACCAAGGATGCCGCGACGCCAAGAAAACGAGACTTAAGAATACTTTTTCACTCGAAAGGGTACGTGTGATGAGACAATCACAAGTACGCTGAGGGTTGTAGCCGGGTTTCAGCGACTGCGCGAAAACAGCCAATCTTTCTGCATTGCGATTGCGTGTTGCGATAGCGCTCGTTTCATCGCATGGTTTCAACTAATGCCGAATCCGCAATTGATCGGTCCGCTGCCTCAGAGCACGCCCGCCGAATTGCGGTCATCCGCACACGGCCGCGCGCGCGACCTCCCTCCGGATCTGCTGAGAGAAGCGTCCAGGCGATTGGGGATCATGTCACTCCTTGCAGCCGTTCTTTGGGTGCTGGCGACCGTCTTTGGACACCTCGCCTACCGCATGATGTCGCAGGGAGATCCGCGGTGGATGCACTTGGGCGCGCAGGAGGCGATCGCCAGCGCCACCGTGCTTATCTCCCTGGCGCTATTCGCCTATACGCGCAGATCTCGGAAAGATCCCCGATTCATTCTGGATCTCGGGCTGGGCTATTTGATATTCACCGCGCTCGCGCTCAGTCTGACGTTCCACTGGGACGCAACGCCCGGCTCGCCGGTTTTCCCGATGATCAGCTGGATCGGCGCGGCGATCATCATGTTCGCGGCGATTGTGCCGAGCACGCCGAAGAAAACGCTCATTGCAAGTCTGATCGCTGCCTCGATGAGTCCGCTCAGCATGCTGGTTTCGAGAACGAACGGAGTGTCGAACTTCGGTCCGTGGACAAACGCGCTGGTGATGCACTATCCCGACTTTTTGCTCGTGGGAGTGGCAGTAGTCATCTCACACGTCGTAACGAGACTCGGACAGCAGGTGAGCAAGGCTCGTGAGATGGGCAGCTACCACCTGGGCGAGCTGCTTGGGAGCGGCGGAATGGGCGAGGTCTACAAGGCGACGCACCGCATGCTCGCTCGCCCGGCAGCGATCAAGTTGATCCGACCCGAAATGTTGGGAGCGGGGACGGCCGATGAGGCCGAGATTACGGTCGCCCGGTTCCGACGCGAGGCAGAAGCTGCGGCGAACCTCAGGTCACCTCATACGGTCGAAGTCTACGACTTCGGCGTCACCGAGGACGAAACCATTTACATCGTAATGGAGCTCCTCGAAGGACTCGATTTGGAGTCTCTGGTGCGCGAGCAGGGTCCGTTGCCCGCGAACAGAGTGATTCACGTACTCCGCCAGGTCTGCGATTCGCTCGCGGAAGCCCACACCCTTGGATTGGTCCATCGTGATATCAAGCCCGCGAACATTCACCTCGGACGTGTGGGACTCCGTCACGACTTTGTCAAAGTTCTCGATTTCGGCCTGGTCAAGGCGGTGACGGACACCAACGTTGATCAGCCTCTTGTAACTGTTCCTGGCCAGATGGCACTTGGCACCCCTGCCTACATGTCGCCTGAGATGGCACTCGGCGAGAAGGTGGATGGGCGCGCGGATATCTACGCGCTGGGATGCGTGGCGTATTTCCTTCTCACCGGGCATCTCGTGTTTCAGGCAGAAAAATCGTTCCAGATGATCGCGAAGCATCTTCAGACGATACCGGTCCCACCGTCAGAGCTGGCGCTTCACGTGCCTCCGTCGCTGGAGCGGCTGGTTCTATCTTGCCTCGCGAAGGATCCGAAGGATCGGCCGCAAAGCGCCGGAGAGCTTGCGCGCGCGCTTGCCCTGATCGATGTCGATCCATGGAGCGAAGCGGAAGCTACGCAGTGGTGGGCCACGAATCGACCCGCGTAGCGATTCAGCGCTTGCAGGGACGTGGTTTCGAGGAAGGGATGCGCCTGTTGGTCCGGTCGAGAGCAGCGCGAAGTCCGCGCGCAAGCTTCGCCGCATCGTCGACCGCCCAGAAGTGCATGAAATACAGCCGCGGCTGTTCGTCCGTCATATGACTGTGAATCGCGGTCACTTCAATGCCGTTTTCGCTGAGCGTCCAGAGGACGGGATTCACTTCTCTTCCCAGCAGGACAAAATCTCCCGTAGTCGCCGTCTTTCCTCCAACGATGGGTTGAAAGTTCAACGCGGTTGCAACGCCCATCGCAGGCAGGATCTCCTGACCTTCGTCGCAGATTCTCTCTCGCCGTGGGATGCTGACCTGATACACGCCTCCGTTTGTCTTGCCGGCGACGCCCAACGTTTTCGCCACCGTGACGGTGTCCAGCGTCAGCGCGATCGACGTCGGTGGCAGGCTCGAAGCTGGAGTGGTTGCCGGGGTCGCCGGGGCTTGCGCGCCAAGCGGGGTGCTCGTGAACTCGAGCGCAGTCCGCACAGCCCTGGCGATCCTTTCGGCGCTGCCGATGGCATGTATGTGCATGTACATCACATGCGGTGACTCGCCCAGCAGATGATTGTGCAGCGCGGTCTGGTCGACGCCGTTCTGTTGCAGGCTGGCCATCACCGAGGTGACCTCAGGGTCCAGCAGGACCAGATCACCCATCACCATCGCATGATCGGCAATCCGCTTGAACGCTACCCACGATGCCAGGGCCAGCGCTGGTTTGAGCGTGACCCCGCGCAGGACCACGTTGAGATCGCTGCGGGGAAAGCTGAATCTGACGACACCACCCGCGCTGGCCGTGCCCTTTCGGCCGATCGCATTTTCGACGGCGCTCCAGTCGGGCGCTGCGGGTTGCCTTGTCCGTCTGGACTGGGCGGCTGCACTGCCGGCGACTATCAAAGCAGCGCAACAAACGAGGAGCGCGCGCGTACGGAACACCACTGCGGAACTCATAGTTTCCCGCGCCACAGATAGAAATGAGGAACGACGGACGGGGTCAGGGCTGAAAGAGGCGCCGGTCAGAATCGAACTGACGAATAGCAGATTTGCAGTCTGCCGCCTTACCACTTGGCCACGGCGCCGTGCAACAAAGTTATCGAGTGCTGACCCCCCAGAGCAATCGGGCCACAAAGATGCCGAGCGCTACTCCCGCGCCCACGATCAACAGAAGCACGACGAGCGCAAGCAGCATCACTCCGATCACGTTGCGTTGTTTCGGCGGCGCGTTGCCAGTCGCCACTAAATGGCGCTCCAGGAGCGCAACATTCATCACGTTTGACTTCCACGCGGCGTCGAACACATCACCGACCGCTGGAACCGCGCCGAGCAACGTATCGATGCCGACGTTCACCAGCATCCTCGCCAGCGTAAACGTCGGCACTTCCGCGCGCACCGCTTCCAGAACGATGTATCCGGAGAGCACTGCGCCAATCATGTCGCCCACTCCTGGTATCAACCCGATGATGGGGTCCAGACCTATCTTCCAGCTCGTTCCCGGAATCGATATCGCGTTGTCGAGCAGCCGTGCCAGAACACGAACCCGCCGTATCCGGAAATCCGAAGAAGGGATTTCACCGGACTCAGGAGCTACGACTCGCGGATAGGTCCGGCTCATCGCGACACCTTTGCGTCGAGCGCTGACATCCGTCTCGTACCGGGATACGGAGTGTCTCCCTTGATCGTGGTCCACAGAATCCGGTTGAAGACATCGTCATCCGAAGCGTCTTCGACGTCTAGAGCAAGCTTCTTCGACGCCTCGGCCATCGCTCCCCTCTTTGGATTTACTTCCGTCAATGACACGCTCGGCGTCAGCGCCATGTAGGGACTGAGATCGGGAGTCGTTTCCCAGATCTCCCGCAATGGACGGCCATAGTGATCGAATTGAGACATCCGGCCGAGGCCGAGGATGTCTTCAATCGTCGCCAGCACGTCGGTCGTATTCGCGAACCGGTGAATCACATTCCCCCTGTTGTATGGAGAGATCACGAGTAGCGGGGAGCGATGCGAATCGACGTGATCAGGGCCGCTTTGCGCATCGTCCTCGAGCACGAACACGACCGTACTCTTCCAGAACGGACTCTTTGACAGGGCTTCGATTAGTCTCCCCAGCCCGAGATCGTTGTCCGCCATGTATGCCCGTGGAGTAGGACTCCCCGCGGTCGCACCAGAAGTATGGTCGTTCGGGAGTCGGACGAATTCCAGAGCCGGAAGCTTCCCAGCTCGAACGAATTCCTGAAACTCCTTCAGCCAGATTTCAATGCGAACCTGGTCGGGAATCTCCAGGCTCCATCCCGGATAAGCTCTGTTGGTGTGGGCCGCCAGACTTGGTTTTGTCGGAATGTACGCCGAGTCCTTCAGCTTGGACGAATCCTCCGGCACGTTGACGTATTC
>DATCPG010000121.1:0-6671 GCA_036570225.1 Gemmatimonadaceae bacterium | reverse complement strand
CCTGGGTGTCCGCTTCGGCGTCGGGGAAGGCTTTCTTGAGAGCTTCATACACCGTGTCAAGCGGAGCGGCCGGCCGGTCGAGCTTGTCCTTGACGATAACATAGCGCGGATACGAGGCAACGATTTTCGACAGCGGACGCTTCTCACCCTCCTCCAGCAAAAGCTGGAGAATGAGCGCGGCGCCCACAGGCGCATCCCGGCCGAGGTGCAGCTCCGAGAGAATCACGCCCCCATTTCCCTCTCCTCCAATCGGCGCCTCTTCCGCGCGCATCCTCGTGGCGACGTTTACCTCGCCAACTGGCGCGCGAATCACCCTGGTCCCCGCCTCGACCGCCATATCATCGACGATTCTGCTCGTCGACAGATTGGTGACGACTGGACCTTTGCGGTGTCGAAGCACGACCTTGGCCGCCAGAGCCAGAGTGTAGTCCTCTCCGATCGCGACGCCTTCATCCGACACGAGCGCGAGCCGATCGACGTCGGGGTCCACCGCCATTCCGATATCGCAGTGGGAATCCAGCACCAGCTTCTGCAGCTCTCCAAGATTCTCCGGCACCGGCTCGGGTGGCCGGGGAAATCTGCCGTCAGGCTCCATGTTGATCGTCGCCAGCTTGCAGCCGAGCAGCTCGAGGAGAACCGGCATGAACACGCCGCCCGCTCCGCGGACGCAATCGAGGCCAACCCGGAAACCGCGCTTCCTTATTCCCGGTACGTCGAGAAACGGCAGCGCGAGAATCTTCTCGATGTGCTCCCGCGCAGCGTCCTTGTCAGCGGAGACGGTGCCGAGCCTGTCCCATGTCGCGCGCGGAATGTGACCGTCGACGACTTTTCGCATGTCGGCCGCTTCGGCGCCGTCGAGAAACAGTCCAGAAGGGCCGATGAACTTGAGGGCGTTCCACTCGATCGGGTTGTGACTCGCGGTGATGGCGAGCCCACCAGCTGCGTGATGGCGCTCCACGGCAAGTTGGACCGTCGGGGTCGGCACCATTCCAATATCGAGCACGTTGCAGCCGACGGACTGTAGTGCCGAGTGCACCACGGGTTGGAACATCGGCCCCGAGACTCTGCTATCGCGCCCGACGACAATGGTCGCCTTGCCACCATTGCGCGCCAGCGCCCACGCGCCGAATCCGGCGGCGAACTTCGCCATGATCTCGGGCGTGAGCGCATCACCTACGCGTCCGCGCACACCGGAGACACTCACCATCAATCCTTCATAGGCCATTCGTGTGCTTCCTCTCGTTGCTATTGGGATGATGGAGCAGCCCGTAATTTACTCGTACAGAAGTTTATCGGACTCCGAGTGCGGAGTCCCGATTGATTAACTTCCCCCTCAATCCTCCATGTGACCCCCGAATGACCCGTATCTTCGAAGAAGACCTCAAGGCCGAGTTCGGCACCCGCGCCATTCACGCGGGACAGCGCCCCGACATGCTTTCCGGGGCGATCATGACGCCGATCTACACGACGTCGACCTACGTTCAGGAGGGACTCGGCAAGAACAAGGGCTACGAGTACGCGAGGGGGAAAAACCCGACTCGCGAAGCGCTCGAGCGGAATGTGGCAGCCCTGGAGGGAGGTACTCACGGCTTCGCTTACAGCAGTGGAATGGGCGCGACCGATTCGATCATGAAACTGTTCAAGTCAGGCGATCACATCATCGCCGGCGAGAGCAGCTACGGCGGAACGTTTCGCCTCTTCGACAAGATCCTGAAGAACTTCGGGCTGTGCTTCACCTACGTCGACAGCAGGGATCCGCAGTGCGTTGAAGATGCGTGCACAAAAAACACGGTGGCGATCATGATGGAGACCCCGACGAATCCGATGATGCGGATCACGGACCTCGCGGCCGTGGGACAGATCGCCAAGCGCAGAAATGCCCTCTTCATCGTGGACAACACTTTTGCATCTCCATATTTCCAGCGTCCGTTCGACTTCGGAGCCGACATCGTCTACCACTCGACGACGAAATACCTGAACGGCCATAGTGACATGGTGGGCGGGATCGCGATCGTGCGCGACGACGCGCTCGCCGAGAGAATGCAGTTCATCCTGAATTCGTCCGGCGCGGTTCCGGGAGCATTCGACGCCTGGCTCGTGTTGCGTGGAACGAAGACACTTCACCTGCGGATGCCGCGTCACGACGAGAACGGGCGAAAGATTGCAGCGTGGCTGGCAGAGAAGATCGGCCACGAGAACGTGATTTACCCCGGACTTCCGTCGCACCCCCAGCACGAGCTGGCCAAGAGGCAGATGAAGGGATTCGGGGGAATGATCTCAGTTCGCACGGGAAGCAAGGATAAAGCGGCGAAGATCCTCAGTCGCGTACGCGTCTTTTCTCTCGCCGAATCGCTCGGCGGTGTGGAGAGTCTGATCAGCCACCCGGCGTCGATGACGCACGCGGCGGTGCCGGCAGAGCAACGGGCGGCGCTTGGGCTCACCGACGACCTCCTCCGCCTCTCCTGCGGTGTGGAGGACGTCGGCGATCTCATCGCCGATCTCGAGCAAGCTTTCGCGTGAAGATCCTGATCGTCGGCGGTGGCGGGCGCGAGCACGCGCTCGCGTGGAAGCTGCACCGCGACGATCCTGACGCCGAGCTCCTGGCCGCACCGGGGAATCCGGGAATCGCCGCGATCGCGCGATGCGTACCGATCGGCGTCGGAAAGCTCGAGGAGCTGGCGGCGTTCGCGGAGACCGAGCGCATCGATCTCACAGTTGTCGGACCAGAGGGTCCACTCGAAGCGGGCATCGTCAATCTCTTTCAGTCGCGTGGACTGCCGATCTTCGGCCCGACGCGCGAAGCAGCGCGCATCGAAACCTCCAAGCGATTTGCGAAGGAGCTCATGGCACGCGCCGATGTTCCAACCGCGCGTTCGACCCATCACACCGATCAGAGGCAGGCGAAACTATCGCTGGCAGAATTTGGCGCGCCCGTCGTCATCAAGGCCTCGGGTCTCGCCGCCGGTAAAGGCGTGGTGGTCGCGCAATCCATCTCTGAGGCCGAGGACGCCATTGACGCGATGCTCGGCGAGAGGGTGTTTGGTGACGCAGGTGGCGAGATACTGATCGAGGAATTCATGGAAGGCGAAGAGCTCTCGCTGTTCGTCATCACCGAAGGCGACCGTGCGATTCCCCTACTTGCTGCGCAAGACCACAAGCGCCTTCTCGACGGAGATTTCGGCCCGAATACCGGCGGTATGGGCGCGTACGCACCGACATCGATCGCCACGCCCGAGCTCGTTCGACAGGTCATGCGTGAAATTATCGAGCCCACGCTGCGGGCGATGCGCGCTGAGGGTTGTCCGTTCAGAGGTCTGCTCTATGCGGGGCTGATGCTGACACCGGAAGGCCCCAAGGTCGTCGAGTTCAACTGCCGGTTCGGCGATCCGGAAACGGAAGCGTTGATGCCATTGATGGACTCGTCTCTGCTGGAGCTCATCGCCTCGGTCGCGGGCGGTGGCTCGCTCGCCAGCTCGCGCGCGCCGGATTGGAAGCCTTTGGCCGCGGTCACCACCGTTGTCGCGTCCGATGGTTATCCCGAGAAGCCGCGCACCGGCGACAGGATCCATTTGCCCGAGGCGCCGAGCGATGTCCATGTATTCCACTCGGGCACCGCGCTCGACTCAGCGGGCGAGCTCGTCACCGCGGGAGGTCGAGTGCTGGCGGTTACGGCCGTCGCGGAAGAATTGCTCGAAGCCGCCGAGCGTTCGCGTGACTACGCGGAGCAAGTCTCATTCAAGGGGAAGCAGCTCCGCGGCGACATTGGCTGGCGTGAGCTGACTCGCGGTGCCCGAATTACCTGAGACAGAGACAATCGCGCGCGATCTCGACGGCGCGATCCGTGGACGGAAGATCACGAAGGTCTCCGTTCGCAAGGCTGATGTGTTGCGCGAAGTATCGGCCCGCGCGCTCGCGAAGAAGCTGCGCAACGCGACGATCCTGCGCAGCTGGCGGCGCGCCAAGCTCGTCGTGCTCGATCTCGACACCGGCGATCGCCTCGTGGTACAGCCGCGCTTTACCGGCGCACTGTTGATCGACGATGGGAGCTTCAACGGCTCGGAGCTCAGCTATTCCACGTTACGTCTCGAGCTGGATGACGGTCGCTCTTTGCACTACGCCGATGTCCGTCGTCTCGGTACAGTCGCGCTTATGAATCAAAAAAGGTTCGAGGAATACTCGGGAAAGCTCGGCATCGAGCCACTTGACCGTGCATTTACGGGCAAGCATCTATCGGGAGTTCTTCGGGCGAGTAATCAGCCCGTGAAGAAATTATTAATGGAGCAGCGCAAAATCGCAGGCATCGGCAACATCTACGCGAACGAGGCACTCTGGCGCGCGGGCATCGATCCGTCGCGACCGGCGTCCTCGGTATCGCTCGAGGAAGCAGACCTGCTCCGCGATTCCATCGTCGGCGTCCTGGGCGAGGCGATCGAAGCGCGCGGAACCAGTTTTCGCGACTACCGAGATGCGCGAGGCAAGCGTGGGTCGTTTGTAGAAAAACTGGACGCGTATGGGCGAGCGGGACTCCCTTGTCACCGCTGTGGCGCGAAGATGGTCACTACCCATGCGATCGATGGACGCGCCACCACCATGTGCGTGAGGTGCCAGAACTAGATGATTCGCGGCATTCCTCGCGTGGAGCACCAACCGACGAGCGATGCGCAGCTCGCCGTCATGAAATCCACGGTCAAGGATGGCGCCGCTGACCGGCCTGGTATCTATCGCATGTTGTCGAGCGAAGGAGAGGTCCTTTACGTCGGCAAGTCAAAAAGCGTGCGCACTCGGCTGCTCAGCTATTTCCGCTGTGCGTACCCCGAGGAAAAGGGAGCGCGCATTCTCCGCTCGGCCGAAAAGATTGAGTGGGATTACACGCCGAGCGAGTTCGCGGCGCTGTTGCAGGAGCTCCGGCTGATCAAGCGCTTTCGCCCGCGCTACAACGTGGCGATGAAGCGGGACGGACGGAATTACTCGTTCATCAAGCTGACCAGGGGTGCGGCGCCCAAGCTGCTGGTGGTGCGCGGTCCCAACGGAGAGGACGCCGACATCTACTACGGTCCGTTCATTGGCGCGCAGCGCGTGGGTGAAGCGCTCCGCGAGCTCAACGACGCGCTGATGCTCCGCGATTGCCGTACCGATCTCAAAATGTTCTTCAGCGACCAAACAGAGCTCTTTCAGCTGGCGCGCACGCCTGGCTGCATCCGTCACGAGATCTCCAAATGCCTCGGTCCGTGCGTCGGGGGCTGCTCGGCAGCGCAATACGACGAAAGGGTAGTTCTGGCGCGCGCGTTTCTGGATGGCTCGGACCATGGCCCGATCAACATGCTTCGTGGTGAGATGGAGCGCTCGAGCGCGGAGCTCAAGTTCGAGCGCGCAGCAGCTTATCGCGACAAGCTGGAGCGGCTGGAAGCGTTGCGTGCGCAGTTCGGTCGCCTGCGGTTCGCCGTGGAAAACCTCTCTTTCGTGTACACCGTCCCCGGCCACGAGGGGGAGGACAAGGTCTACGTCATCCGGCGCGGGGTCGTGCGCGCCGAGCTGGCGAAACCGAAATCGTCGAAGGATCGGCGCACGATGAAGCAGCTGGTTGACGACATTTTCTCGCAGCCGGCCGCACCAACAGCGCAGGTTCCGACCCACGAAATCGACGAGCTGCTCCTATTGTCGTCGTGGTTTCGGCGATTTCCGAAGGAGATGAGGCGGACAAAGCAGGTCAGCTGACCTGCTTCGTCTCCGAGTCTACTGGACCTGCACCGTTGCGGTGAGCGGGGATAACCGCCCGCGGTCGACCTGCAGCGTGAACGGGCTTTGAAACGGCGGGTCGAACGTGTAGGAATGCGGCTCATCCCCAATAATCGCGGGGCATGCGACGCCAGTCCTGCCCTTTGCCTCGTCTATCCCCCACGCGACCAGGGCGGCGCCTGACGGGTTGCGAACGATTGAAATGTGGTCAAACCTCGTGCACCCGCCCACCGTTACAGTCAGAACAACAGTTAGCTGGGCTCCGCTCGATATGGCTGCAGGCGCCTCGAGCTTGGTGACACTGAGAAGCGCTGACTGATCAGGAGCGAAGGGATTGCAAGCCGATGCGACGCCGAGCGCAATGACAGCCGTTCCGAACAAGAAACGCTTCATTCGACCTCCAGTAAGTGCCGGCTTCGAAACAGACAACAGCGCGCTTGCTGGAGCAAGCCCATCTGACTAAATGTCGCCGGTCCACCGCTCCACGAGGGTTTGCTCTACGCCGAGCTGGTCCAGGATTCTCGCCACCATGAAGTCAACGAGTTGACCGATCTGCTTGGGCCGGTGATAAAATCCGGGCGCAGCGGGCATCACGACTGCGCCGGCGCGGGTGAGCCTGAGCATGTTCTCCAGGTGGATCGCGCTCAGTGGGGTCTCGCGAGGAACCAGAATAAGCTTGCGGCGCTCCTTGAGCGTCACGTCCGCGGCGCGTTCGATCAGTGAGCGCGACGCGCCAACCGCAATCGCCGACAGCGTCCCCATCGAGCACGGGCAAATGATCATCCCCGCGGTTAGCGACGACCCCGACGCGGGCGGGGCACCGCGGTCATCGTTTCCGTAAACCTCGACGCACGAGTCCCAGGCATCTTTCCCGACCGTCTCACGAAGCGCATCCATTGATCCGATGCCAACCTCGGTACCGAGCAACCGCATCC
>DATCPG010000120.1:0-8168 GCA_036570225.1 Gemmatimonadaceae bacterium | reverse complement strand
GTCGCGGGCGCCGGTCAACCAGGCGCGGTGACGATCGCTACCAACATGGCCGGTCGCGGAACGGACATTAAGCTCGGGCCGGGCGTCACGGAATCGAAACCATCTCAGCGGAAGGATGCCGATAACCAGATCGTGGACGTCGTCGAGTGGGGCGGGTTGCACATCATCGGCTCCGAGCGCCACGAGTCGCGTCGCATCGATCGGCAGCTGCGCGGACGCGCCGGCCGTCAGGGCGATCCCGGTGCCTCGCAGTTCTTCCTCTCGCTCGAAGACGACCTCATGCGTCTCTTCGGCTCGGACCGCATCGCCAAGCTGATGGATCGCATGGGTGCGGAAGAGGGAGAGATGCTCACGCACTCTCTGATCACACGCTCGATCGAACAGGCGCAGAAGCGCGTCGAGCTCCAGAACTTCCAGTCGCGCAAGCGGTTGCTAGAATACGACGACGTGATGAACCAGCAGCGTGAGGTGATCTACTCGCTCCGTTCGTTCGCGCTCGAGGGCGGGGAAGAGCTGAAAGCCGAAGCCGAGAAAATGATCGAGAAGGGTGTCTCGAAGCGCGTCGAGAACATGCTGAACACGTTCGATTCCCAGGAAGAATGGGATTTCGCGCTGGTGCGTCAGGATCTTCTGATGCACTACATGCTGGTGGTCCCCGGATTCGAGGACGGCAGTCTTCCGACCAGCGAGGAGGACGCGGAGACGCGCGCTATCGAAGCGGGTCGCAAGGCATTCGCCGACAAGCTCGCGAGCCTTGGGGAATACTCCGATCAGCTGCTCTCGCTCGTGATGCTCCACGTTCTCGACGAGAAGTGGAAGGACCATCTCTACGATCTCGATCAGCTCCGCAACGCCATCGGCTATCGCTCGTGGGGACAGAAGGATCCGCTCATCGAGTACAAGCACGAGGCCTACAACATGTTCGTGGATCTGATGGGCGACATCCACAACACGTTCACGGAGAGATTCCTCCGCGCCCAGATCACGTTCGAGCAGCCGAGGCCGTTGCCGCCGATGTTCCTGAGCGGGGAGGACGATGGGAGTGGAAACGGAGCGCCGCGCCCGAGGGGCCCGGCCGGACCGACGAAGCGTTTCAATGCTCTCGGCGTGCTCGAGGACGTGCTCCCAGGCGATGAAGAGGGCACCAATGCGACCCTCGACATCGGGCCGGCGGAAGCACCTGAGGACGGGGCATCCGTTCGTCCGGAGCCAACGGTCCACGTTGGGGGCAAGAGCGCGCCGCTCAGCAAGGCGATGGCGCCGGCCGCGATTCCTGGCGTGGCCGGAGGCGTCGGGAACGGAAAGGACTGGTCAAACGTCGGCAGAAATGATCCTTGTCCGTGCGGGTCGGGCAAGAAGTTCAAGAAGTGCCACGGAGCGGCGCTCTAGCGCCATTCGAACTACTGCTAAATAGGCATCCAGGATCAAGGGAGTTACGGATTTGGCGGATTGAGCGGATTAAACTGATCGCTCCGAGCGGCGTTCTTGGCTCTTCTCACCAGCCCGGATTTTTTTCTTTGAACAGCCGCTCGGGATGCTTCGATCGCGGAATGAAGCCGATTCACCAGCAAACCACTACAAAAAGTTTACGGCCCGAGTGAAGGAGCCCGACGCCGCATGGAGTGATCCGCCAAATCCGTTCAATCCGCCAAATCCGTGTAACCTTAACCTTGATCCTCGTGGGTTGGGAGCGCGGCGCAAAGCCGATGACAGACGACCTAGGCTGGTGGTGGCTGTTGAGTGACGTCCCGCCATCGTCCGGTTTCAACGAACCGGAGAAGGAATGGCACTTACGATTCGCGAGCTCCCCGCGGCGGAGCGTCCACGGGAGCGGTTGCGCACCCATGGGGCGCAGGCGCTCAGCTCCAGCGAGCTCATAGCGATCCTCCTCGGCAGCGGGTCCGAGGGACGGTCGGCTCTCGGGATTGGGCAGGAGATACTTTCGACGTGCAGGGGATCGCTCAGGCTCCTTGCATCGCAGCCAGTCGCGACGCTTACGAGCGTCAGCGGTGTGGGAACGGCTCGTGCGGTTGGTATCCATGCCGCGCTCGAGTTGGGAAGGCGCATGGCCGCGGAAGAGCGGCAGGAAGGAGCGCCGGTGCGCTGGCCTCGGGATGTCTACGAGATCTTCGCCCAGCGGCTCGAAGACCTTCCGGTCGAAGAGTTCCACGTCGCGGTCCTCGATTCGCAGCACAGACTCGAGCGCGACATCACTGTGACTCGGGGCCTGCTCAATTCCTCACTCGTGCACCCGCGAGAAGTCTTTCGGGAAGCGATCGCGGAGCGGGCGGCAGCGATCATTCTGGTCCACAATCACCCGAGCGGAGACCCGACACCTTCGCCCGACGACAGGGTAGTAACTGAGCAGCTGGTGCAGGCGGGCAAGGTACTCGACATACCGGTGCAGGATCACGTTATTATCGGAAGAGGACGGTACATAAGCTTCGCGGAGGCGGGACTGTTGTGACTGCAGGCGCGGTGAAGGAAAAGGACACGATCCCGGAGTGGATAAAGGAGGGCCTGCCCGAGAAAATCGATCAGGACCTGCTCGTGCGCGCCTATCGGTTCAGTGAGCGCGCCCACGAAGGCCAGAAACGACTCTCCGGTGAGAACTTCGTCTCCCACTGTGTCGAAGTAGCGAAGATCCTGGTCGACCTGCAGCTGGACTCGGTGACGGTAGCCAGCGGGCTCATCCACGATGTCGTCGAGGACACTTCGGTCACCATCGAGGACATCGAGGCGGAATTCGGAAAGGAGATCGCCGAGATAGTCGACGGGCTGACGAAAATCGGGCATCTCCCACTCAATTCATCCCAGGAACGACAGGTAGAAAATTACCGCAAGCTGCTGCTGTCGATCGCCAGGGACGCGAGAGTAATTCTCATCAAGCTGGCCGACCGGCTGCACAACATGCGAACGCTGGAGTTCCTTCCGGCCGACCGTCAGAAGCGGATTGCCCAGGAGACCCGCGACCTCTACGCGCCACTCGCGCACAGGTTCGGAATGGCGCGCGTGCGATGGGAGCTGGAGGATCTGGCGTTCAAGCACCTCGAGCCGTCGGAGTACAAGGTGCTCGCGAAGAAGGTCTCGACGCGTCGCACCGAGAGGGAAAAGTCCATTGCGATGCTCAAGGAGCCGCTCGAGACCCATCTGAAAAAGGCCGGCATCGCCAACGTGGAAGTCAGCGGACGGCCCAAGCACCTGTGGTCGATCTACAAGAAAATGAAGAAGTGGGACAAGCCGTATGAGGAGATCTATGACCTCCTCGCGACTCGTGTCACCGTGAATACAGTGCCCGACTGCTACCATGCGCTCGGGATCATCCACGATCAGTTCACCCCGCTTCAGGAGCGCATCAAGGACTACATCGCGCAGCCCAAATCGAACGGGTACCAGTCGCTGCACACGACTGTCTTCGGGCCGAACCGCCAACTATTCGAGATCCAGATCCGCACACGCGAGATGCACCGTACGGCCGAGTATGGAATCGCCGCGCACTGGCGCTTCAAGGAAAACGCGAAGAGCGCTGACGAGCTGGACCGCGCGCTGCAGTGGTTCAGGCAGGTGCTGGAGCTGCAGCTCGACGCAAAGACCCCGGACGAGTTCCTCGAATTTCTGAAGCTCGACCTTTATCAGGACGAGATCTTCGTCTTCACGCCGACAGGCGACGTGATCCAGCTCCCGAAGGGTGCGACGCCGATTGACTTCGCTTTCGCGGTTCACACCGAAGTCGGCCTGCATTGCCAGGGAGCGCGCATCAACGGACGGATCGCGAGTCTTGCGCGCGAGCTCAAGAACTCGGAGACCGTGGAGATCATCACTTCTCCGACGGCGAAGCCCAGCAGAGACTGGTTGGCGCACGTCAGAACGGGCAGGGCACGCCACAAGATCCGGCAGCGGCTCCGCATCGAGGAGCACAACACTTCGATCAAACTCGGCAGGGAGATCCTCGACCGGGAGATCAAGAGGCGCCGTCTCACCAGGCCGGAGGACTCCGAGCTGCTGAAAGTCGCGAAGACGCTTCACCTCACGGATCTGAATCATCTCATCGCTTCGATCGGTCAGGGCGACGTCAACGTGTCGCAGGTGTTGAAGGAGCTTTATCCGGACGTCGAGCCAAACGCCGAGGCTGTCAAACCGGGTCCGCTCGATTGGCTGGTGGACAGAGTGCGTGGCGCGCCGAAAGGAGTCCGGATTCAGGGCGTCGACGGGATGATGGTCCGCTACGCCCAGTGTTGCCAGCCAGTACCCGGAGACCCGGTTGTGGGATATGTGACGAGGGGCAGAGGTGTAAGCATCCATAGATCGGATTGTCCGAACCTTCTCATGCTGGTGCAGGAGCCGGAACGGCGGATCGACATAGATTGGAAGGAGCTGGAAGGCGAGAAATTCATGGTTCGGCTGGCCCTCGAAGCCACCGACAGGCGCGGACTTTATGCCGACCTCGCCACTGCGGTGTCAGCGACCGGGACGGACATCAGGAGCTTCGAGCTGCATAGCGCCGACGGCCACGTGATTGGGGAGCTCGCCGTGGAAGTCGGAAACCTCGCACACCTTCAGAAAATTCTAAAAGCGGCCAGACGTGTGAAAGGTGTGACCGAGGTCGCGCGCCGCGAGCGCCTTGCCAGTGATACAAAGAATGGCGAAAGCAGTATTTGACCTTCAGGCTCCCTTCGAGCCGGCAGGTGATCAACCAAAAGCAATCGCAGAGCTCACGCGCGGACTGGACCGGGGTGACCGCTTTCAGACGCTGCTGGGCGTGACCGGATCCGGAAAGACGATGACCGTCGCGAACGTCATCAGAAATTTCGGGCGGCCGACGCTCGTGCTGTCGCACAACAAGACACTGGCGGCGCAGCTCTATGGGGAGATAAAGAGCTTCTTCCCGCACAACGCGGTCGAGTACTTTATCTCGTACTACGACTACTACCAGCCGGAAGCCTACGTGCCGACGACGGACACGTACATTGAAAAAGATGCCTCCATCAACGAGGACATCGATCGCCTGCGCCTCCGCGCGACGTCGAGCCTCATGGAGCGGGACGACGTCATAATCGTCGCCACGGTATCCGCGATCTACGGGCTTGGCGATCCTCGCAGCTACCGCGAGCAGATGGTGACACTGACAAAGGGTCAGAAGATTCCCCGCGACGACATCCTCAGGTCGCTGGTGAAGATCCAGTACTCGCGCAACGACATGGGGCTCGAGCGCGGCACGTTCCGCGTGCGCGGCGATACAGTGGAGATTCTTCCGGCGTACGAGGAGCAGGGCGTGCGCGTCGAGATGTGGGGAGACGAGATCGAGCGAATCAGCAAGATCAACCCGCTGACGGGCGACACGATCGCGAATCTGGAGAAGGCCGCGATCTATCCGGCCAAACATTTCGTGACGTCGCGCCCGACGATCGAGCGCGCGGTCGCACTCATCCGCGCCGAGCTGGCCGCGCGACTGACGGAGCTCCGCGCCACCGGCAAGCTGCTCGAGGCACAGCGCCTCGAGTCACGGACCAACTTCGACATCGAGATGATGCTGGAGATTGGTACCTGCGCTGGGATCGAGAACTACTCCCGGCACCTTTCCGGACGTGCGGAGGGCGAAAGGCCCGCGTGCCTCTTCGATTACTTCCCCGAGGATTTCCTCGTCGTCGTCGACGAGTCGCACGTGACCTTGCCGCAGATTGGCGGAATGTTCAACGGCGACCGCGCGCGCAAGCTCACGCTGGTCGACTACGGATTCCGGCTGCCGAGCGCGCTGGACAATCGTCCGTTGATGTTCGACGAGTTCCTTTCGCTGACTCCGCGCGCGCTCAACATCACGGCAACGCCTGGCGAGACGGAGCTGCGCCTGTCTGAAGGTGCGATTGTCGAGCAGATCATTCGCCCGACTGGCCTCGTCGATCCTGAGATCGAAGTACGTCCGGTGCGCGGACAGGTGGACGACCTCCTGAATGAGATTCGCATCCGCGAACGAAGGGGCGAGCGCGTGCTCGTCACTACCCTCACCAAGCGGATGGCCGAAGACCTCGCCGATTATCTGCAGCAGATGGGTGTGCGCGTTCGCTACATGCACGCCGACATCGACGCGATCGAGCGCATGGAGATCGTCCGCGGTCTTCGACTTGGCGAGTTCGACGTGCTCATTGGAATCAACCTGCTTCGCGAGGGACTCGACCTGCCGGAAGTCTCGCTCGTCGCCATCCTCGACGCGGACCAGGAAGGATTCCTGCGCAGCGATCGCTCGTTGATTCAGACCGTGGGAAGGGCGGCGCGGCACCTCAGCGGCCGGGCGATCTTTTACGCCGACAAGATGACGGGCTCGATGCAGCGCTGTATCGACGAGACCAGTCGGCGCAGAGTGATCCAGACCGCGTACAATCTCGAGCACGGCATCACGCCCGTGAGCGTGAAGAAGAGCGTCGATCAGGTGCGATTCACGACTCGCGTCGCTGACTCGCGGCTGGACCGCGATGAGCGCGAAAAGGAGAAAGTGCGCCGGGTGGCAGAGTCTGGCTCCCACTATGGGGCCGACGACCTGCCTGCGCTCATCGCGGATCTCGAGAAGCAGATGCGCGAAGCGGCGGCCAATCTCGACTTCGAGACAGCGGCGCGTCTTCGAGACCAGCTGTTCGAGGTCAAGGCAAAGGCAGGGCGCGAGCAGAGGAGTCGAGGATCGCTGGCGGGCCTTCACGGTCGTTAGCAATGCCAGCCCACAGGCACGTCGTCCCGCCACTCGCCAAGAGAGGGCACCTCAAGCTCACCGAAGATGAGCTCCGCGAGTGGGGTGAGAACCTCGGCCGATCGATCAACCCGCCACTCCTCATAACACTCACCGGGGAGCTTGGCGCGGGCAAAACGACGCTCGCGCAGGCGATCTGTCTCGGATACGGGGTCCGGGACCCGATCACCAGTCCGACCTACGCGCTGGTCCAGGAGTATTCCGCGCCGCGTTCGGCGGTGTTTCACATCGATCTCTACCGCTTGGAGTCGCCGGAGCAGCTGACGAATCTCGGGTGGGACGACATACTCGCCGCGCGCGCACTGATTCTGGTGGAGTGGCCGGAGCGCGCCGGACCGCGACTGCCGGAAGATCATCTGCCGATCGACCTCGACTATATCGACGGCGACGCGACGCGCCGGATTCTTCTCGCCGGGTGAGACCCGCAGGCGCATGACGCGCTCCTACACAGTTGCACTCGACGGATCCACGTATCAGGGGAGTGTCGCGGTCATTCGTGATGTTCGCGTGGTGGCCGAGCGTAGCCTGGGTGGCGGGGGAGCGGGGAACGGGAAGCGGGAAGCGGGAAGGGGAGATGCTCTCATGCCCGCGATTGCAGAGTGTCTGAAGGAGACGGGGATAAAAGGCGAAGAAATCGCGCGAATAGTATGTGGTGCGGGACCAGGCAGCTTCACGAGTCTGCGCGTAGCGGGCTCAGTAGCGAAGGGCCTCGCGGTTGGATACGGCGTTGATCTTTACGCGGTCTCGTCGCTCGCTCTCACCGTCACTGGCGCTAGGCCCGCGCTTCCGGCGGGAGAATATCTTTCGGTCCTCGACGCGATGCGCGGTGAATACTTTGCTTCACGGGTTACTCTGGTTTCGGATGGAACGGTCATCCAACCTGAGCCGACAACTTTGATCAGCGCGGCGGAGCTCGCGGAGCTGGCCGAACGTGAGCAGGTTGTTCGCATCGTGGGGCCTGGTCAGAGCCTCGATTTCCGTCCGCACGCGGGGGGCGTCGCTCCACTCCTCGAGGCGTTGGTCGGACTAGGCGCCGTCGATCTCGCTTCATGGGAGCCAGACTACGGCCGGTTGGCCGAGGCGCAGGTGCGATGGGAGGCGGCGCATGGGCGTCCGCTCCGAGGCTGACTGCGCTTCTGCGGGCCGCCACCGAGGGCGATCTGAGCCAGGTGGCTCAGATCGAGAAATCCTCTTTCGCCGACCCGTGGAGCGTGGAATCATTCCGACGTCTACTCGACGTCGCATCAGCTATCTTTCTGGTGGCGGTTTTTCCACCGGATCAGGCTGTTGCGGGTTACGTCGTCGCGTTTTCCATTGGAGAGGACGGCGAGCTGCTCAACGTCGCGGTAGAGCCCAGGTTCCGTGGAAAGGGCCTGGCAGGGCAGATGCTCGACGCGGTGCTGATCCAGCTGGGTGCGCGAGGGGTGCGCAC
>DATCPG010000119.1:0-3128 GCA_036570225.1 Gemmatimonadaceae bacterium | reverse complement strand
CGCTGCCGGGACGTACAACCGGCTGATCGACGCTTTTCCGCAGGACACGCTCGTGGATGATGCGCTATATCTCTCGGGGCGCGCCTATCAGGCGGAGTGGCGACATCCCGAGCTGGACGCGACTTACGGCAATAACGCGCTCACCGCGTATCAATCCTTGCTCGCGAGCTTTCCGGACTCTCCATTCGCGGTGCCGGCCAAGAAAGAGATCGACAAGCTCGACGAATGGCTGGCCGAAAAGGACTACAACACCGGGTATCTGTATCTCAAGCGAAAGGCGTTCGACTCGGCGATCCTTTACTTCAAGGACGTAATCCGGCTTCACCCGAACGCACCGAAGACCAAGGAAGCGTATCTGCGCCTTCTCGAGGCGTACCGCGCGATCAGATACACCGAGGATGCGCGCGACCTCTGTGATGCGATGCGCAAGGCGTACCCGAACGACCGCGAGGTTTCCAAGGACTGCGGTCCCGCTCCAGCTACGCCGGCGACGTAGATCATGCGCATTGGGGTCTTCGGCGGCGCCTTCGATCCACCCCACGTCGGTCACCTTCTTCTGGCCGCCGATGCTCGCGAAGCACTCAGGCTCGACAGGCTGATTTTCATTCCGGTTTGGGCGCAGCCGTTAAAAGTCGGCACGCCCCCGGTTGCCTCAGCCCAGGACCGGCTCGAAATGGTGCGGCTGGCGATCGCTGACGATGCGAATTACGCGGTCGACGACGCAGAAATCAGCCGTAAAGGGTTATCTTACACGGTCGACACGCTCGAGCACCTGGCGGAGCGATTCAAGGGGTCTCAGCTCTTTCTTTTGATGGGACAGGACTCGTTGGCTGGCCTTCCCAAGTGGCGGAATCCGGAGCGGATTCGCGAGCTGGCAACAGTGGCGGCGATGGTTAGGTCCGGCGACGCCGAGCTCGGGTCGGAAGTCGCAGGTGAGGGCGTGGTGGCCGTGTCTACGCGAAGGGTGGACGTGTCGTCCACCGAGATCAGAGCGCGGCGGCGCGCAAAGAAATCGATCAAGGGATTCGTGCCCGAAAGCGTCGAAAGGTTCATCGAAGCTCGCGGGCTCTATCGTTGATGTCGGGTGACCTGGTGAGGAAGATCAGTAGATGGCGTTGACAGGACTGTTGAGCGGAGTGTTCGGAACTCGTCACGATCGTGAGCGCAAGCGCGTTCAGCCGATCGTGGATGAGATCAACGAGCAGTACGCCCGCCTCCAGACGGTTTCCGAGGATGAGCTTAGGGCGCAGACGGAAAAGTTTCGCGTGCGAATCCGTGAGGTAACGACCGGAATCGAGGCGCGCGCCGCCGAGCTGCGGGACCGGAAGCGAATCGCCGTCGATCCGGCCGAACGTGAACAGATCGACAACGAGCTGAGCGGCGTCGACGGACGCGGAGGCGTCGAGGCCGAGCTTCGGACAGCGATCGCGGCAGTCCTCGACGAGCTGCTGCCTGAGGCCTTTGCCACCGTTCGTGAGGCGGCGCGACGCTTGTTGGGAACCAAGGTATCTGTCACCGGTCAGGAGATGGACTGGAACATGGTTCCCTACGATGTGCAGCTGATGGGCGGCGTCCAGCTGCACAACGGACGGATCGCCGAAATGGCGACCGGTGAAGGAAAGACGCTCGTCGCAACCCTGCCGTTGTATCTCAATGCGCTTCCCGGAAAGGGCGCGCATCTGATCACCGTCAACTCCTACCTCGCCCGCCGCGATTCGGCCTGGATGGGGCACGTCTACAAGTATCTCGGTCTGACGGTCGGCTGCATCGACGACAGCGACGCCGGCACGCAGGAGCGCCGCGCGGCCTACGAGTGCGACATCACCTACGGGACGAACAACGAGTTCGGGTTCGATTATCTGCGCGACAACATGGTGCAGTCGCTGGAGCAGAGAGTCCAGCGCAATCACGTCTACGCAATCGTCGACGAAGTGGACTCGGTGCTCATCGACGAGGCACGCACCCCGCTTATTATCTCTGGTCCGGTTGGAAATGAGAGCGACGCCGAGTACGCGCAGCACAACGCGGCTGTGGCGAGGCTGGTGCGTCGCCAAACGGATCTTGTGAACGCACTCGTCGCCGCCGGCGAGAAGGCCTTCGAGGCGGGCGACAGCGACGAAGCCGCGGTCAATCTGTACAAGGCGCAGCTCGGCGGTCCGAAGAACAAGCGACTGTTGAAGATTCTACAGGAGACTGGCGCGAAGCAGCTCGTGCAGAAGATGGAGCTGCAGCACATCTCCGATCGGCGTCTTCCGGCGGGCAAGCAGCAATACCGGGACATCGAGGAGGACATGTTGTACGTCCTCGACGAGAAGGGCCACTCGGTCCACCTCACCGATGCCGGCATCGACTTCATGTCGCCGCAGGCGCACGACGAGTTCATCCTCCCCGATCTGTCGCAGGAAGTTCATGCGATCGATCACAACGCGGACATGAGCCCGGCGGAGAAGCTTGCCGCCCGCGACAAGCTCAATCGCGAATACGCTGCGCGGAGCGAGCGTCTCAACATCGTGCACCAGCTGTTGCGCGCGCACGCGTTGTACGAGCGGGACGTCAACTACGTCGTGCAGGAAGGCCAGGTCCTGATCGTCGACGAGTTCACTGGGCGCACGATGCACGGCCGCCGCTGGTCGGAAGGACTGCACCAGGCCGTTGAAGCGAAGGAAGGCGTTCAGGTCAAAGGCGAGACGCAGACTCTCGCCACGATCACCATCCAGAACTATTTCCGCCTCTACGAGAAGCTGGCAGGCATGACTGGTACCGCAGAAACTGAAGAGACCGAGTTCCACGAGATCTACAAGCTCGGCGTGTCGGTAATTCCAACAAATCAGCCGGTTATTCGCGACGACCGTCAGGATCTCGTGTACAAGACGCGCCGCGAGAAATACAACGCGATCCTGGAGGAAACTCAGCGGCTTCACAACTTGGGCTTTCCCGTTCTGGTGGGAACGGTAAGCGTCGACGTGTCCGAGACGGTGTCGCGCATGTTCAAGCGCGCGGGCATTCCGCACAACGTTCTCAACGCGAAGTACCACCAGCGCGAAGCCGAGATCGTTGCAGGCGCCGGACAGCCGGCCGCGGTGACCATCGCGACGAACATGGCCGGCCGCGGAACCGACATCAAGCTC
>DATCPG010000118.1:0-3629 GCA_036570225.1 Gemmatimonadaceae bacterium | reverse complement strand
GGCGCGTGGTGCTGGAGTCATTGGCGTCCTGCACTGTTACACCGGCACGCGCTCCCTCGCAGAGTTCGCGATCGCCGCCGGCTGGTACGTTTCCTTCAGCGGTATCGTGACGTTCAAGAAGTGGACAGACGACGACCTGATTCGCATGGTGCCTCGCGATCGACTCCTGGTGGAATCCGATTCTCCTTATCTCGCGCCGATGCCTTTTCGTGGGAAGCGGAACGAGCCGGCGTGGGTCGCCCACACCCTTAGAAAGGTTGCTGCTGCTCGCGGTGACGATCCACAAGAGCTTGGTAGCGCCACGGCAGCCAACACGCAGCGTCTCTTCGGTCTGGCCATTCCAGCGGCATAGCTAGTAACATTCGCCTTTCACGCGAAGTCTTCCCGCTCTCTCGCGGGCACCCAACGGAGCTCTTAATGGCATTGAAGCAGCTAAGCACCGACAAGGCACCAGCGGCGATTGGGCCGTATTCGCAGGGAATCGTGGCGAACGGTTTCCTGTTTACTGCCGGCCAGATACCGCTCGATCCCGTTGCGGGCAAGATCGTCGAGGGGGGAATTGTGGAGCAGACCGAGCGCGTCATGCAGAACCTTCAGGAAGTATTGAAGGCGGCCGGCGCGACGTGGGACGATGTCGTGAAAACCAACGTGTACCTGCACGACCTTGCTCACTTTCCGACCGTCAACGAGGTCTACGGAAAGTGGTTGGGGAAGGCGCGTCCAGCGCGGTCGACGGTTCAGGTTCCAGGGTTGCCGCGCGGCGCGCTCGTCGAGATCGACGCGGTCGCCGTCGTCTCGTCCAAGTAAGTCAGAGAACGAATGAGCACGTCCCCGACCCGCGAAGAGCTCTTTCGCCTCACTGAATTCGCGAGCTGCGCCGGTTGAGCGTCCAAAATGGGTCCGGGTGACCTATCCCGCGCGCTGGCCGCGCTTCCACTCCAGTCCGATCCGCGCCTGCTCGTCGGTCGAGAGACCTTCGACGACGCGGGGGTCTTTCGCGTATCCGACGATCTCGCCCTCGTGCAGACGGTCGATTTTTTCGCGCCTATTGTCGACGACCCATACGACTTCGGTCAGATCTCTGCCGCCAACGCGCTCTCCGATGTCTATGCGATGGGTGGGCAGCCGCTCACCGCACTGAACATCGTCGCGTTCCCCACAAAGGCTCTCCCGCTCGACGTTCTGACGCGCATTCTCGCCGGTGGACAGGACAAGGTGCACGAGGCGGGAGCGCTGATAGTTGGCGGACACACTGTGATCGACACAGAGCTCAAATACGGACTCGCCGTAACCGGGCGCGCTCATCCCGATTTTCTGCTGACAAACTCCGGAGCAAAACCGGGTGATCAGATCGTTCTCACCAAGCCAATTGGCAACGGGATTCTCGCAACGGAGGCGAAGCGTCGCCAGCTCTCGCCCGAAGATCAGGCTCCCATGCTCGAGGCGATGAAGACCCTCAATGGATTGGCCAGCCGAGCTGCGTTGGCGGTTGGTTCCCGGTGCGCGACGGACGTGACCGGCTTCGGATTCCTCGGCCACCTCTCGCACATCGCGCGCGCGAGCAAGGTCACGCTCCGGGTACGTCTCGACTCGATCCCCATCTTTCCCCGCGTGCGCGAAGCTGTCCGAGCCGGTTTCGTCACCGATGGCGCGAAGAGGAACGCCGATTATCTCCGTGATCTTGTGCTCTGGAAAAAGGGCGGCGAGGAAGACCGGGCTATTCTCCACGATCCCCAAACCTCCGGTGGGTTGGTGGTTTGCGTCAACCCCGATCGAGTCGCTAACTATCTTTCACGTGTCGCGGGAGCAGTCGTCATTGGCGAGGTCATCGACCGGGGAGACGTTGCAATCGAAGTTGAATGAGACAACTGGGGGTGGATGGGGCCTGGTGGCTTCCGTGATCTTCAAAATCACTGCGACCTTACTTAGTAAGGTCGGGTGGGTTCGATTCCCACACTCTCCCGCCACCTCGCTCGTGCTCGCGCTCTTGTGCGCAGTGTCGCTCGTGCCGGACGCTGGCCTGGCGCAGCAGCGGGACAGTGGCCGCGTCGGGATTTCTCCTCCAAGGACCCAGTCGCAGCCGGCACCGCGACCCGACAGCGCGCCGCAGCCACCGATGAGTCCTCGTCGAGCGTTCCTTACGTCACTCCTGCTGCCGGGATACGCACAAACCGTTTTCGGTCGCGATCGCGCGGCGATGCTCTTCACGGTTATCGAGATTGGCTCGATAGGGATGGCGCGCAAATCCGCGCTCGATCTGGCCGAGGCGAGGGGGCTCGCCCACGACAGCGTCGTGGCGACGTACAAGATCGATCCCGCGACGGGCCTTGCGATCAAGGATCCGAAGACCGGTTTTCCGGTCCCGGATACCTGGATTGCCAGCCGGTACACATCCGATCGCATCAAGGCGCGCAGAACGCACTACGAAGACTGGATTGCCGCGATCATCTTCAATCATCTCTTTTCGGGTGCGGACGCATACGTCGCCGCGAACCTTTGGGACTTCAAGACGAACATCGGGGCAGTGTCGAGCGCGCGATCGGTAACTGTTTACGCGAGCGTCAGTCTCAGGTGAGCAATGACGCGCCAATCGGCGTCTTCGATTCGGGCATGGGTGGTCTCACCGTCGTTCGCGAGATCATGAGCCAGCTTCCCAATGAGAGCATCATTTACTTCGGCGACACGGCGCGCGTGCCATATGGGCCGAAGAGTCCGGATACTGTGCTTCGGTACAGCCGCGAGATCACGGCATACCTCCGTGGTGAAGGCATCAAGGCGCTCGTCATCGCCTGCAACACCGCGACCGCCCACGCGCTTCCGGCGCTGCGGCGAGAATACGATCTCCCAATGCTGGGCGTTATCGAGCCGGGCGCTCGTGCCGCCGCTGCCGCAACAAAGACGAGGCACGTCGGTGTGATCGGCACCGCCGGCACGATCAAGTCGCGCGCGTACGAGAAGGAAATAAAGAAAATTCTGCCCGATGCCGAGGTGACGGCGCAGGCGTGCGCTCTCTTCGTGCCGCTGGTGGAAGAGGGTTGGGTCGACACCGAGCCGACCCGCGCGATCGCGCGGAACTATCTCGCGCCGCTCGTATCCGCCCAGATCGACACGCTCGTGCTCGGCTGCACGCACTACCCTCTGATGAAGACCGTCATCGGGAATGTCGTCGGGCGTGAGGTAAGACTCATCGACAGCGCCTACGAGACAGCGCGAGAGACCGGTGCATTGTTGCGGCAACAGCAAATCGAGAACACCCAGCCAAACCAGGCGCGCTATCGGTTCATCTCCTCCGATGCGCCAGACACTTTCCTCAGTCTCGGCCAGCGGTTTCTTGGGTCACCGATTGATCGAGTTGAGACACTTACCCTGGGATGATCCGTCCCACTCGATCAGCTCTATCGCTTCGTCGGTCACTCTGAGAAACGTCGGCGCGTCGAGCCACGAACCAGCATTCGCGAACACTCCGCCGCCGTCCATCTTTTCCAGTGCGGGCACGTGCGAGTGGCCGTACACGAGCACGTCGAACTTTCTCGCGCTGGCCAATTGCGCCGCCGCGTAGCTGCGCAGGCCGCGGCCTTCGTCTCTCGCTCTGTACGTTCTGCTCGCATTCGAGCTACCCTGGGCGAGAC
>DATCPG010000117.1:0-2762 GCA_036570225.1 Gemmatimonadaceae bacterium | reverse complement strand
TCCTTGCGCTGGTGACTGAGAGTTGGCACGAGGTTATAGGCGTACCGCCATGTCAACTCGTACTTTCTGGCAGCACGCGCCAGTCGGCGAATCGGCTTGAGCATCTGCATCATGTAGGCGCGTGGTGGCTCAGGTTAAACGTGGAAGCATTGGCGGCCGCAGGCTCTCGCAGTCAGGACGCTGCGGCGTCACCTACCGTTGAGGGCAATTTTCCGTCCATCGGTTCGATCGACCATTTGCATGTCGGCGCGAGGAGGGCGTTGGCCCGCTCGGGGGACCATCCACGTGTGTCGAGTATCCGGCGCTCGGAGACGTACCGGGCCTCCGAGTCGAGAGACGTGCGTCCGATGAACTTGAAGTGAACCGAGTAGAGCCCGGCAGCGAGCCACATCGGTGGAAGCGCGATGGTGACGCGGAGGCGCCGATTCCCGTGGCCGGCCGGTGTGTCCCACTCCAGATCTTCACGCTGATGCACGAGCAGCTCGCCGGTCGAATTGTGAATGAGCAGAAAGACGCGCCCCCGGGCCACCTCGGTGGGGAGAACCAGGGTTGCGGAGTACGTCGTTGCGTCGTGCGGCTGGATGACCCATTCGCCCACGGTCTCCGGCTTCACGAGCCTCAGCTGCTGCCACCCCTCCTGGGGGTTGGCGGTGTTCGTTTCCTCGGTGCTTTGGGTGTAACGTGAAATCGCCTCAACCACCGGGCCGTGGAACAACAAGCGCCCGTGGGACAGCACGATGCCGGTCGTGCACAATTCCTTTACCGCGCTCAGGTTGTGGCTGACGAACAGCACCGTCCTGCCTCCGGCGGCAACGTCCTCCATTTTGCCAAGACACTTTCGTTGAAACTGCGCGTCGCCTACGGCCAGGACTTCGTCGATGAGGAGAATTTCGGGTTGCAGGTGCGCGGCGAGCGCAAACGCGAGGCGCAAATGCATTCCCGTGGAGTAGTGCTTGATCGGCGTGTCGATAAATTCCTCGACCTCGGCGAAGCTGACGATCTGGTCGAACTTCTCGTCGATCTCGGCTTTCTTCATTCCGAGGATCGCGCCGTTCAGATACATGTTCTCCCTGCCGGTTAACTCGAGGTGAAACCCGGTTCCGACCTCGAGCAAGGAGCCCACCCGGCCATGAAGCGTGGCCGACCCGGATGTCGGCTCGGTGATGCGCGAAAGAATCTTGAGAAGGGTGCTCTTCCCGGCCCCGTTGTGACCCATAATCCCGATTGCTTCACCACGCGCCACTGAGAACGACACCTTGTCCAGCGCCATGAATTCCGTTTCAAGCGGCGCCGCATGATTGCCATCGACCCCGCGCTTTGCACGGCCGCGCAGTTTCACGGCATTCATGATGGAATCGCGCACCATCCGGTATTTCTCCTGCTGACCTCGCAGGACGTACTTCTTCGAAAGATTGTCGACGCGAATAGCCACATCTTGGCTCATTTATGACTCAATCCCAGGTTTTCGATGCCAGTCCCAAATTAATCCATTGCCAGATGAAGAAGCTGTTCTCGCCCTCGCCGCGCCGAAAGCGCTCCCAGTGATCGAACACCTTCCGGGAATCGAACCACCCGCCACCGACATTCACAGCTTCATCGATCAGCTCCTTGGCCCACTCGGCGAGGGGGCCGCGCAGCCACTCGCGCTGGGGTGTTTGTAGCGGACGCTTTGGGGCCGTGACCAGATGCGGCGGCGCAACCCGGTTTGCGATCTGCCGGAGCATCCACTTTCCGGTGTCGCCTTGAACCTTCCGGCGCGCGGGTTGGCGAAGTGCGAGCTCGAACAGCCTGTGATCGAGAAATGGCTCCCGTAACTCCCGCGACGACCGCATCGATACCCGATCGTTGAATCTCAGCGCACGAGGTATCTTCGTGAACACGGCGTCGCGGTATTGGAGATTCCGCAACCGGTCCGGGAACGGTCGCGGCGTCTCGAAAGCGCCGGCCAGAGCCGCAAACTCGGGCGCAAGGCACTCGGGTCGAACGGGCGAGCTCACCGTTCCCTGCACGAAGGATGCGGCGGAGTCCGCTTCATCGCCGCGGTAATAGTCGTAACCAGCCCACTGCTCGTCCATTCCCTGTCCATCGAGCAGGACGGTGATTCGCTGAGCGCGAGCTTCCTCGAATATCCGCGCGTAGGCGAGAGTGGGTATTCCTCCAAAAGGTCCATCCTGATTGGACTGCACCGAAACGGCGAGATCGGGAACCTGCTCCGGCGACAGACTACAGCACACCAGGCGGTGACGCGTTCGATCGAGCATCTGTTGGACCCAGGGCAGCTCATCGTAGCGGGAGTCGTTGGTAATGAACGTGAAGACGGAGACATCGCTTTCTGCGCCCTGTATTGCGTGTACGAGACCAAGCAACAATGACGAGTCGACGCCGCCGCTCAGGTTGATCCCGACAGGAACGTCGGACCGAAACCTGAGTCGAACGCTGTCTTCCAGAAGGCGGCTATACTCTGTTTCCACCTCCGCGTCTGTTCTCTCGTCGAAGGCTTCCCCCACGGCTCCGGCCAGATCGTACCAGCGCGAAATCGAGGTCTCGCCGTCACGCCAGGAAAGCTTGTGACCGCCGGGAAGAGAGCTGATTCCCTCAAAAAATGTTCGGCTGGAGTGATCGCTTAGTCCTTTGCCGAAATACGTGGCCCAGGTGACGGGATCCGCCTGGCCAGCTATTCCCGCCGCCCGAAGGGCTCCCACCTCGCTTGCTACGGCAAGGCCCCCATCAGGGCGGCGATGATAGACGAGGGGCTTGACTCC
>DATCPG010000116.1:0-2119 GCA_036570225.1 Gemmatimonadaceae bacterium | reverse complement strand
GTCGTGGTCTGGCAACCGGCACATCGGCACAAGTGGATCCAACATGGTCGCGCGGCGCCGACCCGATGCAGCGTGCACCTTGCCAGTGGGGTCAAGCAGGAAGTTCTCCACCGCAGGAGCCTCCTCGTCGACGGGCTCATCCTTCGCAGTCCAGATCGTCTCGAGCTCGAGAACGTAGTCGCGGGCATGCGTGGTGTCCGACAGGCGGGGTGGCGGCTTGTAACGCACGATGTGATGCGGATCAAGAAGGGCCGGAACGCGCGTCGTGTCGGCGTCGCGGAGCAGAGGATAGCAGTTGAATGCGTAGCCGCGCCGCTGATCGCTTGCCCAGCGCACCAACTCAACGAACGATCGAGGAAACGGTTGGTGTTTTCCCTTCGGACCGCTCCGGTGATAGACGTCGATGCAGTCCGTCAGCCTGTAAAGCTGATACAACGCAGAGGTCGATTTCCAGGCAGGTGAGGCGAGCTCGCGCACGTGCTCCGCCACGGCTGTTGCCGAGTCGCGCGCCCGTTGTGCCGCACCCTCAGCCACAGAGTGTCGATAGCTAGCTTCTTGTTGTCGAAAGGCTGCGGCGATACCCAACACGATCACGGCGCCGAGGACGGGTCCGGACAACGTGCGCGGAGTGCTGGGATGCTGCCATTCCCGATTCTTCTGCCGCACCACATCGACAATCGCGAAAACGAGCAGCGCGATCTGAAGCAGTAACATCAAGTCGGCAATGCCAAAGGTTCCGAACGACAAGAGGACGAGGACGCCGCAGAGAAAACCCCAGCCGAGTGCGGCCAATGCTGCAACGAGGTTTGCCGTCATACGGAACCCCGAAACGGCTGCCACCAGCACGAACAGATGCGCCGCAAATGCTTTGAACGGGTCCGCCGGATCCGGAGTTTCCCGCTGGACATCGTGCACGATCCCCCACATGCCGGTCGCCAACAGGACGGCAATCGACAAGGCGGCACACAGCGCGACCCCCCAGTTCATCGGGAAGACCGGCGGCGTCGCGTCCGCCGCGACGGCAATGGCGGCGACTGGCGTGCGTCTCACCTGCTCCGCCGCGAGCTGGGCGCCTTCACGAGTTGCTCTTCCTTCTCGGGCTAATCTCGCCTGTTCCACCTCGGCGGTGTGCGCGACCTCGATGGCGCGCGCCGATTCAATCGCGCGATCCCTTTCGATCGCCGCCGCCGCTGCGCGCTCGCGCCGCCTTGTGCGGTAATCGTTGAACGCTGCGAAACGCTCCTGCCACCAGCGCGGAATATCCGCCGCGCGGTATGGTCGAAAGAGTCCTGGGAGCGTGGTGTCGGGCTTTCGCCTTCGCCGAATGAGAATGAGCAACAGGAGCAGGAGCAGCGCGACGGCGAACGGCACGGCGGTCGCGAGCCATGCATCCCGCATCTCCGCCCGCGCGAGCATCTCGTCTCCCGTCTCGAGATGCGACTTGCCGCAGACAGCGCAAAGGAGGGCGAGGACGATCACCGGCGGGCGCGGTCGCTGGGAAATCACTGGCGCCTTGTGGTGCCTGTTAACCATTCGCGAGCACGTTGAGCACGACCTGCTTCGAATTCGACATATTCAGCTTGGGTGCATTGTCAAAGGAGCCGCTATGAACTCGCGGCGAAAATCTCGTAGGTCTTGGGGCCGAGCAAGAGGTCGAACTTATTGCTGAAGAGGCGATCGATCTCTTCGCGGGCTTCTTTGTTGAAATGGGCCATCGACCAGCCGCCGAACTTGAAGCCCTGGTCGGATCCTAGGGACGCCACGGTGGATGTCGGAGAATCGTCGGCCACCCATGAGTAGCTCGCGCAGAATTGAGCAGGGTCCAGCGCTCGGCGAAGATCTCGGCACCGAGTGCCACGGGACAAAACTGTCCGTAGGCAGTCATGCTCTAACGTGAAATTCCAGCGCCCGCTGGCAAGTCCAATTTCTGTAAGGTAACCGCAAGGTGGAAGGTGGTCGGGAGTAAGCTCGGCCTAGGTCGTGAGCGACGGCTGGCGCTCGGCCGCTCCGCGCTTCGGCAGCACCCAGTTTTTCCTCACGAAGTGGCACGTGTAGCCATTCGGGATCCGCTCCAGGTAATCCTGATGCTCCGGTTCGGCTTCCCAGAACGGACCGGCAG
>DATCPG010000115.1:0-2685 GCA_036570225.1 Gemmatimonadaceae bacterium | reverse complement strand
TTTTTTCTCGACCATGTCGACGCCCTGCACGACCGTCGTCGCATCGGTCGTCGCCGGATCGATATGCGCGAAGCGGGCGACATCATCGAGCGCCTCCACCAGCTGCCTCACCAGATCCGCCTGCGCCCGCGTGCCCGCATCCGAACGCTCCTTCGCGGACCGCTTGCGATAGTTGTCGTATTCGGCGGCGAGCCGAAGGTACTTGTCTCGTTCCGTCGCCAGGTCGTCGACGCCGGGGCCTGCGCGATCGGGCTCCGACGTATCAGTGCCAGCTGGCGCAGACTCAGGACCATCGGTCTCGGAGCTGCCTTCGAAAGCGGCACCCTGCGCCCGCGCGCCGTCGCTGCCGCCGGGAGCGAAATCGTCTTCCGAGCCCATCACGTCCTGGTCTCCAAGAGGGGTCTGATCGCGCTTCTTTTTCGAGTGTCCCATGTCGGAAAGTTAACCTTTTGCAAGAGTGCGACGCACCATCTCCAGCGCAGCCTGGGCCGCGCGCTGCCTGATCTCTGAGCGATCTCCACCAACATGGAAACGCCGTGCCTTCGCCTCTGCGGCAGCTATCGCAATCCAGACGAGTCCAACGGGCTTTTCCGGCGTGCCGCCCCCAGGTCCGGCGATCCCCGTCACCGAAACCCCCATATCGGCGCCGGTTCTCTCGCGAACTCCCGCCGCCATCTGCAGCGCGACTTCCTCACTCACCGCGCCGTGACGTTCCAGATCCTCGCGGAGGACGCCGAGCAGCTTCTTCTTCACATCGTTGTGGTACGCCACTACGCCCCCGAGGAAGACATCGCTGGATCCGGGGATGCTGGTGATGCGCTCGCCCAACATTCCGCCCGTACAGCTCTCGGCCACGGCGAGCTTCAGCTTCAAGGAGCGGCATCTGTCGAGGACAACCGCCGCGAGATCGGCGTCATCCTCTCCGTATGTGTACGCTTCGACTCTGCTTCGCAGTTTCACCATCGCTTGCCCGACGAGCTCCTGCGCGCGGGCGGGAGGCATTCCTTTCGCCGTGACGCGCAGATCCACTCCGGTGACGCCGGGCAGGTAGGCGAGCGGAAGCGATCCAAGCTCCGACCGCGGGTCGCCCAGGAAATTCGGGCCGAGGAGCTCCGCGATCGCTGATTCCGCGATGCCGGTCGTGCGCAGTGTGCCCGAGAGCACGACACTCTCGGCGCCCTTCATCCGCGCCTGAAGTTGAGGCAAGAGCTCTTCGGCCAGCATACCGCGCATCTCTCGCGGGACGCCCGGCATCATCGCCACCCAGCGGCCCTTTTCGTCCTCCAGCCAGATGCCGGGGGCTGTTCCATGGCGATTGACGAGTATTCGAGCGCCTTCCGGGATCTCCGCCTGAGTTCTGTTTGTCGAGGGAAACGCGCTGCCCGGAAATCGCGTCCGCCAACGCTCCTCCAGCTTCGCGGCGAGCGTTTCATCGAGCTTCATCGCGCGGCCGAAGATCCGGGCAATGGCCGGCTTTGTGAGATCATCGCTTGTGGGCCCGAGGCCGCCGGTCGTGATCACTGCACCGGTGCGCTCGACGGCTTCCCGGACGGCCTGCGCGATCTTTTCCGCTTCGTCGCCGACGGTGGTGCGACGCACGATCTCGATTCCCGCCGCAGCCAGCACGCGAGAGATATGCGCCGCGTTCGTGTCTATAGTGAAGCCGAGGAGGAGCTCGTCACCAACGGTGATCAGCTCGACCTGGCTGGCGGTCAACGGACGAACACGGCTGAGTATCGCCGGAGATAGAGTGCGAGCGAATAAACAGTGAGAACCACTGACGTGACCATCGTGACGGTTCCAACAACTCCGTTGAACTGCGCGAAGCCGCGCCACCCCGCGTTGCTCCACCCGTTACGCGCTGCAAGAGTGGCAGCAAAAAACCAGAAGTACGCCGAACCGACCCAAACGGATTGAAAACCGGTTTTCCATTTGGCGGGACCGATTGCGGAGATGACGACGCCACGACGTGCTGCCGCCTGCCGGAAAACCGTCATGAATATTTCCCGTCCGATCACAAGCACGACCACCCACCACGCCAGATAAATGGGGCCAAACGGCGTGAGAAACGGCAGCCGCCCCGCGTCCATGCTCTCGGCGCGAGTCGGAATGAAAGGATCGTTGGGCGGCGCCATCAACACGAACATGGGAATCAGCGTGGCGAAGAGGAGCAGCTTGTCCGCCAACGGGTCGAGAAGGCGCCCGAGGTCGGTGATGAGATTGCGCGTGCGCGCGAGCTTTCCGTCGAAGTAGTCGGTGACGGCGGCGACAATGTACAGCACGAACGCGGTAAGCCGCGCGCCGGGGGAGTTGATGAAGGGAAGTGCTGCGATGAATGGCGCGGCGAGTATGCGGCCGGCCGTGAGAGCGTTGGGAAGATTCACCGGAGGCTCCTCTCCCCCGCTAGGCGAGCGCCTTCAGCACCAGCTTGCTCACGGCCTTGAGCGTATCGAACACGCCATCGCCCTGAACGGCAATCGCCTCGAAATACGGTGCGCGCTCGACCCACTCTCCGCCCGGAAGCTGCTCGATGAGGTTCTCACCGGAATGGTAAGGATCGGGAGTGACGCGACGCTTGGTCGGCTCCTCGACTTCCCAACCTGGATTTAGCGCTGCCTGGAGATCATCGATCGGAGCAGCGTTGGGCAGATCGCGCTTGTTGTACTGAATCACGAACGGCATCTG
>DATCPG010000114.1:0-2815 GCA_036570225.1 Gemmatimonadaceae bacterium | reverse complement strand
AGATTCTACACCGCGCAAAGCTCTCGCCCGTCAAGCACACGAGGCGGCTGGACGACGAGGAGATTCAGCGCCTCTTTGACGCCACCCAGGTGACACTGATCGAATGGACCGACCGCCTGCGCCAGGAATCCAAAGGGGATTTCCCCGGGAAAGTGACGGCATTCCGGGAGGAGATGGCCGTGCACGGAAAATTCGGGAAACCGTGCCCGGTATGTGGGACGCCGGTTCAAAGAATTCGATACGCCGACAACGAGACCAACTATTGTCCGCGGTGCCAGACGGATGGAAAGCTCCTTGCGGATCGCGCGCTGTCTCGTCTGCTGAAACAGGATTGGCCGCGCTCGATCGACGAGCTCACCTGGAGCTAGGAACGACGACTACGGACCAACGGCACTGCGGATTTACATCAGCGGACATCGCACACGCTGCTTACTTACTGCACTTCACATCGAAGCTGCCGCCCCTGACGACCCAGATGTGGTAACGTTGGCCGAAACTGTCCAGTTAGGGATGGAGGTTGTCGGTAATCCAAGCTGGTGGGTCGTTGCCACGGCAATCGTGGCGGCAGAGTCGGGCGGGTGGACAGCTCCTTTGTTGGATGATGTTCTTACGGAGACCATAAACTGGTGTTAGGTGCTGTTATGGCTTTATAGGGGAGGCTGGATGAAGACCGACTACGCTCCGCCGCCGAGGGGATGGTTCTACGGCTTCGTGCTAGCGATCACCGCCTTCTGGATCTCCGGCGTTGCTTGGGAGGCGTTCCGGAATCACGAAATTGGCGTGGTTAGGCTGATAGGGACCGTGATCCTCCTGATCTCGATGGTGATGATTGCGTATCAAGCTCTTACGGACAACAGCTACAGGACCGCAAAGGCCACCATCATAGCGCGGCGCCTGCTCTTGCCCCTAGGGCTCGCGCTTATCATCATCGGGGGTCTCTATCATTGAGAAGCTGTTACGAGCTTCATGGTTGTCGAAAGAAACGGGGACACAAAGGCGTCCCCGTTTTCTTTGCGCTCAGCAAAGTCGTGGCAGACTTCTCGTGTCACCCCTGGATTTGTACATGCTCTCCACAACGTTTCCTGCTCTGGTAGCCGTCGTCATCGTGAGGCACGTTGTGCTCGCCTGGAGACAGCAGGTTCCCAAGAGGACGTGTGCGATAGATCCACGCAGCCGATCTAGTTTCACTTCCCGCGAGACTGCAAAAACTTTCCAGGGAGGTGAGGGTGTCCTCGGAGGGGCACCCGCAGCAGCGCGCCGATATGGGCGCGCTGACGCGCCCATATCGGCGGGCTGTGCGAGGACACTGCCCCGAAGAGGACATCCTCACCGACCCCAAACAGCGATTCCAGTCGTAGCGGGGCTGGAGACTATATCGTTCCGGCGTTGATCCATTTCACCACCCGCGGCGGCTCATAGGATTCGAACCGAGCCAGAAGCGCGGCTGGGTCGCTTTCCACCACTACCATGGCGCGATGCACGTCCCGCACGAATTTCTCAGCGACAGCATGATCCAGGAACTCGAGCAGTGGATCGAAATATCCAGCGATGTTGAGCAATCCACACGGCTTCGCGTGCATGCCGAGCTGAGCCCACGTCCACGTCTCAAAGAATTCCTCGAGGGTTCCGATCCCGCCCGGCAGCGCGATGAACCCGTCCGCCAGCTCGGCCATCATCGCTTTTCTCTGGTGCATTGAATCCACGATTCGCAGATCGCTCAGCGCCTTGTTCGCCACCTCGCGCTCCACAAGCATTCGCGGAATGACACCTATTATGTCGCCAAGCTCGTCCTGCATCGCATCCGCCAACGCCGCCATGAGACCGACATTCGACCCGCCATACACAACTCCTATTCCGCGCTGGGCCAGCAGTCTCCCCAGAGAGCGCGCTGCCTCCACGTAGTCAGGGCGCACACCCGGATTCGACCCGCAGAAGATCGCGAGACGGCGGATCTCGCTCACGCGCGCGGGCGCATCGCGGCCATCATGTTGACGCCGAGGCCAGCGAGTGACTGGCCCCCGTCGCATACGACGATCGCGCCGGTGATGAACCTGGCGGCGTCGCTGCACAGAAAAAGCGCGAGATCCGCGATCTCTTCCCTGGTCGCGAAGCGCTGGAGCGGAACGGTTCGAGTTAACTGCTTCCGGATCTCCGGTGTTGGGGCGAGCCGGCGCATACCCTCCGTATCATCGACTGCTCCGGGAGCGATCGAATTCACGCGCACACCCTCAGGTCCCCATTCGATGGCGAGACACTTCGTCAGCATGTCCACACCTGCTTTCGCTGCACAGACGTGTGCCTGCATCGGCATCGGAGTGAAGGCCTGCATGGCCGAGATGTTGACGATGGAAGCGCCTGGACGCTTCAAGTGCTCGAACACGGCCCGACATGTGTTGAAGGTGCCGAGCAGATCGATATCGACAACCGACTTGAACGCATTCGCGGACATGCCCAGTGCGGAAGCAGGAAAGTTTCCAGCAGCGCCACAGACGACGAGATCGATTTCGCCGTGTGCTTCTCGCGCCGACCTGATCGCGCCGGCAAGGGCGTCGTAATCCCGCACGTCGGCGGGATGGCCGGAAGCAGTCGCCCCAATTCCACGAATCTCGCTGGCGGCAGCATTCAGCTTCTCTCGAGTGCGCCCAATCAGCGCAACCCTGGCTCCGTGCTCCGCGAATCGCTTCGCGATGGAGAAGTTGATTCCACTCCCGCCCCCCGTGATGACGGCGGTTTTTCCCTCGAGTACTTTCTGTTCGAACACTTCCGACATCCGCGCTCAATCCGCATTCTCGTAGGAACCGCAAACCTACAGTTC
>DATCPG010000113.1:0-7918 GCA_036570225.1 Gemmatimonadaceae bacterium | reverse complement strand
GCAGCCCCATCAGCGTGTTGTAAGCGGTAGTGAGGTCGTTTTGTGCCTGGGCCGCCGTTGGGTCAGCCAGATGCATTGACCCTGTAGCCACGCAGGGACCGAATCCGGTAACGGTACTCCCCGGTGAGACTCCGACGTCGGCATTCACGATGCCGCCGGTGACGCACGTAACGGTGGTTCCAGCCAGGATCCCAAACCCTGCTGCCGCCCCAAGATTTACAATTGGCGCTGGGGGAGGCGGTGGAGGCGTTGTCGTAACGTTGACCGTCGCGGTACCAAAGATGGATCCGCTGGTCGCCCGGACAGTGTTGGGGAAGCTTCCCGCTGTTCCACCGGCTGTAAAGAGACCCGAGCCGGCATTGATTGCTCCGCCGCCGTTCGTGACGGTCCACACCGGTGTGATCGGAACCACGTTGCCGCCTGCATCTCTACCCACGGCCGTGAACTGCTGCGTGGTGTTGATCTGAAGTGTGACTGGGTTCGGTGTGACGGTGATCGTCGCCAATGCGCCGGCGGTCACGATGGCGGTAGCCCTGCCAGAGAGAGATCCGCTCGTCGCTACTACCGTGTTCGTGTACGTGCCCGGCGTAGTGCCGGCAGTGAAGACGCCCGTGCTCGCATTGATCGTCCCGCCACCCGCGGCGACTGACCAAACTGGCGTGATCGCGACGACGTTGCCATTCGCATCCTTGCCCACGGCCACGTACTGCTGCGTGGCATTGATCGGCATCGTCGCCGGGTTCGGCGTAACCGTGATCGATGCCAACGGACCGGGACTCACAATCACTGTTGCCGACACCGTAATTCCGCTGCACGTCACCGTAACCGTATTTGTAAACGTCCCCGCCGTCGTGCCAGCCGTAAACAGGCCGGTCTGGGAAATCGTACCGCCGCCGGCAGCAACCGCCCACGTTGGCGTAGTGCCCGTAATGACCTTCCCGTTTCCATCTTTTGTGACGACCGTGAACTGCTGTGTACCGTTCACGGGTATTGTGGCCGAAGTCGGTGAGATGGTCAGCGACGAGATAGGGCTGAAATCGGTGCTGCTCGAGCACGCCGCCACGAATAACACGACGAACACGCTAGCCACGACTACTCGTGCGCTGCGCGCGCGCTGCGCTAGAGATCGGACAACGCGGTTGGTGATGACGCTTTCCATCGGAACCCCTCCTGACCAGATGCATGTGAGCGCGGCAGGGTGCGGATGGCGCCCTTGTTCGCGGGATCTCTCCAACGGGGTAGATGTGACCCACAGCCACCGCATTGGGAGATGGTCAGATGTTAGTGCACGCCATTTCCCTCACCCATCACCCAAATGGGTGAAAGCAGGACTACTCCTTTTAGGGGGTACCGCGAATCCGTGCCGATTAGTGGACTAACTGTTGAATGGCGTGAGCCCGCCCCGCCGGGGAGTCAGTCGTCGTGACTGTGCGCGTACGCGGCGATTTGGAGGCGACTGTGAAGAGCGAGCTTGTCCATCACGTTGCGGACATGGCTCTTCACCGTGTCGGTGGCGATGTTCAGACGCTTCGCGATTTCCTTGTTGCTCAAGCCAACGGCAATGAGGCCGATAACCTCCCGCTCGCGGTGAGTCATTCGCACCGCGTCCAGTGCAGCCTCGCGACCTCGGCTGACGGCAACCCGGGCAATCTGGGAGAAGAGTGTTCCCGTCATCGTTGCCGGCAACACACGCGCGCCGTCCGCCACCGAGCGAATGGTTCCGACAAAATCCTCGAACGTGGCGTCCTTGAGAATGAAGCCAGCTACGCCGGCATTCACGAAATCCGCGATCTCCTCGTGCATCGGAAGGAGATCCATCACGATGACGCGCGATTCGGCCATTTCCTTCTTTACCGTCTCGGCCAGACGGAGGGAATTCTTGTCCTGGAGGCCGACATCGAGGAGAACGACTCGCGGGTTTGTCTCCTTGAGCATCGATGCCTCGAGACTCGTTCCCGCGAGCACCACCCTCACATCGGGCAGCTCGTTCAGCATATGCGTCATGCCCTCGCGAACGAGCCGATTGTCTTCGATTATGGCGACAGTGATCACTCCAAACGTCCCTCATTTCAATAGTGCGCTGAGGGACAATCTGTCAGACGTTTCCATGCCACGCCAGAAGGGAGCAACCATTAGGTGTGTGCACGCTTGACTACGGCGTCGCTGTTCAATGGCGTTGTCTACGGGATTCGCTTGCGCAAAACCGCGCGCGCGGGCGCGGCCTCGTGTCCGCCGACCTTCATCGGGAGCACGATCAGATCGTAGTCCCCCGCACGCACCCCCTCCAGCGCCAACCCCTCGACGATTGGAATGCCTCTGCCGAGGAGAATTCGATGTGTCATTGGCGCGGGTGCGGCAAACTGTTCGGCGGAAATGTAGTCTATTCCCACCAGTTGCACGCCAGCGTCAGCGAGCAGCTGCGCCGCATCGGGGGCTATGTAAGCGAAATCCCGATGAAACGTGGAAGAATGCATCCATCCGCGCTGGGAGCTTCTGGTGCGGAAGATCACCCGCGGCGCGCCCCTCCATGCGTGCCGGTTCAACTCGGCGGCGCTTATCGACTGCACGCCGTCGCCGATGTCGATCACTCGTGCCGGTCCGATCAAAGGTTCGAGCGGCACACGGTCGATCGGCGCCCCATCGCGCACGAAGTGCATCGGAGCGTCGATGTGAGTTCCGCTGTGCGCTCCCAGCGAGTACGCCGACAACGTAAATCCGTCGCCTTTGCGCATATCTTTGAGGAAATCGAACCTAATCGGCGCGTCACCCTCGTAGACGGGCGTCGTGGCTGGATCGAGCGTCGCGGTCACGTCGATCCAGGGATTCGTTCTCGGCGCGACAGTAGTGACGACCGAAGATGGGCGTCGCGGGGCGGTGAACGCCGTGGCTCCGAAAGCCGTCGCAGTTGCAATCGTCAGGGAAATCCAGGTGCTGTTTTTTCGCATGTGTGTCCTCTGGTCAGAAGCTCAGAGCAGAAAGCTCAGTAGCATTGTGAACGCCAGTCCTGCCACACCGATGATCGTTTCCGCGACGGTCCACGTCTTCAGGGTCTGCGGGACAGTCATGTTGAAGAATTCCTTAATCAGCCAGAACCCGGCGTCGTTCACGTGTGACAGCATCAGCGAACCGGCCCCCGTCGCGAGGACGAGCAGCTCCGCGCTCGTGCCAGGCATTGCCGTCGCAATCGGAGCGACGATCCCCGCGGCTGTCGTCATCGCTACCGTCGCCGATCCGGTAGCCACGCGTATGAGGGTCGCCACGGACCACGCAAGTAGTAGCGGCGAGGCGTGCGACCCGATCGCAATGTGGGCGATGGCACCGCCCACACCGCTCTGCACGAGGACCTGATTGAAGCCGCCACCAGCGCCGATCACCAACAATATCGTCGCGGTTGGGCCGAGGCAGTCGTTGCAGAACTTCATCACTTCTTCCCGCGTGAAGTGACGCGACCGTCCCAGAGACCCGAAAGAGAACAACAGCGCGAGAAGCAGCGCCACTATCGGGTTTCCGACAAAATGCAGCGCCGAGCGCAACGAGCTCGCCGCATCGAGCGCGAGGTCGGCGGCGGTGGCGAGGAGCATCAGCATTACTGGAATCAGCACAGTGAAAACCGAGATGCCGAAGCCAGGCATGTTTTCTACCGATTCGCCTTCCAGCTGTCTTGCCAGCGGATTCTCAGCCGGAAGCATGATGCGCGGTGCGATCCACGTCGCATAGATGGGCCCGGCCAACGATGCAGTCGGGAGGCCGACGAGCAGACCAAAAAGAATTGTGCGTCCGATGTCGGCGTTGTAAGCGGTCACGGCGAGCATCGCGGCAGGATGAGGCGGCAGCATTCCGTGAACCACGGAAAGCCCGGCCACCAGCGACAGTCCGATCTTGACGAGCGACATTCCCGTCCGGCGCGCGATGGTGAACACAAGTGGAACGAGCAGGACGAACCCGACCTGGAAGAAGACGGGAATCCCGACAATAAAAGCGACGAACATGATCGCCCAGTGCACCTGCTGTTGACCGAACCGGTCGATGAGTGTGGTAGCGATTCGCGTAGCGGCTCCCGACTCCGCCATCATCTTCCCGAGCATCGTGCCCAGTCCGACCACGATCGCGATGAAACCGAGCGTATTGCCGACTCCGTCCTGAAACGCTTTCACAGCGGCTACAGGCGGCATTCCCGCGATCACGCCCATGGCGAGCGAGACGGAGACCAGCGCGATGAAGGGGTGCAGCCTGAAGCGCGCGATGAGCACGATGAGCGCGGTAACAGCAAGAAGCGCGAAGAGGAGCAGGCGACCGTCTTGTGTCATGCCGACGCGCTCGCGACAAGGGCGGCGACAATCTCCGATGGCGACTTGCTGATGTCAAACACCCAGGCGTCCTCGTCGGGCGATGGCTCTTCCAGCACTGCGAGCTGGCTATCGAGCAGAGATGCCGGCATGAAATGTCCGCGCCGCCCGGCCAGGCGCTCGGCGATCAGCGACCGTTCGCCCTTCAGAAACACGAATTGCAGGTCGCTCGCTTCGGCGCGAAGGATGTCCCTGTACGATCGCTTGAGCGCGGAACACGATATGACCAGCCCCGTGTCCGCGCGTCTGGCCTCGCGGATCCTCGCCGCGAGCGAACGAAGCCACAGCGTTCTGTCATCGTCCGTCAGTGGAACGCCATGAGACATGCGCTCGATATTTTCGGCGGAGTGATACTTGTCGCCTTCGACGAACTCGACGCCGAGGGCTCTTGCGAATGCCGCACCGATGACGCTTTTGCCCGAGCCGGCAACGCCCATCACCACGTACAGACCTCTGGTCACGCTACTACGGCAGCGCCCCCGCGATCTTCTTGAACTCTGTCTCCGTGAATGCCCGCATCGTCTCAGAACGAATGTTGCCTTGCATTCCCAACACTAGAGCCATCCGGGCAACGGTCTCGTCGTTGGGCATCTCGGCGATTGCTACCAGGTCGTACTGACCCATGGTGAGATAGATCGCCTTCAGCTCGCCACCAGCCTTCTTGTAGACCTCTCGGGCCGCTTCAATTCGCGCCGGCGCATTCTTGGCGCTGCTGATTCCCTGCTGAGTGTAGCGCAACATCGAGATGTAGGTGGGCATCGGATCCTCCCAAGAGGTGAGAGGCTACGTTATCACGATTTGCCCACGCCGGTAACTCCCTGGCAATGCTGTCCGGCACTTCCGCCTCCCGTTAACTTCAACATGTAGATCAACCTCGTAGACGAAGTGACTATGCCCGATAAATCGACTGACAAGTCCCGCACGCCCGTAATTGTCGGAGCCGCCCGGACTCCGATTGGAAAATTCCTTGGCGCGCTATCATCTCTGAGTGCGCCAGAACTTGGAGCCATCGCCATCCGAGAGGCAGTGAAACGGTCCAAAGTTCCGGCCGAAGATGTCCAGGAAGTCATCATGGGTCACGTCATCCAGGGTGGCACCGGCCAGGCGCCGGCGCGACAGGCCGCCCTCAAGGCCGGACTCCCAGCGACCATCTCGGCGGTCACCGTCAACAAGGTCTGCGGCTCCGGACTCAAGGCAGTGATGCTCGCGTCTCAGGCGATCAAGGCAGGCGACGCGCAGGTGATCGTCGCAGGCGGGCAGGAGTCGATGTCCAACGCACCGTATTATGTCTACGGCATGCGCAACGGCGTCAAGCTCACCGATCAGAAAATGATCGATGGCATGATCAAGGACGGGCTCTGGTGCGCGTCGTGTGATGTCCACATGGGAAGTCACGCCGAGTACACCGCAAGGAAGGCGGAAGTAACGCGCCAGGAGCAGGACGAATTCGCCACTGCATCACACCGCAAGGCGATTTCCGCGATCGAAGCTGGCAAATTCAGGAACGAGATCGCGCCCGTGGAGATTCCCGGCAAGAAAGGGCCGACGGTCGTCGATACCGACGAGGGGCCGCGCAAGGACACGAGCACCGAGACCCTCGCCAAGCTCCGGCCCGCATTCCCCGGCAAGAATGGCCACAACGACAACCTCAGCGTAACGGCCGGCAACTCATCCAGCCTGAATGACGGCGCGGCTGCGCTGGTAGTCGTCTCCGAGCAATACGCCGAGGACCACAAGCTTGAGATCCTTGGTCGCATCACCGGCTACGCGACGGGCGCAACTGCTCCCGAAGATCTCTTCTTCGCGCCCATCAAGGCCGTCAGAAATCTCATGGCGAAAACGGGGAAGAAGATCGAGGACTTCGATCTCATCGAAGCCAACGAAGCATTCGCCTCCCAGGCGCTTGCCGATGGCGACGAGCTGGGCTGGGACTGGAAGCGCGTCAACGTCAACGGCGGCGCAATCGCTCTCGGCCATCCGATCGGCGCAAGCGGCGCACGGGTTCTGACTACTCTGCTCTACGCAATGAAGGACCGCGGCGCGAAAACGGGGCTCGCAACGCTTTGCCTTGGCGGAGGCGACGCTGTCGCGCTCAGCGTCGAGCGCGCGAACTAGCCTCGGCGCAGTTTGGCGGATCATCGCCTTTTACGCGATCTGGTGGGTCGCGCTCATGGCGTTGGGCGCAGTTGCGGTGCTTATCGGCGGACCGAAAGCGGTCGATCCACGAGAGACTCCCTTCCAGTGGATCAGCTTTATAAGCGTGGTCATTGCCACCTGGGTCATGTTGCGGCGGATAGACAAGCTGCCGTGGTCGGAAGTCGGACTCAACACGGCAGCAGCGTCACCGCCGATCCTGATCAGAGGCGTGTTGCTCGGAGGATTGACGATAGGGGTGGCGAGTCTGCTCCTGCTTGCGACGCATATGCTCCGCATCGACGGTGCCGCTCCTGGAAACTGGTGGGGGCAGGCCGGCCACTCGACGATCCTGTTGCTGCCCGCGGCGTTTTTCGAGGAGCTTTTCATTCGTGGCTACGTCTTTGCCATACTGAGACGCGCGGCGGGCTGGAAAATGGCGCTCGTCATCACCAGCATCGTTTTCGGTCTGCTGCATGTAACCAATCCCGGCGCTGATTCGGAGTCGATTCTCGCTGTAATCGTCGCCGGATTTTTCCTCGGAGTGGTGTTCCTGGCAACGCGGAGTCTTTACGCCGCGGGAGCCGCGCACTTTGCCTGGAACTGGGTGATGTCGGGCGCGCTGCACATCGCCGTCAGCGGAATTCCGTCGAATGACCCGGACTATCGTGTCGTAGATTCCGGTCCCGACTGGCTCACGGGTGGTCCGTGGGGACCTGAAGGAGGACTCGCGGCCGTCGCGGCAATGTTCGTCGTTCTCTTTTACCTGTACGGGCGCTATCTGCGCCGCATGGAGTGGAAAGCATGACCGACCGCATCGCGGTTGTTGGAGCCGGACAAATGGGAAACGGAATCGCGCACGTGTTCGCGCAGTCCGGATTCGACGTCGTGATGATCGACGTCTCCCAGGATGCGCTCGACAAGGGCCGCGCGACGATTGCAAAGAACATCGAGCGGCAGGTGAAGAAGGGCACGATTCCTCCCGACGAGCAGGTGCAGATTCTGTCGCGCATCGATCTCAGCATGGATCTCGACAGCATCGCCGACGCGTCGCTGATCATCGAAGCGGCGAGCGAGGACAGCGGGCTCAAATTCCGCATCTTCACCGACGTCGACCGCATCGCCAAGCCCGACGCTGTGCTCGCCACCAACACGAGCTCCATCTCGATCACCGAGATCGCGCGACGCACCTCCCGCCCCGACAAAGTCGTCGGGATGCATTTCATGAATCCGGTGCCGGTGATGAAGCTCGTCGAGATCATTCGCGGCCTCGCAACTTCCGACGGGACGACGGAATACGTCACCGACCTCAGCCTGCGCCTCGGCAAGACTCCAGTCGAGGTAAATGATTTTCCGGGCTTCGTGTCCAATCGCGTACTGATGCCGATGATCAACGAGGCCGTGTATTGCCTGATGGAAGGAGTCGGCGAGCCGGATGC
>DATCPG010000112.1:0-1952 GCA_036570225.1 Gemmatimonadaceae bacterium | reverse complement strand
AACGTTACGCGGTCGGCTTGATCGTTCCCTTGACTGGAACCGTGACGACCGGATTCATCTTGTCGCTGGTGTAGATCGTTACCGAGCCGTCGATGTCGCCGGGCTTGGCGTTCGGTGCGACCTGCAGCGTCACTTCGTAGTCGCCCTTCTGCGCTCCCGGTTTGATCGCCGTGGTGATGGCCGGCATATTCGACTCAGCCTTGGTCACCGTGAAGCGGTCGGGCGTCTTCAGATCGTTGGAGTGGAGAATCACGGAGCGTGTCGCCGCGGCTTCCGTGGGGGTCACTTCGCCGAAGTTGAGTGCGCTCGGTTCCACGCGGAACGTCGGACGGATCACTCCGGTGACGCTGATCGAATACTCCGGCTGGTGCTTCGAATTGGTGATGATGCGGACCTTGTCCGCGAGAGGGCCGAGCTTCGCATCAGGCCCGCCCACCGTGACGTTTACCTTGTACTGGTTCTGTCCCGGCTGGCCAATGCCCGGAACTCGATCCGCCTCGTTCTCGATCTTGTTGGTGGTCACCTTGATGTAGTTCTCATCCGGTGGCACCTGGACCTCTTTGATCTCGAACGGCTCCTCCTCGTCGGAGTAGAGCGTGACGCTCTGCGTCTCGGTCTCGCCCTGCAGGAGCTGGAAGCGAACGAATCCGGCTGGATGCGCTTCCACGTACGGCTTGACGATGGCGTTGATCGTGAGCTGCGCCGTGGGCGTAGTCGGATCATTCGTCTCCAGCGTGACTGGTTTGGCGATCGGTCCGCTGAAGTTCGTGGTGTCGACGTGCGCCGTCACCTTGCCGGTCTGTCCGGGCTTGATCACTTTGTCGAAGTCGGCCACCGTGCAGCCGCAGCCCGGCTTGGCAGCCAGGATCAGCAAATCGGCATTGCCGGTGTTCTTGATCTCAAATGACCACTCCAGCTTCTCGCCCTTGGGTATCGTGCCGTAGTCTTTCACCGGCTGAACGATGGTCAGGCGGGGAGCCTTCGCTTCGGTTGTCGTCTTCGACGTCTCGCTCTTCTTCGCCTTCGGCTTCGTATCAGCGGCGGAGCCGAATGAAGCAATCAGAGAGACGAGGAGAGCCATCGTGACGACGAGCATTCGCTTCGATGACATGCGGAAATCCTCCTGTATTGATTGTGAGTCGGTTGGAACGACGATTCGAACAGAGCCGCTGTGGTGGCGATTCCCGAGCGAATGGGGACCTCATTCTGCTCAAAAGCACGCTTCTTGCTGGTTGGCGGTCGATGCCTCACGTCAAACAAATTCCTGAAATCCGCCGCGTCTACCTCATCGGTATCTGCGGCACCGCCATGGCCTCGCTGGCCGGCATGCTGCAGGAGCGTGGTTACGAAGTCGGTGGGTCGGATGAGCATGTCTATCCGCCCATGTCCACGTACCTCGAAAGCCTGCACATTCCGGTACTCGAGGGGTATACGAAGGAGCACCTGGAGACGTTTCGCCCCGATCTGGTCGTCATCGGGAACGTGGCGGCGAATACCAACGCCGAGGCGGCAGCCACGGTAGAGCTCGACCTTCCCTATACGTCGATGCCGGAGGCGATCTACGAGCTCTTTATCAAGGGGAAGCACTCCATCGTGGTCAGCGGCACGCACGGGAAAACCACCACGACGTCGCTGATGGCGTGGATCCTCGAGGCCGGCGGCCGCGATCCGAGCATGGTGGTGGGCGGCATTCCGCTCAACTTCAATCGAAACTTCAAGCTGGGGTACGGCCCCGACTTCGTCATCGAGGGCGACGAATACAACACGGCGTTTTTCGACAAGGGGCCGAAGTTTCTCCACTACGGCTCGAACACGCTGATCGTCAACAACATCGAGTTCGATCACGCGGACATCTACGCCGACCTCAACGCGATCATCGATGCCTTTCGCAAAGCGGTCGTGCAGGTCGCGGCCGGCGACGTGATCGTGGCCAACGGCGACGATGCCAATGT
>DATCPG010000111.1:0-2214 GCA_036570225.1 Gemmatimonadaceae bacterium | reverse complement strand
CCCGAGCAGGTGCTCGCCTATCTCGGCCGCTACACCCATCGGGTCGCCATCGCCAACTCCCGCCTAACCCGGATTTCTCAAAGTCGGTGAGTGCATCGGAGTCCAGAATCAACGAAAGTCCTTTTGCGAAAACGATTTTCGAGTGATTCTAGGAGAGCCCCGATGCCGACAGAGTGTAGCGCGGAACTGTTCGAGTTTGCACCTGTCGATCGGCGTGCGGTGGTGGCTGGTTTTGATGGCGGCACGATCACCTCGAATGCGGGAGCATTGCTCCTTGGACAGCTGGATCAGGGCCTTGGGTTGATGCAGCGATTTGCCGGTTGCTTTACCGACCGGCGCGACCCGCGCCTTGTCGAGCACCGGGTGGAAACACTGGTGGGCCAGAGGGTGTTCGGGCTGGCGCTGGGCTACGAGGATCTGAACGATCACGACGAGTTGCGCAAGGACCCGATGTTCGCGGTGCTGGCGAGCAAGCTCGCGCCGGTTCTGCGCTCGGACTGCGAGCCTGTCGCGGGCAAGAGCACGCTCAACCGCCTCGAGCACATGCCCAAGCGACACGGGGCGAAATATCACAAGATCGACTGCAACGCAGAGAAGGTCGACACGCTGTTCGTGGAAATGTTCATGGAGGCCCATGAGAAAGCGCCCCGAGAGATCGTGCTCGATCTGGACGCCACCGACATCCCGCTGCACGGCAATCAGGAAGGCCGCTTCTTCCACGGCTATTACGACAATTACTGCTATCTGCCGCTTTATGTGTTCTGCGGCACGCATCTGCTTCTGGCCAGAAACCGCCGCGCCGACAGAGACGCCAGCGCGGGCGCGGTGGAGGAGATGGCGCGCATCGTGATGCAGATCCGCGCCCGCTGGCCGCGCGTGAAGATCGTCCTGCGTGCCGATTCGGGCTTTGCCCGCGAAGAGCTGATGGCCTGGTGCGAGGGGAACCGCGTCGATTACGTCTTCGGCCTGGCCCGCAACGAACGGCTGGAAAAGGCGCTTTCGGACTGCATGGCGAAAGCGACCCGCCAATGCGTCGTGACGGGCAAACCGACGCGCCTCTTCAAGGACTTCCGTTATCGGACGCTCGACAGCTGGAGCCGAAGCCGGCGCGTCGTGGGGAAGGCCGAGCACACGCTCGAAGGCGCCAATCCCCGCTTCATCGTCACCTCGCTCGAGCACAGGCGCATCGAGGCACGCCCCCTTTACGAAGACCTCTATTGCGCCCGCGGCGAAGCGGAGAACCGCATCGGCGAGCAGTTCGAGCTGTTCGCCGACCGCGCCTCCTCGGCCACCCTGGATGCCAACCAACTCCGCCTCTACTTCTCGGCCATGGCCTACACTCTGGTGGACCACCTACGCCGGATCGCGCTCAAGCACACGCAGTTCGCCACAGCTGCCGTCCAAACCATTCGCCTGAAGCTCTTCAAGCTCGGCGCTCAGGTGCGCATCAGCGTGCGCCGCATCCGCTTCGCCATCGCCTCGGGCTGTCCCAATCGGGTCGAGTTCGCAATGGCACACCTCTATCTCAGGCGCGCCTTCAGTTCCGGTTAGCCGATCCCGCAACCGATCATGCCGCAAACCGTCCTCCGCGGCGGCGCTCCGACACGCCCGCACCTGCCATTTCTGCGACAGACTCTGACATCGGACTCGTATCGCGCGAACCGTCGATCGCAAATTCGGCCGCCTCACCGCAAGCCGCACCCATCCCCTCGGATAATTGTCTGCCGCCCCTCGCTTCCGGGTCAAAAGCCGTCCACCCTTTGAGAAATGCGGGCTAGCAAAAAATAGGAGACCCCCCGGCTCTGCCGGGGTGGCAGTAGAAGTTTGACGTTTCCGGGAGCCCATCGAGGAACTCCCAATTGTGAGCAGCCAAGCACACGAGGGGAATTCGACGATGGACCCGCGCAAGGACCTACGCTGGGCGAGGTGGGCTCGCAAATATCACGCGTCCTTCGTTGTCATTTATCGCGCGATGGGCTCCGTTAGAAATTAAGGCCGCTGCATCATATCGCACCAGCGAGTCGGTAAGCCGCTTTGAGCGGCTCACGATCTAAAGCCCCCGGCTCTGCCGGGGGATACTTACTGCAGCGAATCCGAAATTCGCATCACATTGCAGCAACGCACGGGGCGAATTTCGGATTCAAAGCTGCACTAGCAAGTTATTGTTTCTAGTGTCGTTATCGAATTTGAAGTTCCTACAGCCCGCATGCCATC
>DATCPG010000110.1:0-13417 GCA_036570225.1 Gemmatimonadaceae bacterium | reverse complement strand
CACCAGGCCGCTCGTTGCTTCTTCGATCTTCAGAATCCGCTCTTCCATCTTGGCAAGGCGCCCCGAAGCCGAAGGCCCTCCTTCGCCACGGCGATACCAGGTGCCGATCACGACTCGGGTGACTGTTACCGTGACGATTCCCGTGACGGCAACGAGGACCGAAAGCATGAACAGCGTTCCGGGATCAAAGAACATATAGCCTTAACGGAAAAGGAGGTGGAGTTTGTTTCAACTGGCCCGATACGCCTGAAAAGAGGGCTTAAAGGCGCCTTTCTTCCGGCCGAACCCTACGTCAACCTACGTATTCCGTGTTGCCGATGAGTCACCGACCTTACGAAATGGAAGAATCGAAGGCGCCTGCCCGCGAGCGAATCTCATGGGCACTTTACAACTTCGCCGAGACCGTCTTCTCGATGAACATGACGTCGCTGTTCTTCGCGGCGTGGCTCGTGTCCGATCTCCACCGGAGCAACACTCTCTACGCGACGATCAACGGGATTGCTTCCTCGATGGTCGTCCTTTCCATCCCGCTGTTCGGTGCGATTTCCGATGCGACACAAAGACGAAAACCGTGGGTTGTCGGATTCACTCTCGTTGCGTGCGTCTCCACGATTCTCATCGCCGTTCTTGGCCAGATCGGACTGCCTCTCATTGGCGAGGGAGTAACAGCGGTGACTCAGTCACCGACGCTGATGCCCTCCGGTGTCGCGTTATTCGCGGTGCTCTCAGCATTCACGATCGCCAACTATGCATATCAGGGCGCGCAACCGTTCTACAACGCAATGCTACCGGAGCTCGCGCCTGTGGATCACCGCGGTCGTCTTTCGGGAATGGGTGCCGCGTTTGGATACGCCGGCTCGATTACCGGCGTCCTGCTGACGTTTCCCTTCTTCGCCGGATCACTGCCGATCCTCGGTGCAATTCCAGAGCGCACCCTTAATTTCCTGCGGAACGTCATCCCATTCACGGTGCACGGTGGACGGGTTTCTACGTTCGTCCCGACAGCAATTCTCTTTCTTCTGTTCTCATTGCCGCTGTTCTTCTTCTGCCGCGATCACAATGCAGTACACGGGAAGAAGAACATTCAATGGCGCGAAGCATTCGGGGACGTGCGCCACACCTTGAAGGAAGCAAAAGAATATCCCGGAACACTGAGATTCATCCTTACTTCTTTCCTCTATCAGGATGCGATGGGAACGATCATCGCGAACATGGCCCTCTACGCGATCTTCGCGATGGGATTCAAGGGCGGCTCCGAGGCGAGTCTGTTCGTCATACTTACGATTCCAGCGGTGATCGGGAGTTATGGCATCGGCCGATTGGTGGATCATTTCGGCCCGAAGCGAACGCTATCGTGGGTGTTGATCGGTTGGGTCGTACTTCTCGTGGCAATGATCGTGGTACCAACCAGAAGCGCGTTCTGGATCGTGGGAGCGTGCATAGGACTGATTTATGGCGGCGTCGCGACCGCTGAACGTCCGTTGCTACTGAGCCTTGTCCCAGACGTCGAAGCTGGACGGTTTTTCAGCTTGATGGTGCTTTCGTCGAGAGCAGCGGCTGTCGTCGGTCCATTCGTGTGGGCATTCGCCGTCGACGGACTGACGCCGTCAATGGGAGCCGGGTTCGCATATCGCGCGGGAGTCGCAACGGTGGCGATCGGGATGACTCTGGCGCTCCTGCTGTTACGCGGTGTTCCAGACAACTTCACCAAGCCTGTTCGCTCCAGATGATTTACGACTTGCTGCGGTGGATCACCGGAATAGCGCTACACTGGTTCTACAACGATATCCGTATGACGGGCGCGGAGAGAATCCCAGTGGGCGGTCCGTTACTTATCGCGGTCAATCATCAGAACGCGCTCGTTGACTCTCTGATAGCAGGGTGGCTCGTTCGTCGCCGTATTACGATGACAGCGAAAGCAACGCTTGCAGACAATCCGTTCATCGCCATTCTCTTCAGAATATTGCACGTCGTTCCCCTTCGACGGGTCAGTGACGAGATCGGAAAGCCAAACGGATTGCCCGTCGACAGATCCCGCAATGCACGAGCGTTCACGGAAATATTCGAGCTCCTCGAAAGAAACGGAGCGCTACTGATTTTCCCTGAAGGCAAGAGCCACAACGAGGCCGGACTCGAGCCGCTCAAAACAGGATTGGCCCGCGTCGCGCTCCAGGCGAGGGATGAACATGGAATTGCTGGTCTCCGGATTCTCCCTCTCGGGCTCGTCTTCGAGGACAAGGGTACACCTGGCACCGCCGTTACCGCACATGTGGGTGGAGTCATTGACATGGATTCCTGGCCAGGCACCGATCACACGATCCTCACCCAGGAAATTTCCGATCGGTTGCGGGCTGTTTCCGAAGACGCCGGATTACAGCCAAGGGAAGTCGATCAGGTAGACGAGGTCCGCAACAATCTGCGCGAAAGAATCATCGCCCTTGCAGCATGGTGGGGTCGACTCACCCACGAGCTACCAGTGAGGGTAGCCAGGAGCATGGCAGTCAAGCGAAGTACCGACGCGGATCAGCCAGCTATGTTCACAATTGTATTTGGCATCGGGCTGGTACTGCTTACCTACGTCGTACACCTCACAATCATAGGTATCATCGTTCGTTCTTTTCTCTTCGGCTGTCTTTACCTGGCCGGGTTGCTGAGCGGAGCCTACTGGGCAGCATTTCAGCAACATCCTCGACGTTATTGAGGCGCTAGAGCTTCGTTTCCAGCCAGTTTTTTCCGACGCCGAGATCGACCACCAAGGGAACCGATAGCTCCGCTGCGTGCTCCATTTCGTATTTAACGAGCTCCTTCACCTGATCGAGCTCGCTCGGAATCACCTCGAAGACCAGCTCGTCATGGACCTGCAGCAGCATCTTGCTCTGCAGCTGCTGAGTCCTGAACGCATTGTCGATCCTGATCATCGCAATCTTGATCAGATCGGCGGCGGATCCCTGAATCGGAGAGTTCGCGGCGACCCTTTCGCCAAAAGCGCGGATATTGAAGTTCCGTTCACGCAGCTCGGGGATATATCGCCGCCTACCGAATATCGTCTGCACATATCCGTGCTCGCGAGCAAAGGCCACCATTGAGTCGAGGTAGTTGCGAACTCCCTTAAAGCGCTCGAAGTAGCGGGTGATGAATTCCTTCGCTTCAGCGTGCTCGATACCGAGCTGGAGAGAGAGAGCGTGTGCTCCCTGACCGTATATGGTGGCGAAATTGATCGTCTTTGCCCGACTGCGCATTGTGCCCGTCACTTCATCCAGAGGAACTTCGAAGATCAGCGCCGCGGTCTGACGATGGATATCGCCGCCTGCCTGAAATGCCTCGACAAACGCTGGATCATGAGACAGGTGGGCAAGGAGCCGGAGCTCGATTTGCGAATAGTCAGCGGCCAACAGCAGCCAGCCCTTACGCGGGATGAATCCTCGCCTTATGTCTCGCCCCAGCTCACGCCGAATTGGAATGTTCTGCAGATTCGGATCATTGGATGAGAGCCTTCCGCTGCTGGCAACTGTCTGATTGAACGAAGTGTGTAGCCGGCCAGTTTTCGGGTTCACTAGGCGAGGAAGAGCGTCGAGGTAAGTGTTCTCGAGCTTCGACAGTTCCCTGTACTCCATGAGTAGCGTGGGCAATTCATGACCCGCCTCGGCCAGTTCGGTCAGAACAGCCGCATCGGTTGACGGGCCAGTGCTGGTCCGCTTGATGACGGGGAGATTCAGCTTCCCGAAAAGAATGTCCCGAAGTTGTGGATTGGAGTTGATGTTGAATTCCACTCCCGCGGACTCATAAATCTGCTTCTCGACTGCTTTGCGCTCCGTTTGAAAACGCTGTTTCAGCGAGGCGAACAATGGGAGGTCGATCGCGATACCCGTCCATTCCATCTCAGCCAGAACGTCCACAAGGGGTATTTCCACGCCGTCAAGAAGCTTGGTCAGCTCGTACGTTTCCAGCTGCGGCTCGAATACCCTGCGCATGCGCAACGCCATGTCGGCATCCTCACAGGCATAGTCCCGCGCCGCCGGTACGGGACACTCGTCGAAGCGGATGGCCATCCGTCCCTTGCCACATAGATCGGTGTAGGAGGTCATCGTATGGTCGAGAAACTCGAGTGCCAATACATCCAGGCCATGCGAGCGCCGTCCCGGATCGAGCACATAGCTCGCAAGCATTGTGTCGAAGTCCAGTCCCGCGAGAGTTATTCCCGCACTCCGTAACATCAAGAGATCGTACTTGGAGTTCTGCGCGGTCTTCCTGACAGTTGGATCTGCCAGAAGATCTCTGAACGCCTGCATCTCCCGCGAATCAAGCGGGGGAAGGTTACGAACGCTGGTTGGCGTATTCTCCCGCAACATCCTGGCAGCAATGCTCAATGAATCTGGAGTAGCCTTCCTTTTTCTTGGTGGCGTCTCATCTAACGGCTCATCGCCGCCTCGAATCAGGCCGCGGTCTTCCGCTGCGTCGGTTGCCGAACGATCGCCAGCGGCATCAACGAGGAGCTCTCCCTGACCACCTTGTGGCAGCCTGTGCTGGAACGGGAAATAGTAGGCTTCGCCTTCATCGACAGCGATCGCGATCGAAACGACGGATGAGCGGAGCGGATCCACCGGCTGCGGACTTTCAGGATCGATCAAAGTCTCGGTACCGATTGCTATCATCCCCACATCACGCGCACGGCCAATGGCGTGTTGCATCGCTTCGATGGTATCAACGGTGGCGTAGCTGACCCTTTGCTGCGGTTTTTCTTCCACTGGCGCCTGGACGGCTGAATCCTTGGCGAGGGCGTGGAATTCCAGCTCGATGAACAGATCCCGGAGCCGGTGATGGTCGGGCTCCTTTATCGAGAGCGATTCCAGATCAAATGGGATCTCTAAATCGTCCCTTATAGTTACTAATTCCTTGGACAACCTGGCATTGTCTGCGTGCTCCAGGAGCGCTTCGCGCGGGCGCTTCTTCGTGATCTCGCCGGCGTGGGCCAGGATTGACTCCAGGTGCCCGTACTGTTTCACGAGCTCACTCGCCGTCTTGTCTCCAATCCCTTTTACTCCAGGGATATTGTCAGATGAGTCACCCACCAGAGCCAGGTAGTCGGTGACGAATTCCGGGGCGACTCCAAGTCGTTCTTCCGCATTAGCAACCCCGACCCAGTGCTCCTCGACGTTGGCCGGACCGCCGCGACCTGGATTGAGAAGCCACACTCCCGGCTTCACCAATTGCTGGAAATCCTTGTCTCCCGAGACCACGACTACATTCACTCCAGCGGCAACGCTTTTCGCCACCAGTGTTCCGATGACATCGTCCGCTTCATATCCGGGAAGGGTCATGATCGGAATGCGATACGCGTCGAGCATCTCACGTATTCGATCCATGCCGCGATCGAAGTCCGACTGCAGCTCTTCGGTAAGCTTCTCCCTGGTTGCCTTGTATGCGGGATAGCGCTCGTGGCGAAATGAAAGACCCGAGTCATGCACCCAGCCGAGATATTCGGGCTTATGCTTGGTGATGAGCCTCTGGAGAAAATTGGCTATTCCCCAGCTTGCTGAGGTGTTCTCGCCCTTGCTTGTTGTCAGAGGCCGCGAGATCAGAGCAAAAAAGGCGCGGTAGATAAGGGCATACCCATCGACAAGAAACAGTCGCGGGCTTTCCGGGGCTTTCATGAAGTCAATATAAAACGCCCTCGCTCACGAAGAGCGCGAGGGCGTTTCAACTCCATTTCTGTCGTTCCTCGAGCACGGACTCAGCGCTGCCGGCGAACGCTTATCGAAAGAAATTCCATCTCACTCGGGCGAGTCAATTTCCAGCGGCTCGCATCCTCATAAAAAACCAGCTGAGTGTTGTACTGTCGGTACTGCCAGATCTGAAGACGGGCAGCAGAGGACATCTGTGTCGTTGAGAGCGTTTGATTGATGGTCCGCTCGAAAACCTCGTCAGGCTCTCCCAGGGCAACTAAAACCATGCCGCGATCGGAAAGCCATCCAGGATTCCGATCCATTCGGAACTCGAGATTGGCCTGTTGGATCCTTCCAAAATATGCCTGCAGGTCCTCATTGGTTGGCGTTTCCGGCACCGGATCGGTTGCACGCAGAAATTCCGCCCACATTGTCGCACGCCTTTCCAACGGCGCGTCACGAAGAGCGTTCAGACGAGAAGGAGTAGCAAAGAATCGGAGATAACCAACCATGTCTTCGAACGACATGAGTGGAATGTCTTCGCCAAAGCTCACGAACAGGGGTGCGTCGGTGCTGTCGGTACCCCTCGTATCACGCCGGGTGAAGAATACCCGGGCAATTCCGACTCCGACAGTTGAAATCGGGACGTTCACAACGCCACTGAAGAGCGCTCCGTTCCGCGCCAGCGTGGCGGAATCGCGCCATATCTCTGCGCCCTTGTCGTTTCGTACCACGAAGTTGACGGGAAGCCGGGTGCCTGGCCCATAACCCTCAACGTAGATCGCTACGGTGCTGTCGCGACCGAAGACTGCGCTCGAGCGAGGGCTCGCCAAGAGTTGGGGAGCAGAGTCCAGCACCGATCGGCCAGTTGCTTCATAGACGAGGATCGGAGTAGAGATTCGTCCCGCACCCAGGGACGGCACTACGACCGCGGCTTGCTGAGATGCGGTGCGGGATCCGCCAACATCGCGAACCGTAACCGAGAGGTCGTACGGACCAGGTGGGATATGGAAGTAATGCTGGAAGATGACACTCTCGTCCGTACGGTTGGTTTCCCGGAATGAGCCAACACGTACTATCTCCATCACGTTTACATTTGCCGCTTCGTTGCCGTTGCGGGTAAGTGTAAGCTTCACTTCGTAGGGGGCGCGATACCTGTCGCCTTCCCGAGCAAAAGTAAGGGCGCGATTGGGGATCGAAATACTGGCGAGAACCAGTGTTGTATCGGGGGAAGCGCTGGCAAAGGAAGAGAGTCTTCCCACGAAGGCGAGCGGGTTTGGCGCGGCAAGCAAGCCAATCTGCCGATAGATGTCACTCACATCCATGGCTGCGCTACCCAGTGGGGGGAGAGCCCGTGGATTTGGTTGGGGATTCCTGGTGGATGTTGCCGAGCTGCAAGCCAGTACTGAGCCTAGAAGCAGCAATTCCGAGAATTGTTTCTTGAAAATCAGCATGAGTGATTAATACCCTATCCGGCCTCGCCGGTTTCTATTAGTTTCGCGGCGTGTCTCGAGAACAGATGGTCGGCGCTTCCGTAGCTGGCTATAGCGTCAGGAAAGAGGTAGGTGAAGGTGGAACTTCAGCGGTGTACCTGGCTGAACACCCGAATCATGGCACTGTCGCTCTCAAAGTGCTACGGGAAAAACTGCGTCAGGACGCAACTGCTGTTACCCGTTTCGTGCGAGAAGCAAAATACGGCGCACGCGTAAGGCATCCCAACGTCGTCGAGACCATTGAAATAGGACAGTCCGAGACCGGTCTTCATTTTCTCGCCATCGAGTGGGCTGAGGGCGAGATTCTCGAGCGTTACGCCAAACAATACGCTCCACTGCCGAGAGACGAGGTATCAGCCATCGTCTCACAGATAGCTGCTGGTGTTCAGGCGGCTCATGATGCGGGAATCGTGCACCGGGATTTGAAGCCCGAGAACGTGATGTATGACGCAAAAACCCGCCTCGTTAAGCTGCTGGACTTCGGGATTGCGACCGACACGCAGGCTTCCGGTGATGAGCGGCTGACACGCGCGGGCTTCTTCGTCGGAACTCTCATGTATATCGCCCCGGAAGCGCTATCCGGTGAGATCGTGACGGCCGCCGCCGACCAGTATAGTCTTGCAACAATCTCCTACTACCTGCTCACGCGCTGTCTTCCATATACTGCCAAGGCCCCACGTGAAATGTTTACTCAACTCCTGACAATGCCTCCGATTCCACTCAGGGATGCGGGAGAGGGCAATTTTGATTTTGCGCCCGAGCTTGATGCTGTCGTCATGCGTGCGCTGGCCCGATCTCCCGCTGACAGGTATCCGAGCGTAATGGCTTTTGCCAATGCTTTCGCCGAAGCTGCTCGCATTGCCCCTGACCAGCCGAAGATACTCGCCAAGTTCAAAGGACTACTTCGGCGTAGTCGTTAGGTCGTCAGGATCGACGGGCAGCCACAAGGTAAAGGTCGATCCTTTTCCCGGTTCACTCTCGAGCTCGACCATTCCCCCAATGAGGCCAGCAAGTCGCCTAGAGATGGCCAGCCCCAGACCGGTGCCACGTTCTGCTGAGTTGCCACGCGGACCCGCATCGACCTGCTCGAACTCCTCGAATATCCGGCCTTGGTCAGCTGGATGGATTCCAATCCCAGTGTCAATAACCTGAATTCCGATCCACGGATTGGCCGGGTATGGAGCTGGATCAGGCAACGGAGGAACAGCTTCAGATAGCGAGTCGACAAGACGCGTACGAATGACGATTCCCCCGTCATTCGTGTATTTCACGGCGTTTCCCAGAAGATTCACGAGAATCTGCCGCAGGTGGGTAGGGTCAGTCCTGATTCGGGGTAGAGCTGCACCCATAACGAGAGACAGCGTGAGTCCCTTTTCGCTGACCAGGGATTCTATCTCGCTTGCGACATCCAGGACGAAGGGACGCAGGTCGATCGTTTCGGTGTGAATCTCGAGGCGTCCAGCGGCCATCTTCGCCAAATCGAGAACCTGGTCGACCAGATGACGAAGGTGATTGGCGGATGCTTCGATCCGCTCGACCGGCTTCACCTGACGTGGAGCAAGCTCTCCGTATACGCCTTCGCGAAGAAGATCGACAAAGCCAACAATGGCGTTCAGGGGAGTGCGCAGCTCGTGAGAGACGTTCGCGAGGAATTCGCTCTTCATCCGATTGACGCGCAATAATTCGGAGGAAAGTCGCTCCAGTTCTTTGGAGCGCTCCACAAGGCTGCGAGCCTGTCGCCGTTCGTGCCGCAGCACCAGAGCCAGGCCCAGAACGGTCGCGAGCGACACAATCCACCCAACGAGACCTGTCCAGGAATCAAAACCAAGTGGCGAAAGAGAGTGCATTGACTCCAATCATAAGAATCCATAACCTCTCGCACCATGACTGATCACTCAGCGTTGATCACACTCCTTGCAGAACGTTCTGCCAAGCGTGGTCGCTTCACGCTTGCTTCAGGAAAAGAGTCGGATTTTTACGTTGATGCTCGTTTGACTACTATGAGCCCGGAGGGATTGGCCTTGATTGGACCTCTCGCACTCGCTGCGCTCCGGAAAACTGGCTGGAGAATAGATGCAGTTGGCGGTCTGACTCTCGGGGCTGATCCGATTTCTTACGCCATCAGTTATGCGAGTGCTGCCTCGGATCATCCACTCCGTGCATTCACTGTGCGCAAAGAGGCAAAGACCCACGGAACAGGGAAGCTCCTCGAAGGACCGGTCAGAGCAGGAGACCACGTTGCGATAATAGAGGACGTAATCACCACGGGTGGATCCGCGCTGCGCGCTATCGACGCTGTGCGCAGCGCAAAGGCGATTGTGACTGGTGTCCTGGCACTTGTAGATCGCGAAGAGGGCGGACGCCAGGCAATTGAAATGGCCGGTATGAGTGTCATAACCCTGGCAACCGCGACACAGATCATTGCTGCTCTCGCGAACTAGCGCGGTCCTCGCACTCGGATTTGCGTGATTTCGGTATCCAGCCAGGATAGGCTGCCGACGGACGAAATGTGCAGAGCACGTCTACGTACGGGAGAATGAGATCCGTTCTGAAGTACTGAAGCATTCCTTGCCCATCATAGGTGCCTCTGAACTTCACCGGAGACATCTTCATAACCGTGCGCATATGCCGGCCGAAGCTCTGTGGCGACGAGTAGTCCAAATGATTTGCCACCCGAGCTACCGATAGCCCCGGATTCTCGAAAAGACGAGCAGCCCGTATCAGCCTCGCGAGGGATAGGTAGCGTTTGGGAGCCGGTAGTTTCGCCCTGAAAAAGCGACTCATCAGAGTGCTCGGCAAGATATTCAGCTGGCGTGCCAGTTGACGCACGGTCGAGATCCTTGGAGATGTATCAAAAAGCAGCTCGAAGAATCTCCAGCAATCCTTGGATACTCCCGGTAAATCCAGACTAATCTGAGCAAGAGCGGAACGTTGTAAGTCGGTTGACCCATGAGAGGCCAACAGGTTTCTCAGCGTTTGCCATCCTGTCGGCATTCTCGCGTCGACGAGAGTTCGAATGCCGAGTTGCCCAAGCGCCAGAGTGGTGTGCGGTGTAGAGTTTTGTGTCTCGGTCAACAGAGCTACGGCAGGAACTCTCGGAAATTCCCGGACCATAGCCGCTACGCGCGAGGAGTTTTGCGAACCGTATCGCGTGACAGATATCAGAACGAGACCCGCTTTCTGTTCTCTCAGATCGGAAAGCACCTCCTCGAGCGATTCCCGATGAAGCGGGTCACACAAGCCTTGTGCTGCTGCATCTACTCTTGATCGCTCGAGTGGGGTTAGGATGGTCGATACAGGAATACGAGGTGAGCTGCGCTTTGGATCCGAGGGCATGTGATCCTCACGGTTGAGGGTGGGACAAACGAGACCGTTGAGGAACGATATGAGGGTGCGTCAGATGCTCGTCACATGGGATTGGACCTACACGAGATAAATCGCGCAATTCGTCATTTTGGTTATATTGCACGGGAGCAATCGGTCGGACGATCGCGAATAGGTATCATATTGATACCAATACGAGGAAAGTCCGGGCTCCAGTGGACAAGCTGCCAGGTAACGCCTGGGCGCGGATAGCGAGAGCTAACCGTGACGGAAAGTGCCACAGAGAACAGACCGCCATCCCTCGGGAGGGCAAGGGTGGAACGGTGGAGTAAGAGCCCACCGCGCTCATGGCAACATGAGCGGCACGGCAAACCCCGGCTGGAGCAAGGCCAAATATGCGGCGAGAGGAGTCCACCTCGACCAAGACACCGCGGGTAGGCTGCTAGAGGGCATGGGTGACCATGCTCGTAGAGAAATGATCGTCCGGATTGCTCACGTAGTCCGACAGAACCCGGCTTATAGACCACTCCTCACTTAGTGCGACGACCTCCGATGACATATTGTCGGAGGTCGTTCATTTTTCCAGTCAATCAAATGCAAAACACGCAATGATCCAAAGCCGCCTGCTGTGTTGGGTTCTCCTCGTCAGTTTTAGTATCGGATGCACACCTGGTCGAAGTACGCCGCCCATTACAGCTCCCCAGCCTGTTAATCCTGCCCCTGAGTCACCACCAACAGTCAATCCAAGTACTGGACCGTGGAGCTTCAAGTACACTGCAGGACATCTCTCATATCAGATAGCCAGAACTGCGGTAGTCGAAAGACTCGATTCTCTTAGCCAGAGGGAAATCACTACCAATACCGCACACGAGCTCCTCATGTTGGACTCCGCGGAGCAGGGAATCACTTTCACCGTTGTCGTCGACACATTTGCAACAACGACTCAAGGTTTGATCGGCGCTGCTCAGTCAACGCAGCTACCAGCACAGATCTCAGGATCCTTTACAAGCAATACCCTGACTATCAATGGCCAAACAGGGAATGACAGATGTAATCCGATCAACACCGTATTGATCACCGATCTGCACAATCTGCTCGTCCCATTTCCTCCGGTATTATCATCTGGAGTGACTTGGACAGACACCGTGGATATACAAGGTTGTCAGAGTGGAGTACCAACCCTATCACACACGACCAGATCTTACGTCGTGTCGGGCGAGTCCTCGTATGAAGGCCAACCGGTAATTGTGGTTGTCAGAACTGACACCACTCGTGCCGAGGGAGAGGGCGGCCTACAGCAACACCGAGTCTCAACGGTCGGAAATGCTTCTGGCACTGCAACCTATTATCTGAATCAGGCGACTGGCCAGGTACCCCGCCTCACGCTCAATCAGACATTGGATCTGAGGGTTACGACAGTCGCTAGACAATACCGGTTCAAGCAGGACTCGAAGCAAGACTTCAGGATCGTTCCCTAGTCGACCAGTCGAAGCGGCATAACCAGACACAGGTAGGATGCTGGGTCTTTCCAGCCCTCTGGTTCTATCGTCGCTGCACGCTCAGGTGCCTTGAAAGTCATTCGCACTTCATCACTCGGGATGTACCGCAATATCTCGAGGAGATAGCTAGCGTTGAAACCAATATCGAGCTGATCACCTGTGTATCGAATAGGCAATTCGTCCTGCGCTTCACCAAGATCCGGCGTTTGGACACTGAATTTCAACATTCCTGAATTGAACGACAGTCGAATCCGGTGGGTTTGATCCGATGCAATAACAGACATTCGCTTAAGTGCACTGGCGAGAGCCACCTTATCAGCGACCGCTACTTTGTCATTGTCCTTCGGAATAACCTGCTCGTAAGGAGGATAGGGACCTTCAATAAGGCGAGTAAAAACTGCAGTAAATGGAGACCTGAACCCTATATGATTATCGCCACGGGCGATCTCCAGCTCTTCTTCAGCAGGAAAAAGCCGACGCACTTGCTCGAGTGCTTTTGGGGGAACGATCAGGTCACTTGCAGGTGCATTTGCCGAGGTGATTGGCACATCCATCTTCGCCAAACGATGCCCATTAGTTGCAACCATCCGCATTCTATCAGGCCGCAATTCCCACAAAACACCATTCAAAATCGGCCGGCTTTCTTCGGCAGATACCGCAAAGGCAGTATGAGAGATCAGCTGCTGCAAATCTCCTGAACGAATTCGCCAACTTTCATTGAAGCGAACGGATGGAAAAGTCGGAAATTCGTCCCGCGGTAAGCCCAAGAGTTTAAATCGGGATCTACCGCATTCGATGGTCACTCTCTGCTCCCCGACAGCACCAATTTTTACAGGAGCAGGAGGTAATTCACGCGCGATTTCAGTCAGCTTCTTTGCAGGAATTGTGACCGCACCTGGTGCATCGACATCAGCAAGCACTTCCGTACTCACGGCAATATCGAGATCAGTTCCAGATAGTTTGATCCCCCGATCAGTCGTCTCGAGTAAAATATTCGCCAACACAGGAAGTGTTGTCTTGGCAGGGATGCTTGCTGCAACAGCTGCGAGCCCCTCTTGAAGTTTTTCGCGAGAGATCGTGAAACGCATCCCTTCCCTCTGTGGATTCAGTTGAGGTGCCTATTTAATCTCTTTTAGAGAGATCCGAACTAGTAGCTGTAGTAGGTGGTGTGGAGCCGTGTTGAATTGGTCTAACTTATGAGGACAGCGAGGTTTCCGCTATGCTGGCTAATGTGTGGTAGGATGTTAGTAATGTGTCTTGATGGTGGTCAACCAATTCGGGGATGCGATGATTGAGTTCTTTCCACACGTGAATTTGTTCCTGGTGAGAAAGTTTCCAACATTCCACGGAGCCGGGTGATGCGAGTCTTGAGCTTGGGATCCTGGCTGACAGAATCCTGAACTTTCTCGATGCTGTGTATTGCCGTAGAGTGATCACG
>DATCPG010000109.1:0-2589 GCA_036570225.1 Gemmatimonadaceae bacterium | reverse complement strand
AGTCCTGAACATTGCCGAGTGTGAAGGGGACTCCGCCGTTTCGCGGTCCGATCAACGCCACCTTCCAGGTGCTGTCGGGGATGGCGACCTTGCCTTCATTCTTGAGGAACGAGAGTGCGTGCGACCGGCTGTATAGAGGTCCGGTGATGATGTACACGGCGCGGCCGCCCTTGGTGGCCGAATCGCCGAGCGCATTCTCGAAGCTCGCCCAGACGCCCTGATTCAGGTCGCCCATCTGGGGAACGATGTTGGTGAGATAGAACGTTCTCGCGTTGTCGACGTTGGCTGTTGTGCGGTCGAAGGAGCGAGCCATGTGGCCGCGATCGAAGCCGCCGTTCGTATAATCGGAGGTGAGAATCTGCTTGTTCGACGGAAGCTGTGGATCGGCGGTGAAGCAGTTGCACCGATCCTGACCGGCGACGATCTGCCGGGAGTCGAGCTCGTAGGAGACCCAGTTCGGCGTGCCGTGCGATTCGTTGTAGGAGATCGTGTATTGGGGGCGGATGATCAGCAGGTCGTTGGGGCTCGACGGATCCGCCGGTGTGGGGTCGCCGAACTCGTCGTTCTTGGCGTAGATCGAAACTGGCGCGGAGACCGGCGTCTCGATCGTAATCGCGTGTGTCACGAAGCTGTATGGCGTGCCGCCGCCGACTGGTACCGCGGTGACCCGGAAGCCTGGCTTCGTCGTGCCGTCCGCCGGCGCGGCGACGCCGGTCACAATGCCGGTATTCTGGACCGTTGCGATCGTCGCGATCTGCGGATCGATCGCCTCGAACGTGAACGTCGCCTGGACAATGGCTCCGCCAGAGAACACCCGCGCCGTGGCGAAGAGCTGTGTCTGGAAACCGGCAGGGAAGCTGCTGGAGGACGAGCTGAGCTCGATAAAGTTGATCTGAGCCTGAGCGACAGTGACCAGAGCAGTCGCCGACTTGGGAGGAATGCCGTTGTCGACGGCGGTCGCGGTGATCGTCACCGGATTCTCACTCACGGCCATGCCGGTGACCAGACCATTCTGATCAACTGTTGCGATCGACCCGTCGCTCGACGACCAGGTGACTGTCGCCGTGGAAACTGTTTGGTTGTTCGCGTCCTGCGGCGTCGCGGTGAGCTGAATTGTGCTGCCCAGAATCACTGTCGTCGCGCCCGCGATCACCACGTGATCAAGGGGGCCGGGTGGCAGCGTACCTGGGCAGACATGCACCGGGCTGGCCGCGTTTCGCGGGGTCGGCGCCGCCCTCGTGAAATCGGCCGACGGATTTCCGGTAAAAGTGCAGCCACTGTCCTTGCGGATATCCGCCGTCGCATTCGTCAGCACCTGGGCCGCCGCCGCGTTGAGCGGAACGCAGTTTCCGCTGCCGTAGCTGACCAGGTCAACGAAGCCGCCGGGGCAGGCACCTGTGAGCGGGGTGGTGCTGTTTTGCACCAGTGCGACTTTTCCATCCGTGCCGGACATGGCGATGGAGCCAGTCGCGTTAGGCGTGGGAAGATCCACCGTTCCACCAGCGCCGGCCGATTCCTTCACGAGGAAGTAGCCACCTGGCGGGATGGTCCCTGACACCAGCGGTGTGACCTGCCAGGATGTGCCCGCCGCAGAAGCGTACTGGACACTCCATCCCGCGACGTTTACGGGCTGGCCGCTCGGGTTGAAGAGCTCGATGAAATCGTTCTTTAACGTCGCGCCACTGTTTCCACCGCCACCGTACACCTGGCTGATTACGAGAGGTCCGGCCGAGGACGAGCTGAGGTGTCCGTTGCTGAGGCGAATGTCGGTGGGAGTCAGGATCCCGTTCTCTGAACAAGAAGATCCAACGAGTGCCAGCGCGATGAGCGCGGCACCCCAGGTGCGAATGCGCATGAGTCTGATTTCGGGAGAGGGCGCTCCAAACGGAGCGCGGTGGCAGCTGAGCCTCACGGAGGCGCAGGAAAACTACATGCGGAAGTCCAAGGGCGAAAGCAAAGATTCTGTCACAGGAAGGAGATAGGTTGTAGCCGACATATCTCCTTTCTATTTTCAGGAATCCCTTAGGAACCCCGCCGGCCCGATTTCATTGAGGTTGCGGGCGGCTTGTCGGCTCGCACGACGGGTGGAGTCGGCACGTGCTGCGGAATCTTGGTCGTGTCCGGCACGCTGTGCGGCTGGGAATTCTTTTTCTTTTTGGAAAAGTCAGGGATTTCATTCTTTCGCTTCATATGATCTCCACTTTGGGATTTATGCTGATCGAAGGACGGCCAAAATGCGAAAGGGGGGACTCGAACCCCCACGGATTGCTCCACTGGATCCTAAGTCCAGCGCGTCTACCAAATTCCGCCACTTCCGCGCTCGCCCTTCAAAAGATAGCAATGGCTTCGAGCCGCATCAAAGACTTGTGCGTGCGCCCAAAAGAAAAGCCCCCATCCGACCGGACGGGGGCTTTACTGAAATTTGGAGCTTCGCCCTACTTGCCCACCTGCAGGTTAACGATCCTCGGAGCGTGCGTCGCGTCCGCGAGCGAGAATACCCGCAGGCTGACGTACTCGCCATTCTTCAATCGTCCAAGCGCCTGCTGCAGGTCGCCAGGATTGTTGATTGCACGCGCTGGAGCAGGATAG
>DATCPG010000108.1:0-10305 GCA_036570225.1 Gemmatimonadaceae bacterium | reverse complement strand
CTACTGATCAGCGTGGAGCTGGTGATCATGCTGTTCATCCTGCTGTTCATTCCCGGGGACTACGCCGGACCGTGCTTCATCGGGTTTGCTATCGGTGAATCTCTTGGCGCGGCGGCGCTGCGCATCGCGGGTGGAATCTTCACCAAAATCGCAGACATTGGCGCCGACCTGATGAAGATCGTGTACAACGTCAAGGAGGACGACGCCAGAAACCCCGGCGTGATCGCGGATTGCACCGGAGACAATGCCGGAGACTCGGTCGGCCCGAGCGCCGACGGGTTCGAGACCTACGGCGTCACCGGTGTGGCGCTAATCTCATTCATCGTTCTGGCAGTGCGGGAGCCGACGGTGCAGATACAGCTGCTCGTCTGGATCTTCGTAATGCGGATCATGATGGTAGTCGCGAGCGGCCTCTCATATATCGTGAACGAGGCAGTGGCCAAGGCGCGATACGTCGCCGCCGACCACATGAATTACGAGTCGCCGCTGACATCGCTCGTGTGGCTGACGTCGCTGATTTCGGTTGCGCTCACGTATCTCGTTTCCTACATGCTGTTGCCCGACCTCGGCGACGGCTCGCTCTGGTGGAAGCTCTCGACCGTCATCACGTGCGGGACGCTTGCGGGAGCGATCATCCCTGAGCTGGTGAAGGTGTTCACGTCCGTAGACTCGCGTCACGTCAGGGAAATCGTGACGTCGTCGCGGGAAGGCGGCGCGTCGCTCAACATTCTGTCGGGTCTCGTAGCGGGAAACTTCAGCGCGTACTGGATCGGCATGGCGATCATGTCGTTGATGTCGATCGGGTTCCTGGTGAGCACCACCGGATTTGGGACGCTGATGATCGCGCCAGCCGTATTCGCATTTGGTCTCGTCGCGTTCGGATTCCTGGGAATGGGCCCGGTCACGATCGCTGTCGACTCGTATGGACCGGTTACGGATAACGCGCAGTCGGTCTTCGAGCTGTCGCAGATCGAGCAGCTGCCGGGTATCAAACAGCAGCTGAAAACACAATACGGGTTCGACGCACAGTTCGAGCGGGCGAAGGATCTGCTCGAGGAGAACGACGGAGCCGGCAACACTTTCAAGGCGACCGCCAAGCCGGTTCTCATCGGAACCGCTGTCGTGGGCGCTACCACGATGATCTTCTCGATCATCCTCGGTCTCACCCACGGGTTGCAGCCGGAGTTCATCGCGAACCTTTCGATTCTCCATCCGCCGTTCCTGCTCGGCTTGATCGCTGGCGGAGCGATGATCTACTGGTTCACGGGCGCGTCGACGCAAGCGGTGACTACCGGTGCGTACAGAGCGGTGGAATTCATCAAGGCCAACATCAATCTCGAGAGCTCTGCGAAAGCTTCAGTTGCCGACAGCAAGAAGGTCGTCGAGATCTGCACCAAGTACGCACAGCAGGGGATGTTCAACATCTTCCTGACTGTTTTCTTTGCCACGCTCGCCTTTGCTTTCATCGAGCCCTATTTCTTCATCGGCTACCTCATATCGATCGCTTTGTTCGGCCTTTTCCAGGCGATCTTCATGGCGAATGCTGGTGGTGCGTGGGACAACGCGAAGAAGATCGTCGAGGTCGAGCTCAAGCAGAAGGGAACTCCGCTCCACGCGGCGACAGTGGTGGGAGACACAGTCGGCGATCCGTTCAAGGATACGTCGTCGGTGGCGCTCAATCCGATCATCAAGTTCACGACGCTGTTCGGATTGCTGGCGGTCGAGCTGGCGGTGTCACTCACTGAGACGCGCGGCGGCACTCTGACCACGATTCTTGCGGCGGTGTTCTTCCTCATCTCCGTGACGTTCGTGTGGCGCTCGTTCTACGCGATGCGCGTCAAGAGCGCCGTGGCTTGATCAAGTCACTGTTCGCTCGGAAGCCTATCGAGGCACTCCTTGCAGAGGGAGAAAATCCGAACGGACTGAGGCGGGCACTGGGTGCCGGCGACCTGATCATGCTCGCGATTGGAGCCGTGATCGGAGCCGGCATCTTCGGCTCGATCGGCTCGGCGGCCGCCGGACAGGTGGACGCGGCAGGACACGTCATTCGGTTCGGCGCCGGTCCAGCGCTGGTCATTTCCTTTCTTCTGCTCGGCGCCTGCTGCGCACTGGCCGGTCTTTGCTACGCGGAGCTGGCCTCGATGATTCCGCAGGCGGGAAGCGCGTACGCGTACTCCTACGCAACGCTGGGCGAGCTCGTCGCCTGGATCATCGGATGGGACCTCATACTCGAGTACGCGGTCGGCAACGTGGCGGTTGCGATCTCGTGGGGAGACTACTTCAAATCGCTCGTCGGTGATTGGGTTTCGATTCCGGTCTGGCTGACGACGGGATATCGGACGGCTTTGCTGAGCTCGAACCCGCAGGTGCACGCACTTCTCGATACGGCTCCGCGAATCGCCGGAATGCCGATTCTGATCAACGTCCCGGCATTCGCGATCGTCGCGTTTATCACATGGCTGCTGATGCTCGGTGTTCGCGAGAGTACGCGCGCAAACAATATCATGGTTGCCGTCAAGCTGCTCGTGCTCGCGCTCTTCATTATCATGGGCACGCAGCACATCAACGCCGCGAACTATCATCCCTTTGCGCCCAATGGCTTCACGGGGATTCATCAGGGCGCCGCAATCGTGTTCTTTGCTTATATCGGCTTCGACGCGATCTCCACCGCCGCGGAAGAGACGAAGAACCCGCAGCGAAATCTCCCGATAGGAATTCTTGGCGGTCTGGCGATATGCACGGTCATTTACATCGTCATTGGCGCGGTTCTGACCGGCATGGTGCCGTCGAAGGATCTGGGCACGGCGGCTGATCCGCTCGCCTACGCACTCAAGGCAACCGGGATGGCCGGCATTGCCAAGATCGTAGCGTTGGGCGCGGTATTCTCGATGGCGGCGGTGCTGCTGGTGTTCCAGTACGGGCAGCCGCGAATCTTTTTCGCTATGGCGCGCGACGGACTGCTGCCACGCTGGGCGAGCAAGATTCACGGAAAATATCGTACGCCGTACGTCACGACGATTCTTACCGGGGTGTTCGTAGCGCTCTGGTCGCTCATAGGAGACGCCGGCGAGACGTATGATCTCACCAATATCGGAACGTTGTTCGCGTTCGCGCTCGTCTGCATCGGCGTCATAGTCTTGCGCTACACCGATCCATCCCGGCACCGGCCGTTCAGGGTTCCTTTCGTGCACGTCGTCGGGCTGGTGGGGGCGGGGCTGTGCATATTCGTCATGCAGGGGCTGCCGCACCTCGCGTGGGTGCGGTTCGGGTGGTGGCTTTTGATTGGGCTGGCTTTGTACATCATGTACGGTTACGGGCACTCGACGCTGAGGCTTGGGGCAGCGCCGGTGCCGGTCGAACCGCCGCCTCCGCTCGCGTGACGTGCCAACAGAAGCCAGCGGGAAATTCGTTTCCAACGGAACTGAACACGGTGGGAGGCGCCAGAGATGCGTAGGTGCCAGGCACCGGGTTACCACGCCCAGACTTTACGACTGGCGATCTGAGCGCATTCAGGTGCCAGGCACCTGGCGGCGTTCTGGAACCTGCCTGCGCCATCACGCCAGTAGTGAAGTCTCGGTGTAGGCACCTGATGCCAGGCACCTACGCATCTCTGGCACCTCCAACCATGTTCAGTTCAGTTGGAACCTGATACCGTACTCAGTTCAGCTGGCACCTGCATTTTCTGTTAAATGCACAAACCCTACTCCCCTGTATGATCTATAGGACCCTCCGCCGAATCCCCCTGACATCGTGGATCATGATCTCGATGGTCATCGGGGTTCTGGTCGGCACGCTCACGCCGGAATTCGCTGTCGCCCTCAAGCCACTGTCGACGGTGTTCCTGAGGATGATCAAGTCCATCATCGTACCGCTGATCTTCGGAACTCTGGTCGTTGGGATAGCGGGGCACGGCGACGACATGAAGCGCGTCGGCAGACTCGCGCTCAAGTCGATCGTCTATTTCGAGATCGTGACAACCCTCGCCCTCGTTATCGGGCTGCTCGCGGTCAACATTGTCCGGCCGGGCGAAGGAGTCACACTGGCCGCTTCCGCAGAGGCAGGGAAGGAGCTCGCGCACAATACGCAGACTGGAGCAGGGTTCCTCGAGCATCTCGTGCCCACCAGCTTCTTCGACGCCGCGGCGAAAAACGAGGTGCTTCAGGTCGTCTTTTTTGCCGTGATCTTTGCCGTTGCCCTGTCCAAGGTTCAGGGTCGCTCGAAGGAAATAGTTCTCGCCGGATGCGAAGGGCTCGCGGACGTGATGTTCAAGTTCACGCTCATCGTGATGCGATTCGCGCCCATCGGAATCGGGGCGGCGATCGCGGTCACTGTCGCGCAAGGCGGACTTGGGGTTCTCGTCAGCCTCGGCAAACTGGTTCTCACGCTATACGGCGCGCTGGTGGTCTTCTTTCTGGTGGTCCTCTTGCCGATCGCGGTGCTATTCAGGGTTCCGTTGAAGCGCTTCATTCGCGCGGTCAGGTCGCCGGCATTGATTGCGTTCTCCACGACGTCGTCCGAGGCGGCGCTGCCGCTCGCGATGCAATCCATGGAAGCGATCGGTGTCCCTAGAAGGATCGTCGCCTTCGTGATGCCGACCGGGTACTCGTTCAATCTGGATGGATCCACGCTCTATCTGGCGGTGGCATCGGTCTTTGTGGCGCAGGCGGCCGGCCATCCGATGACACTGACGACTCAGCTCCTGATGATGCTGACGCTGATGATCACGAGCAAAGGCGTCGCCGCTGTGCCGCGCGCGTCGCTCGTAATCCTGTCGGGTACCCTGGCGACTTTCGGACTTCCACTCGAGGGAGTTGCGATCATCCTCGGCGTCGACGCACTGATGGATATGGCCCGCACCTGCACGAACCTCGTCGGCAACTGTCTCGCGACAGTCGTTATGGCTAGGTGGGAAGGTGAATTCGGCGCGCCGCAGCCCGAAGTGCTCCTCGCGCAGGAAGGACTTCTTCCGATCGAAGATTTGCCCCCGGGACCGCGGACTTCAGGCGCTGTTCCAAGCGCTTCCTGAGAGGGGATCCGCGGTCCATCAGGCCACCGCTCAAGGCGACGGCCACCGCCGCTCGCTCATCCGTGAAGAGCCGGCGGGCCAACGCGCGGATATGGAGCACCAGCTCTTCCGCGGCGAGAGTAATCAGGGCGCTCGCGCGCTGATCGCCCGCCGCCGCGGTGCTGAAGACCACGGGCGCTAGTGTCGCAAAGGTACGGGCGTCGGCCGCTGCCGCCCACGGAATGAGATCTTCTACGTCCTCACAACCAGTTGCCGCCAGAATAGGGAACAAAAGCGCAGTAGCGGGCTCACGGCCGTCGCTTGATGCAGCGACAATGCCCAATGCCCGCCTGCCGATCCAGCCGCCGCTTCCTTCGTCTCCGAAAGCCGCACCCCAGCCGCCGCAACGAACGATCTCTCCGGCGGGACTCCGGCCGTACGCAATCGAGCCGGTCCCGACGACAAGAAGAATCCCCGCGCGGTCCTCGAACGCATCGTACATCGCGATCAAGCCGTCCGAATCGATCACGACTTCCTCCGCCAGCTCCTTCGCATCGAGAGCGTCGTGAAGTGCGCGACGCTCTTCCCCTCGTCCCGTGCCGGCCACACCGCAGTAGATGACTCTGGGAAATACAGCGCCCGGCTGCGCGATCTCGCGGAGGGCTCGCGTTACCAATTCAGCGATGACATCCGCGGAGTGGGCAGCTTGTCCGGGCGAAACCGCGGATTTTGGTCCGTCCACTGTCGCCAGAACCTCACCGTCGGCGGTCCCGACAAGGACGCGCGTCTTCGAGCCACCCCCATCGACGCCTATGACGATCTCACTCATTCCAGCGATCTCCCTGATTCGGCGCGGCGTGCGTCACTGACGAAAGGATGCCCACTCCCATCGTGAACGACGTCCCGATCAAGACATACCATGGGAATGCGATGTGTGAAAGTGTGGTGAGGAAGGGCGTCATCGAGGGAAAAATGGTCATCATCCATTTCGAGAACACGACGAAGCTCATTGCGATGATGCCGACCGCCATGCCGAGGATCGCGTCTCGCTGGATCGCGCGCCGCCAGAGCATGCCGAGGAAGAACCCGCCCAGCAGCGCGCCGTACGTGAATGAAGCAATCGACAGCGCAATGACGACGACCGGCGTGCCCTGCTGTTTGTAGAGGAGCGCAGCGATGAGAAGTACCGCGCCCCAGAAAAGCGTGAACAGCTTTGCCATTTTCAGCGTCCGCGGATCCTCAGCGCTTCGCCCCGACAGCGGCAGATAAATATCATGAGTCGTGGACGCCGACAGCGAGTTCATCGCACCCGAGTGCGCGCTCATCGTGGCTGCCAGCACCGCGGCGACGATCAGGCCTCTCAGTCCATTCGGCATTGAGTCGACGACAAACGTCGGAAAGATCGAGTCGGGGACCGCGAACGCACGCGCTTGATAAAACGCGTACAGTCCAATGCCAATCATCAGGAACAGCGTGAACTGGAAGAATACCGCGATACCGCTGCCGATCAGAGCCTTGCGCGATTCCTTCAGGCTGGACGCAGCGAGCAAGCGCTGCACGATCAGCTGGTCGGCGCCGTGAGAGGCCATCGAGAGGAATGCACCGCCGATCAGTCCCGCGAATAGCGTGTAGGGCTTGTCGAAACCGAAGTAGACATCGAGGACCTTCAGCTTGCCGGCGCTTTGTGCCTGGTTGAGGATCGCGCTCCAGCCGCCCGTCACACCCTTTCCAATCAGATACAAGGCTGCGAAACCGCCAAGCAGGTAAACGCTCGTCTGGAGAACGTCGGTCCACACGACTGCGCGCATTCCGCCGTGATACGTGTAAATGAGAGTCAACGCGCCGAGCACCAGAATGGCGACGGGCATGACGTACTGCTGCGGCACAGACGGCCCAAGAATGAGCGCAATCGGGATCGCGGTGGCGAACACGCGCACGGAGTCAGCAAACGCGCGCGTGACCATGAAGACGATCGATGCGAAGCGTCGCGTCCCGACGCCGAACCGTTTCTCGAGCAACGCGTACGCGGTGACGAGATCGCCCTGATAGTATCGGGGCAGGAGTGTGTAAGCGACGACGATGCGCCCAAGCAGGTACCCCGCGGCGATCTGGAGGAAGCCCAGGTTGGTGGTGTACGCAAGCCCGGGAATGCTGATGAAAGTCAGCGCGCTCGTCTCCGTGGCGACTACGGAGAAAAGAACCGCCCACCAGGGGATTTGGTGTCCCGCTACGAAGTAATCCTTTGAATCCTTCTGATTGCGACCGAGCCAGATTCCGAGAACTGTCGTCGCAACGAGGTACGCGGCCAGTACAAAGAAATCGAGGGCGGTGAAATTGGTTTTCATTTCACCGCCCTCGATTTATGCTGCTGGCCAGCTGAGGCTTTACGCAGAGAATGAGCTTCCGCAGCCACACCCGCCGGTTGAATTCGGATTCTTGAACGTGAAACCCGACCCTTGCATCGAAGTCACGTAATCGATCGTGACGCCGTTCAGGTATTGCGCTGAAAACGGATCCACGAAGACGTTGAAGCCCTCGCGCGGGATGACGAGGTCGTCTTCCGCGGCGCGGTCTTCGATGACGAGGCTGTACTTGAAGCCGCTGCAGCCGCCGGGTTGTACGCTCACGCGCAGCCCGCCTTGCTCGGTAGTAACGCCCTCGGCGTCCATAAACTTCTTGACCTCGACGCCAGCGTTCGCTGTTACGGCGAGATCGATTTCAGGTTGTGACGAAACTGACATTTATCCTCCGATACTCAATCAAATTTAGCACGGAACCAGCTACTGGTGGTAGTGTGCCGGTGGCAACAAACCATCAACTCATGCAGCGTCCGGTACGCCCATTCCTGGTAGTGTCGCCGGCTCTTGCCGGAACGACCTCGCAATCCAGCTGAAGGCGACCACGGCGATGGCAAGCATCAATAGCCCTGGCAGCAGATTGCCCAGGATAATCTTGCCGATCCCGAACAGTGTTGAATACACTGCCACGATTCCAGCGATCCAGTTCGTCCATGCAAGCGCGCCCCCAGGAATGCTCTCCCGGCCGAAGCCGATCTTGGTCGACACTGCCGCCCACCCGGGCCCACCAGGCCGTACCCGGCGGTAGAAGGCTTCCAGCACCCGATCGGGCTCTGGTTTGGTGGCAAAGGTCACCCCTAACCAGACGACTGTACTCACCGCTACGGTAACCAGCATTACCGTCGCATTGAGCCGGAGAGTGTCGTCAGGGGCAAACCTGTTCTTGAGGACGATGCCGGCGACAGTAGAGACGACAAATGAGGCGATCATCGCGCTGATCTCGCTCCAGGCGTTGATGCGCCACCAGTACCAGCGCAGGATCAAAACCAGGCCGGTGCCCGACCCGAGGGCGAGCAGAAATACCCAGGCGCCTCCGACCGTTCCGATGAAATGGGTAACGATCGCTGAGAGAAGGAACAGGAATACCGTGGCCCAACGCGAGATCGTCACATAGTGCTTCTCGGTCGCGGTTCGGTTGAGGAATCGCTTGTAGAAGTCGTTAACGAGATAGGAAGCGCCCCAGTTGAGCTGCGTCCCGACGGTGGACATGTAGGCCGCCGCGAATCCCGCCATCATGAAGCCGCGCCAGGGCGTTGGTAGCAGATCCACGAACGCCTGAACGTATGCTGCCTCGTGATCGTTCGGTACGCACGCCGCGCACTGAATGCCGGACGGATACAGGAGGATCGTGCAAAGTCCCGTGATGATCCACGGCCAGGGCCTGATCGCGTAGTGCGCGACGTTGAAGAAGAGCGTAGCGAGAACACCATCCCGCTCCGTTTTTGCGGAAAAGATTCGCTGCGCGACGTAGCCGCCACCGCCCGGCTCGGCTCCCGGATACCAAGCCGCCCACCATTGAACCGAAAGAAACACGAATAGCGCGAGCAGCGGCATCCATGTGTAAGCCTCGATGCCGCTCGACGTCACTTTCACCGGCAATACGGACAGGGCGGCATTGGCGCTTCCAAAATGAGTTGCAAGCCCATCCTTCAGCTTGCCCATTCCACCGACGGCTCGCACTGCATAAACGGCGAGAACAATGACGGCGCTCATTTTGATGACGAACTGGACGAGATCTGTCCAGAGGACCGCCCACATCCCGGCGCCAGCCGAGTACGCCACCGTTATGATGAAGCAAATACCGACCGCGACTACTTCTCCCGGAACATTGAATCCGAGAAGAGTGACATTGTGAAGCCCAAGCGAGATCGTGAGAATCTTGATCATCGCTTTAGTGACCCAGCCCAGGATTATGAGGTTGATCGGGATCGCAAGGTAAAGAGCGCGAAAGCCACGGAGCACCGCGGCTGGCTTGCCGCTGTATCGGATCTCCGCAAACTCGACGTCGGTCATCACGTGGGCGCGACGCCACAGACGGGCGAAGAAGAACACGGTGAGCATTCCGCTCATCAGCATGTTCCACCAAATCCAGTTTCCGGCGACACCATGATCGTAGACGAAACCCGTCACGACGAGCGGTGTATCGGCCGCGAACGTCGTCGCGACCATCGAGGCTCCCGCCAGCCACCAGGTGACCTGGCGTCCGGAAAGGAAGTACTCGCTGAGGCTCTCGCCCCCGCGTTTTGTGAAGTACAGTCCAATGCCTACGGAGAGGAGGAAGTAGGCAGCGACAATCGCCCAGTCGATCGCAGTCAGCGCCATAGGTCAGGGATTGGGGTGCTAGGCAAGACGTTTGCGTTGATCCCGGGCAGTCAGCGTCCCGGAACGCCAGCGGCTATCATATGGTACCAGCGACACAACCAAAAATACCGGACAATCCTCGATGATGCGATACAATCGGCTGCTCGCGCTGCTCCTTCCGTTGTTCGCCGGCTGCGTGGTAGTGAACAAGACGGCAGACCCGACAAACGAGCTCGCCGAAGCGAAAGTGAAGCCCGGCATAACCGTGCTGCTGCAGGATAGCATACAGCTGATTCGTGGAAAACGCCTCGGATTGCTCACCAACCAGACGGGCATCGATGAGGACGGTAACTCGGATATCGATCTGCTCAGGCAAGGAAGAGCCCGGTCGGCCCAGGTGAATCTCGTTCAGCTCTTCTCGCCGGAGCACGGACTGCGCGGAACCGAAGACAGAGTGAACATTGCGAGCGGGGTCGACGCGAAAAGCGGTCTGCCGGTCTATTCGCTTTACGGACAGCAGACAATGGCGCCGCCGGACAGCATTCTTCGCACGCTGGACGCACTCGTCTTCGATCTCCAGGACATCGGCTCGAGAACATGGACTTACGTAGGAGCGATGGTTTACGCGATGCGAGCTTCCGC
>DATCPG010000107.1:0-4410 GCA_036570225.1 Gemmatimonadaceae bacterium | reverse complement strand
GGCACTATTCGGATACACCGAGGACGAGGCCGTGGGCGAAGACATCAAAGCGCTCATTGTTCCGAAAGAGCTTGCCGAGGAGGCGGAGGTGATCTCCACCAAGCTCTCCTCGGGTGAAGGCGTAAGGGCTGAATCTCTCCGCCGCCACAAGGTTGGCCACACCTTCTGGGTTTCGCTCTCCGCCACGCGCTTCATCGCCGGCAATGAGCCGGGCAAGGTATACGCGATGTACCAGGATATTTCCGCCAGAAAGCGCGCCGAGGACGAGCTGCATGCCTTGCTGCTGGTGGACGAGCTCACCGGTCTCCCGAACCGGCGAGCCTTCATCACTCTATCCGAGCAGAGACTCAAGCTCGCGATCCGCATGGAGCGCGACGTCCTGATGATCTTCATCGACGTCGATCATCTCAAGTACATCAACGACACGTACGGCCACCTTGCGGGCGATAGAGCGCTGATCGACACTGCGCGCGTCCTGAAGGAGAGCTGCCGCGAGGCGGACATCATAGCGAGGCTGGGCGGCGACGAGTTCGTGGCGCTCATGACTGTCGAATCCGACCAGACCGCGGAGCTGGTCTGCGAGCGCATCCAGGCGCGGGTCGAGGCCCACAACCTCGAGACACCGCGTGGACACCCGCTATCGCTGAGCGTCGGTGCTACGAGGACCAAATCCGAAGGAACGATGCTGGCGGACCTGCTGGCGCAGGCAGATACCGCGCTCTACGAGCAGAAACGTGGACGCGGCCGCCCTCAGGCGCTCTCGCGGTAGTACTCCGCGAGGCACCAGGTCACCATATCGGCGAGAAGGACCTGCGTGCGCTCTGAAGACGGGAAGCGCGCCCCGATCTCGTGCACCATGCTCTGAGCGGCGCGCACCACGCCCTCGCCTGTCTCGCCACCTTCTTTCATCTCCGACACGTACGTGCACACCGCGCCTTGAAGATCTTCCTTCGAGTAAACGCCCGCCGAGAAAACTGCCGCGAGCGCCTTCGCAAGATTCATGTGCGCCTTGCTTTGCGCGTTGCGCGCGGCTCTATCGTCGCGTGCGGATCCGCCTCGTGGACGCTCAGGGCGACCTGTCATGGCTGGAACGTGCGAACCGTCGCCCTGAGTGTCAAGAGAAATTCGACCTATGGGAGGGCTCTGACCACTCCGCAGGCAATGCGTCCCCCACTGTTGCCCGCCGGCTGTGAAACCTGATCGTCCGCATTGGCGTGCACGACGATCGAGCTTCCATCCGCGTCGAATAGCGAAGTGGTTCCCGGAGTGAGCGTGACTCGCTCAGTGCTGAAGGAAACCTTCGCAAATCCGCTTGCCGGAACGACAATGTTCGGCGCGTCCCCGGCGTGCGGGCCGAGCGGGTTGCTCAACCCGTGTTGCTTGCCGAGCGGGTTGAAGTGCCCGCCGGCCGTCGAGAAAGCCGTCGTGCCGCCCTCGCACCTGCCAACCGCGTGGAAGTGGATGCCGTGTGTGCCCGCCGGGAGCGCGAGACTCGCAATCTGAACGTTCACCAGGCCGCCGGGGTCCTGCCAAAGCTCGGCGGTGCCGATTGCGGCTCCGTTGAGATCGTACATGATTGCCGTCGCCCGGGAAACCGCATTGCCCATGCGCGAGGCCGATGCGCACGCGACGCAGAGAGCTGCCGTGACGATGAAAGTGAATGCGAGGGGCCTGTTTGGAGATTTCATGTTCCGCTCCGTCTAGGGTTTGGGTGCCTGCGCTAACGATCGCGGATCTTGAATCGAGTCCAGAGGAGGATCGTCGTGCAGCTCTCTCCTCCGCGCGAATATTGCGCCGGAACGTTCGAACCCTGATAAACCTCCACGGCAACCACCTCGGTCGGGTTCACGAATTGATTGATGTCGCCCGGCTCCGCGGACTGCCATGGCATGTCGTCGACGTAGTACTGGACGCAATCGTTGCCGCCCGCGCTGCGCGAGCTGCCGACGACATCTCCGTACGGCGTGCTGTTGACTCGCAGACCAGGAATCGTTCGGAAAAGGTCGGTCAACATTACCGGACGTCTATCCTTGAGCTGTTCGGGGGTCAAATAATACCCCTGCCCCATCTTTTGCCGCTGGGTGAATCCCACCCGGTCCAGATTCCCCGCGCGCCGAGCATTGACCACGACCGGGTCTATCATCGCCACGAACTTGGGGAGCTTGATCGTTACGCGCTGCGGTTCCCTCGAGTTCAAATCCACCGCAACCGTCTGCGCTCCGAACCCGAGATGGCGGGCAAGCAGCACTTGGCTCCCCGAAGGGAGCTTCGTCATCGTGAATTCTCCCTTGTCGTTGGTGAGGACGACCTGGTCCGTACCAACTACTTCGACGCGGCTTCCGGCGTTCGTGGGCGCGCCCTCCAATACCACGCGACCGGAGACAGTCGCGTTGCCCACCTTGGCCCCCGAATCCGATCGCGAGAGCAGCAACGTTCGCGCAAACAGCTCCGAATCTTCCTCACCCAGTGCAATTGGAATCTCAGCGGTGACGGACTTGCCGCGTTTGGCCTGCAGCGTCGCCTTCATAGAGTTCGGCAGTCCGCAAATGCGAAAAGCACCGGACGCGTCGGTACTGTCGTAGACGACGTGGGGAGTCCTTCGCACGCCGAGTTCTTTCGACGCGTCGATCTGCGACCACGCTATCGAAACTTCCGCGCCGGCAACCGGCAGCAGGGTTTCGGGATCGTGCACCTGGCCAATCACGGCCGACGTCCCCTGTGCGCGGGGACGCACCGGACACTCCCGGTGAATGATCGTCGCCGCCGAGGGGACTGCCAACACGATGACGGTGACACTGTCGGCTCCGACGTGAAACGGCTTGGTGGCGAGCGTGAGGCCGAGGGTATCGAGGAGCGGATGAAAGACGCCAATCTGGTACGTTCCCGGTGGAAGGCTGTCGATCCGGAACTTTCCGAGCGAGTCGGTCAGTATGGTGGCCCGCGCTCCCTGGACCATCACATCCGCACCAGCCAGGAACCGGCCGTTCAGACTGTCGAGGACGACACCCGCAATCGACGCTGTTCCCGCGTTGCCGGCCGGAGCTGGCGCCGGTGTCGCGGCAGGTTTTTTCTGAGCACCCAATTGGCCGCCGGCGACAAGAAAAGCCAGCGCTGACAGCAGTCGAACCCCGAGCCCTTTTCGCATCAGTCTTCCAGGGCTGGTTCGTACGCAACTTCCGACTGCGGAGCTAGGTGACTGTTCCCGGCGATCAGTCGCGCGCAGGTGTTCCAGCGGAGAATGGCGTCGTCGTTGCCCTGAGAGCGAATGGCTTCGGCGCGTTCGTACCAGCTCATTGCGTCACGCAGTGCGTCGTAGGCCATTGTGCCGCTTCCCATTCCCCCGCGACGCATCAGCGCCTGCCCGCTTCTCTCGGACGCGATACCCGTGTAGTAGGCACGCTGGTAGGGATCGGCGATCCGGGGAAGCGTCTCGCGCACGGTCCGCATCGCTTGGCCGTGGTCATCGACCAGCTGATCGGTTAGCGCGAGCACGAACATCACCAGCACCTGCTGGTTGGCCGGATCTATCTCCAGAATGTCGCGGCAAATGCTCTCTGCCGCCCACGACTGGTTGATGAGGCGATATCGCTCCGCTTTCTGAATAGCTCGCGGAATTGCTTCCCTCGAAATCGGCTTGAGCTTGAACTCTTCCCTCATCGAGGGGCACCCGATTCTGTCCGTCCATTCTCCGATCGCATGGTTTTCTTACCCCGCACGAGGCGAATGAGTTTCCGGAGCGGATCGTAGTACTGATCCGCGACGCGCTCCTTGAGCGGAATGATCGCGTTGTCGGTGATCGTGATGTGCTCCGGGCAGACCTTCGTGCAGCACTTGGTGATGTTGCAGTAGCCAATGCCGTGACTTTCCTTGAGATCGGCTGTGCGATCCAGAGAGTCGAGCGGATGCATCTCCAGCTGCGCCGCGTGAACGAGCAGCCGCGGACCGACGAACTGCTCGTGCAGCTGGTGATCCCGCAACACGTGACAGACGTCCTGACAGAGAAAGCATTCGATGCACTTTCGGAATTCCTGAACGCGATCGGCGTCCGATTGCTGCATCCGCCAGGTTCCATCCGGAGCATCCGGCGGGCGTGGTGTGAATTTCCGGATACGCGCCTTGGCGCGGAAGTTCGACGAGACGTCGGTCACCAGATCCCGCACTGGCGGGAATGCGCGCATCGGCTCGACGGTCACGGGCTCGGAAAGATCCAGCTCACTCAATCGCGTCATGCACATAAGGCGGGGAATCCCATTGATCTCCGCGGAGCACGATCCACACTTCCCTGCCTTGCAGTTCCAGCGCACTGCAAGGTCGCTTGCGCTCTCGGACTGGATCTGATGAATCGCGTCGAGCACGACCATCCCTTCCGAGACGCTCGTCGTGTACTTCTCCAGACGTCCGGTACCCCCC
>DATCPG010000106.1:0-10840 GCA_036570225.1 Gemmatimonadaceae bacterium | reverse complement strand
CAAGCAATGGGAGAGCGGACGATCACGGCGCGGAGCGACATCTATTCGCTGGGTGCGGTGACCTATGAGATGCTCTCTGGCGAGCCGCCCTTCACTGGGCCAACGGTGCAGGCTATTGTCGCGAGAGTTATGACCGAGGAGCCGCGCTCGCTCATCACGGCCCGGCGGAACGTGCCACCGCATGTCGCGGCCGCTGTGTCACACGCGCTCGAAAAAATCCCAGCAGATCGGTTCGCCTCCGCTCACGATTTCGGTGAAGCATTGAACGATCCGTCGTTCACGCGGTCCGCCACGTTGGCGGCGGTGGGGCGGGATCGGTCCAGCCGTCGCTTACGGCGGATGCTGTACGGTCTGACCGCGCTGACGATTTTGATATCTGCCACCGCGCTCTGGGGCTGGCTACGTCCATCTTCACCAAAGCAGGTCATTCGTTTCACCATCGCCCTCGATTCAACCGAAACGCTCAGAGGCTCCTACGGCCGCATTGCGATCTCTCCGGATGGATCGCAGCTCGTCTACGTGGGCGGCCCGCAGAACGAGCTGTTCCTGCGTCCGCTGAGTGAGTTAGGGGCGACGAAGCTGCCGGGGACGACGAATGCGATCTCGCCGTATTTCTCGCCTGACGGAACCCAGGTAGTGTTCTCCACCGGGGCATACGAGTTGAAGGTCGTGTCGCTCAAGGGGGGACCGCCGGTGACGATCACCGACCGCGTTGTCGGCAGATCCGGCGTGTCCTGGGGAAATGATGGCTTCATATACGACGCCAATCGTACGGCAGGGGCCATTGACCGTCTGCTGCCAACACCCGGCTCGGCGGTAAAGGTGATAACCGCGCTCGACACGGCGAGCGGTGAAGTAGGTCACCGGCTGCCCGATCCGCTGCCGAACGGAAAGGGAGTTCTTTTTACCGTTTACTACGGCGCAAAAGGGAGAAGCGGGTCGCGATCGAGCCGAACCACCGACGGGTGGTGATCACCGGATATGTTGATCTCAAGAATCGCGTCGTGATCGCGAACTTCGACGAGACTACGGGACGGTTGACGATCGATGAACGTTTCCGCGACGTCGGGGCGACACAGCCTGGAATGCGAATGGATAACAAATCGTGGCCTCACGGAGGAGGGGCTCCCGGTATTCCACACGGCGCGGTCTTCAGTTTGCCGCCGGTCGGCACAAAACGCTGAATCCTCACTTGTTGCCCCGCTTGAGGATAGCTCCTTTAGCGGGGTTTCCGCATCCTGGCCAAATTGAGCCTGCTGTCGGTTCCTGCCGTCGGTTGGGCAATCATGACCCTGCCGTGCGCCTCTGATCACGATTCGAGAGTACATTCGTCATGGTCACTTGATCCGACTGTTGGTATACCATCATCGTCAACGGGCTCTTCCAGCCATCCAAGTAGCAGAGGTCTGCCAGCGGGGTGTCGGCCTTCATGTCGTTCACAAACTTTCGACGAAGGCTGTGCCAGCCTAGCCTGAACGTGCGCGGCATATCAGCCAACTTCTCCGCTCGTTGCCACCAATCGCGAAGCAGGTCCTCGAACACAGCTTGGACGAATTTTTCCGGAGATGGAAAGAGATACCCATGGCTGATCGATTTGCTCTTGCGCCGTGATTGCTCGAGGACTCGGACCGCCTCTCCTGAAAGTGGCGGACTGTGCTCCATCCCAATCGTGTCGTTCTCCGCACGCCGCAGAATCCGCCTCTCTCTAAGGTCAACATCTGACTAGCGAAGCTTACGGATGGCGCCTATCCGATGTCCCGTCTTTTTCGCCGGCGCCAGTGCGAGCTGAAAGTTTCCGTATACCTTGGCGGCAATCTCTCGAAGCGTGACGTACTGAGTTCGCCTTGAGGTTCAGTACGGGAGTGGTAGCGGTGAACGCACAGCTGGTTCGTTATGTAAGGTTGTGAGGTTTAAAGCGCGGACCTCATCTTGCTTAAAACAGCGAAACGCGTGGAGTGTTACTTCTTTCATTGGTTGTCGGTGAAACTCATAGCGATGGCCTCTATTCTGGTAAGGCAGTGCGCTGCGCTTCGGCGCGCGGGCCTTCGCCTGGCTCTGTGTTCATCGATCCTCGGCGCGCGACCGGTGGCCGCCCAAGAGAAGGCGACGGACACGATTCCTTCCGGCTCCTTGACGGTGCATGTTCGCCACCTAACGGAGCCTGTCGCAGGTGCGGTTGTGCGCGCGGCATCTTTCGCTGATTTAACGGACTCCAGCGGGAGTGCTACTCTTCGGCTACCCACCGGTCCGCAAAGAGTCATCGTTGGGCGGCTCGGCTTCGTACCTGATACGCTGTCGGTAGAGATTGTGCCGGCAATGGACGCCGCGATCGATGTGCAGCTCTCGCCGGCAGTTGTCCGGCTAGCCGAAGTCATAGTAGGAGCAAGTCGCGTAGAGCGCCGAGTCCAGGACGAGCCAGAGCGCATCGAAGTTCTGTCAGGCGAAGATGTCGGTGAGAAGACTATAATGCATCCCGCCAACCCGATGACTCTCGTCAGCGAGATGCCGGGCGTCAGAGTCCAGACCACTTCGCCCGCACTCGGCGGCGCGGGCATCCGACTGCAAGGGCTTCGAGGTCGGTACACACTCCTGCTCGCTGATGGCTTGCCTCTGTACGGCTCTTCTTCCGAAGGTCTCGGCTTCTTGCAGATACCACCGCTCGATCTTGCGCAGGCCGAAGTGATAAAAGGAGCGGCGACCGCGCTGTACGGACCCGCGGCGGCGGGTGGAGTACTCAACCTCGTATCGCGTCGTCCTCCTCGCGGGGGGCGAGGCATCCAGGAAGTATTACTGAATCAAACTTCCCGCAGCGGAACCGACGGCCTCCTTTGGTCCGGAGCAAAACTGTCGAAGCAGTGGGGTTACACTCTTCTCGGCGGCGCACACCATCAGGTCGCGACCGATGTCAACGGCGATGGCTGGATCGACATTCCAAGTCTGCGTCGCTTCGAGGTCAGGCCGCGCGCATTCTGGGCTGATTCTCTTGGAAGCTCGGCGATGGTCACGGCCGGGGCCGCGGACGAAGACCGCAAGTCCGGCACATTGGGATCCTCCCTCACTCTTACGGGGACGAGCTTTCCGGTCACCGCACGGACGCGGAGAGGCGACGCCGGAACCGTCCTTCGCGTGCTCACGAAGCGGGGAAGTGTGATCTCTCTTCGTTCATCGATCAACCAGCAGTGGCAGGACCGGCGTTACGGCGACAGCACGGAGTCAGACCGGCGCGGGACCGCGTTTGGAGAAGTGACGCTCTCGCGAACATTGGGCAAGCACGAAACACTCCTGGGCGTCGGACTTCAGAATGACGGTTTGTCGAGCGCGAAGTTGTCGAACGCGACTTATCAGTTTCTCACCGGCTCTTTGTTTGGGCAGGACACGTACAGTGCGACTGAAAAATTCTCACTATCGGCAACCGCGCGCCTCGATCACCACAGCAGGTACGGCACCTTCCTGAGCCCGCGAGTTTCGGCGCTATCGCGTTTTGCCGAGGGATGGGCAGCTCGGATGTCGGGGGGAGGCGGCTTCTTCGCCCCGACTCCACTCGTCGAGGAAGCTGACGCCGTCGGGCTTTCTCGCGTGCGAGGTTTCGCGATCCTCACGGCGGAAAGGATTGTCCAAGCGTCGGCCGACTTGACGCGAACACTTGGTCCGGTCGAGGTGACCGGTACGCTCTTCAGCGCAAGACTAGATCACGCCGTTGTCGTGAACGAGAACTCGCCGACGCCGGGAGTGTTGACTCTCAGCAATGGGCCGACACCCACTCGCACCCGCGGAACGAGCTTTTTCGCGGTGTTCAATCAGGAGCCCTTTGCCGTTACCGCGCTCTACAGTTACACGCGCTCCACAGAGTGGGCGCCGGAACTGTCACGTCGTGTAGAGACGCCACTCACACCTCGGCACGCTGCTGGTCTGGACATCGCCTTCGAGGAGGACGACATCGGAACACGTGTGGGGCTCGAGATTTTCTACATCGGACGGCAGCGCCTGGACGATGATCCGTACCGGTCCGTGAGTGTGCCCTACACCACTCTTGGCATTCTGGTGGAACAGAAAGTTGGATCGGCCACGCTGTTCGTGAACGCCGAGGATCTGACGAATGTGCGCCAGACTCGCTTCGATCCACTGCTGCTTCCAAGTCAGGATCCCACCGGACGGTGGACGACGCCGGAATGGGCTCCGTTGGAAGGTCGAATGTTGAACGCGGGCGCGCGCGTCCATTTATGATCAGCGATCCTACGCCACCTCAATCTTCCCGCCTCGTAATGAATTTACGTCCTACGATACTCGCCATCGCAATCTTCACTCGCTCGCAACCGCTGTTCGCCCAGGAAACCATCGATCACGTTCAGCTTTTTCGTGCGCATGATGCTGTGGTGGCACTCGGCGTCACTGCGCTCGTTGCGGCAACAATGTCCGTCGATGAGTCGCTCGCGCGCAGCTTGCAACGTCCCTCGATTCAGTCAAATGGATTCTTTAAGGGGACCAGCAACGTGTTCAGCAATCTCGGCTTCCCCGGCTCGGTTGTGATAACTGCCGGCACCTATTTTTTTGGGTTGGGCAAACACTCGCGTCCGACCGCCGCACTCGGGATGCACACGGGCGAAGCAATTGTTCTGGGTGGCATTCTGGCCGAAGGATTACAGATGACGATCGGTCGGTCTCGCCCGCAGCGAGACATCACCGCCGCTTCCGACTTCCGGTTCGGAAAGGGATTCTCGAGCGATGACTACACGTCGCTGCCTTCGGCTCACGTAACGGTCGCGTTTGCGGCCGCAACAGCGGCGAGTCGCGAAGTAGGGCGTTCGTGGCCCGGGGCCGCAAGATACGTCACGCCAATCGGCTACACCGCGGCGACGCTGGTTGGGCTCGCGCGCATGTATAAGAACAAGCACTGGGCGAGCGATGTCGTCGCGGCGGCTGGGCTTGGGACCTACTCCGCGGTGTTGTTCGACCGCTACAACCAAGGCCACCCGGGCAATGTATTCGAGAGAATCTTTTTGCCGAGCTCAATCGCTCCAGAACATGGAGGGGTGGCGGTTGCCTGGGCTCTAACAAGATGATCGACCTAGCCACGGCAATCACTGACTCGAGCTCCGGCTCGCTGGACTACATCGTATTCCACGCCGTAAACGGGTTAGCTGGTCGGAGTTCAATCCTCGATGCAGCAATGATCGCATCGGCAAAATATCTGCCCATCGTGTTCGCGCTCGCTCTTGTTGCCCTCTGGCTTTCGTGGCGTGCTCGAAACCAGCGAGGAGCGTTCCTTGCGGGCGTCTCCGCACTCATCGGACTCGGGCTCGGTCAGTTGATCGGGAAAGCATTACCGCGGCCGCGGCCATACCTCAGTCACACAGTTAACCAACTTATTCCGCCGTCGCTGGACACATCCTTCCCGAGCGATCACGCGATTCTTGGATTCGCTGTAGCGGTGATGGTCTGGAGGTACAACAGGCGTGCGGGCGCAGCCCTCTTTGTTCTTGCGATGGTGATGGCGATCGCTCGAATCTTTGTGGGTGCCCATTATCCAGCAGACGTCCTTGGCGGGGCCGTGCTCGGCGCAGGCACGAGCCTGGTGCTTGCAGCTCTGACCGACCGCCCGCCGATTGTGCATCTATTGGATGTGGTCTTCAGAATACTTCGTCGCTGGCGACTCGCTGCTCCGATCAACTAACTGCGGGGTGATTCAGCTGTCGATTCAGCTGTCGATTGAGTCCGACATTATCCGGCATCGCGAAGGGTGAACTACGGCAGATCACGCTGTCCGTCAACGATTTAAAGATTTCTTGCCGGACTTCTTACTCCACCGCCGTAGTGTCCCCGCTGCCGATCATCGGCTTGGGGTATGCGCCGGACCAGAAAATACTGGAGTGCGAACGTGGCGGCCTTACCTGCGATGTGAGTGATGCGATCACAGCGCTGTCGGCGGAGCGAGAGCCCGGGACGTTCGCCATCTGCGTTGCAGTTTGTGCGAACACCGAGGAGGATGTGGAAAAGCCGATCAAAAGAGTCGCTCCGAAATACCTACGCAGCTTTGGCAGAAATGTGCGGGACATGTATACCTCCCAATTGAGTTCTCGTCTCTAGATCGAGCCTATCTGGCCTCGGGGGAATCCTCCCAAAGGAGGCTCGCGTGACCGTACGCCAAGCGTATGGGCAGAATCTCCTCAACTCAGGGTGCCGAGGCTCTCAAGAACACCGCCTCGCCAAACATATTTGCTCGCGCTCCGACTCCCGCGCAAGAGTTCGCAATGGCTCTAATGCAGGATAGTCGACTCGTTGGTGTTGGAGCCCCACCCGACTGCCAGACGTCAGACGCTGATGTGCCCCAAGACCTGGTGAAGGACGCTCGTAGTGCCGCTCGGGACGCTCGACCAACTGGTACCATTGTAATGGACAATCGCGCCGCCGCCGCCGCCGCATAAGGTGCATGATGGGGCGGCGTTTTTCATGCTACCGAACGTTTCGCGAGTCCCAACTGTCGATGTCACGTGGTTCACGAGATTCAGAAGCGTCGGTCTCCAGCAGTGGCGCTCTGAATGGTTCACCCTCTTCGTGAACAGAATGGCGGGGTTTCCCCGTTCTCTATTTCTTGAGGTCCATCAGATACACATCGCTCGAGGGCAAGGGAATTGCAAATCGAAGACAGTCCTCGGGGACCAAATGAAAGAAGCTTCTGTAGATACCATCCAGTTCCTGGTTCTCTCAGTCTGGCCAATCGGCCTCGGCGCGATCAGTCTCGGCGTTCTTACGGTTGGCTTCACCGGATTTGCGGCGAGCAGAGCAAAAAGCGCCAACGCTAAAACGGGGCTCCCGTCAAGCTCGACGGTCGAGCGATTCGTTGTCGGACTGTGCGCGGCAGCCTCGTCGCTCGGTCTCGTGGCCGCATTTCAGATAGTCCGTTTGAGTCGTGTGAGTCTTCCGAGGTTCCCCGTAACTGGCGTACTCCTGGCCCTGTCACTGCTGTTGTTGGCCTTGCCCGCGCTCTTCTGGGAGACGCGGTTTCGGTGGGTTGCGGAAGGCTTCGCGTTAGTGGCGCTGGGCACAACAGCGATACTCGGCATGTGGTCTTTCGGATTTCTTTTTCTCCCGCTCCTGCTGCTGATGGCCGGGGCTTGCATTGAACACCTGCTCGAGATAAGCCGCTCTTTCTTGAGAGCGCATCGCTCTGTTTGATGCCCTGTGGGGACAGACTTCAACATCGGTGTTGCTGTTGATTCAGCTGTCGATTGACTCCGACATTATCCGGCATCGCGAAGGGTGAACAAGGGCAGATCACGCTGTCCGTCAACGATTTACCGGTTTCTTGCCAGACTTCCTACTCCCCTTCGGTCGCCTGATAAGCGTGAGGTCGGTAGTTCAACTCTACCCAGGCCAATTGATATTCCTACATGCTTTTGGCAAGGCGTAGCGCGTCCGCAAGAGTCAGCGCTTCGCCTGGCACAAGAGCGCGAGCGTAGCCCGCGTCCCCCAGTTGCTGACGCGCCTTGGCGCTATAGCGATCCATTTCGTATTGGTCATCGGGGTCGAGCGTGATCCCGGATCCCGCGAGCAGCTTGCGAGCGGCGCCAAAGAGCATCGCTGCTCTTGTTGCATCTCCCGCATCGGCCGCCAAAGCCGCGAATGCGGCGATCGTGAATTCTTCCGACGTCTCGTCGTGCAACGCCTCATATCGTTGCAGACCGTCGCGAAATAACGACGACGCGGCCGCGCGCTTCCCTTGATGCAGCCGGACGTATCCCAGATTCATCAATTCCATGGCGATCCCTGGCTCGTCGGATCGTGCGCGGAATACGCCGAGGGTTTGCTCATAGAGATTAGATGCATCGCTGTCCCGGCCGGTCATACGATTGACGGCCGCGACCATGTGTGATGGCTCGATCGCTCCTGACGCGTCGCCCACCGCTCTCAGCAGGTCAGACGCTTGCGCGGCGTGCAAGCGTACCAGATCATATTCGCCCGCGCGGAGCTCGACGCGCGACAGGCCGACGAGAGCGTGCGCAATTGCCGGAGTGTCCGCAACCTCCGTCGCCAAGCGAAGACTCTGCTCGTTGGCATAACGCGCTGCTTCCTGATCGCGCTGCCGGAAGGCGAACACTCCAATGTTATACCACGCGGCTGCGCGAGCCCGATGCTGGGCCGCAGAATCGGGGAGCGCGAGAGTCGCGGCAAGCAGTTGCCGACCGGCATCGATGCGTCCCTGCCTGCGCCAGAAGGGCGACATCTCGTTGCCGAAGCGCAATGCGTTGCTGACTTGCCCGGCTCGAATGTACCAGCGCAGGCTCGTGTCAATCGTGTCAGAGCGCGCTGCGACGAGCTTGGACCAGCTCGCGGCGTCACCGCCAACGCTGTTGACCGCTGCACGGTCAAGAAGCGCCAAATCCGCGGCCACCTGAGCGGGAATTTCAACGCGTGTTGGCTGGTTAATGCAGCCTGCCGCAATCAACACGGCAATGAGCGCAACGGTAGTACGACCGTGAGGGCGCAACATGACTGGACCTCGATGGTTAGCAGCACCTCAAAATTATGGCCGGTGCATCCACGCGAAAGTCCCCCTGTCCTCTGGTCGCCAGCGTCAACATGGCCAACGTGCCCCCCTGCCTGTAGCTTGGGCGGTCAGTGAGCGACTCCTTCGACTACGATCTCATCTGTATTGGCAGCGGTCCGGCAGGCCAGCGCGGCGCCGTTCAGGCGGCCAAGCTCGGCAAGCGCGTTGCCCTGGTCGAGCGAAGGAACACGGTCGGAGGAACCTGCCTCGCGACAGGGACGATTCCAAGCAAGACCTTTCGCGAGGCAGTCCTGCACTTCGCCGCGGCCGCGGCACGTCCCGACGGCGGCAGCACACGAGCCACGCAACGGCCGACCGTATCGGAGCTGCTCTCTCGCGTAGATGAAGTCGTAGCGCGTGAAGGGGCGGTCATCTCCAACCAGCTGTCGCGCAACGGTGTGGACGTCATGTGCGGCGAGGCGTCGTTCGTCGACCCGCACCGGTTACGCGTCACCAGTACTGGCAGCTGGCGCGAGGCCTCTGCCGCGAACGTTCTCATCGCCAGCGGAACGCGCGCCGTGCCGCCGTCCAACATCGAGTCGAACGGCGAGACGATCATCTCCAGCGACGACATCGGCGGCCTCAAGCGACTTCCGCGCACACTGGCGGTCGTTGGCGCCGGAGTGATCGGCATCGAGTACGCATCGATGTTCGCGTCCCTCGGCATCGAGGTCACGGTGATCGACCGCCGCGACCGGCCGCTCGAGTTCGTCGACGCGGAGATCGTGGACGAGCTGATACACCAGATGCGGAAGCGGAACGTGAATTTCCGATTCGGTGAAGCAGTCGAAGGCGTGTCAGTGAACGATGGGCCGCCGAAGCGCGCCGTGCTTCAACTCGAGTCAGGGAAGCGCATCGTCGCCGACATGGCGCTCTTCTCGGTGGGGCGCGCCGGCGCGACGGAGGCACTTGCCCTCGAGAACGCCGGACTCGCAGCCGACGATCGGGGACGCATCGCGGTGGACGCGCAGTTCCGGACCTCGGTGTCCCACATCTTCGCCGCCGGCGACGTCATCGGATATCCGAGTCTCGCCGCGACGTCGAGCGAGCAGGGCCGTCTCGCCGCCTGCCACGCCCTCGGCGTTTCAGCGGCACCGATGGCGGATCACTTTCCGATCGGCATCTACTCGGTGCCGGAGATCTCGATGGTCGGCTCTACCGAGCAGGCTCTGACGAAGGCAAAAGTGCCCTATGAGATCGGGATTGCGCGCTACCGGGAGATCGCGCGCGGCCAGATCCTCGGCGACGACAGTGGCCTTCTCAAGATGCTCTTCCACCGCCAGGACCGAAAACTTCTGGGTGTGCACATCATCGGTACGGGCGCCACAGAGCTGCTGCATATCGGGCAAGCCGTATTCGGACTTGGCGGAGGGCTGGACTACTTTCTTTCCACCGTCTTCAACTATCCGACGCTCGCTGAGTGTTATAAGGTTTCGGCGCTCAACGCGGCGAACAAGCTGGCGATGTGATTCTCTCCTGCCATTTTCTCGTTAACCGAGGAGCCCGCCTAGATGACTGAACGGGCTTGACAAATCGGGACTAAACCTCTTCCTGTTCGCTCGCGCGTGGAAGAGAAAGCGTGAAGCGCGTGCCTTTCCCTTCGGTGCTCTCGACGGTGAGATCGCCTTTCATTGCGCGGGCGAGGTCGCGGCTAATCGACAATCCCAGCCCAATGCCGCCTTCCCTATTGGCGAGACCCTCCGTCAACTGGACGAATGGTTCGAAGATGGTTTCCAGTTTCTCCGGTGCGATGCCTAAGCCGGTGTCGCTGATGCTTAGAGTCACGGCGTCATCCACCGCGGCGCACTCGGCGGCGATGTGGCCGCCAGCTGGCGTGAACTTGATGGCGTTGGAGAGCAGGTTGACCAGAATCTGAGTCACTTTTTCCGGATCCGCGCGTGCAATGATGGTCGAGTTTCCAGAGATCCCGTCGAGGACGAGCCCATTCTGCGCGATAAGCGGCTCGATCAGCTGGTTGGCGTGGGTGAGCGCTTCGCAACAGTTGACGTCGCTCACGGCGTAGGACACGCTGCCGCTTCCGACTCGCGCGAAGTTTAGGATTTCGGTGATGATGGCGGCCAGGTGCTGCTGATTGGTTCTCACGCGCGCGAAGTCGGCGTGCTGTTCCTCGGTCACCGGCCCCCGCAGGCCCATGTCGAGGAGATCGATGTAACCGCCTATCGCATTGAGTGGCGTGCGAAGCTCATGGCTCATCGCGCGCAGGAACGCTGTCTTCGCGCGTTCCGCGGTCTCCGCATCATCGGCGAGCCCCCGTTCGCGCAGTGCACCGAGGAG
>DATCPG010000105.1:0-17622 GCA_036570225.1 Gemmatimonadaceae bacterium | reverse complement strand
GACGCCTGGGTCGGGCCATTCTATCCGACGGGAACGCGGCCATCCGATTTTCTCACCGTCTACGCACGCGCGTTCGATTCGGTGGAAGTGGATTCCACGTTCTACGCGTCGCCAGCGGCAACGACCATACGGAGCTGGATGGATCGCACTCCGAAAGGATTCATCTTCGCGCTGAAGATGCCCCAGGAGATCACGCACGAGTACAGGCTCCGCGACGAGACCGGCGCCTCGGCGGCGTTCTTCGACCGCGCGCGGGAGCTGGGCGAGAAGCTCGGCCCGGTTCTCGTACAGATGGGCCCCGACTTTCAGCCGGGCGAGCTCCCGGCCCTGGTCGATTTCATCGGTCGCGCTCCGAACGATCTCCGGATCGCTATCGAATTCAGACATCGCGGCTGGATCACCGACGGAGTTCTTGCGCTCCTCTCGGAGCACAACATCGCTCTGGCGCTCATCGACGGCAGATGGATCCCGCGCAAGCTGATGCTGGGCCTCGCCGAGCGTCCGACGGCAGACTTCGCCTACATCCGATGGATGGGCCCGAACCGCGATCTCGTCGACTACTCACGGGTGCAGGTCGATCGCTCGCGTGAAGTGGATGCGTGGAGCGATGCGATCGAAACCCTGTCCGAAAAGGTGTCGCACATCTACGGCTACGTCGCCAATCATTTTTCGGGTCACAGCCCGGCCACGGCGCGTGAGTTTCAGTCCCGGCTGGGCCAAGCTCCGGTCGATCCCGATCTGCTCGGCGAACAGATGTCACTGTTCTAGACGTCGCTTCGACTGGCATCAAGGTTCAAGGGTTGTTCGGATTTGGCGGATTGAACTGATAGATCGGATCGCTCCATGGAGGCGTGAGAGGCTCATCCGCGGGCCGTGATTGTTTTGTTGTCTCAGCGTATCGCTCCGACTCGCGACGATAGCAGCCCGAGCAGCCGTTCCCAAGAAATCCCGGCCCGCTTGAACGACCTATTACGCCTCATAGAGCGATGCGCCCGATCAGTTCAATCCGCCAAATCCGCATAGCCCTTGAACCTGGATACAAGCCCGAGCGGCAGTTCACCCACCGGGGCGATATTTCACTGGTGAATCTCAAGAATTGGATCCTCAGCATCCTCGCGATTTCGTTCGCCGCGGTTTCGATCTCGCTCGGGTTCTGGCAGTTGCGCCGGCTTGGGCAGCGACGCGCGGCGAACGAGCTTCTTGCATCGCGACGCTTCGCACCCGAGATGCCGCTTGATTCGCTGCCATCCGATACCGCGATGGCGCATTTCAGAAGGGCTCGCGTTCGCGGCGTTTACGACTACCCAAACGAAATTGTGCTCACCCTTCGCGGACGGAACGGTTCGCCCGGTGTCAACCTGATCACTCCGATTCGTCGCGCTGGAAATGACACTGCGGTTCTCGTCAATCGTGGCTGGATTTATTCGCCCGATGGCGTGAACGCGGACACCAAGCAATGGCGCGAGGGAGACAGTGTCGATGCGAACGGGTTTGTCGAGGTTTTCCCGACGAAAGGACCGTTCGACAAGCCCAGTCAGACGCGCCCGCGGTCAATGAGGCGGCTGGACAGATCTGCTCTCGCGAAACTGTTCCCGTACCCGATCGCAAATTACTACGTCGTTCTCTCCGACTCCGCGCTCTCGGGAGGACCACCACGCATCGACCCAGCTCCGCTCGATGAAGGTCCGCACCGCAACTACGCCATTCAGTGGTTCTCGTTTGCGGCGATTGCAATCGGTGGACTCGTTATCTTTCTCAGAAGCACATGAGCGACATATCGGTCGGAACAGCCAGTGAGAAAGAAGCCCGCGACGTAGCTGAGAGTGCTCGCGAGACCGAATGGGCACACCCCAGCTTCGTGCGCGAGCTGTTCCTGGGGCGCTTTCGCCTCGATCTGATCCACCCGCATCCGGCTCCTGACACAGCCGAAGAAGCGCGCGCCAAGCCGTTCATGGACAAGCTGCGGTCCTTCATGGAGCGCGTCGACTCCGAGGAGATCGATCGGACGGGTGAGATTCCGGAATCGGTGATTCAGGAGCTCCGCGACATGGGTGCCTTCGGGATCAAGATCGGAAAGGAATACGGCGGATTGGGCCTGTCGCAGATGAGTTACATCCGCGCCATCGAAATGGTGACGTCCAAGGACGGATCCTTGACGGCGCTCTTGTCCGCGCACCAGTCGATTGGAGTGCCTCAACCGCTCAAGCTTTTCGGCACCGAGGAGCAGAAGCGAAAGTATTTTCCGCGGCTCGCCAAGGGCGCCATCTCCGCGTTTGCGCTGACGGAAGTGGACGCCGGCTCCGATCCAGCGAACATGCGCTGCACCGCGACCCCGACAGCGGATGGCAAACACTTCGTCATCAACGGCGAGAAGCTCTGGTGCACCAACGGCACGCGCGCCGAGCTGTTCGTGGTTATGGCGCGCACTCCGGAGAAGGTGATCAAGGGCAAGCCGGTGAAGCAGATCACGGCCTTCATCGTGGAAGCGTCGATGCCGGGTGTGGAAGTAGTACACCGCCTTCGCTTCATGGGACTCAAGGCGCTGGAGAACGGCGTCATCCGCTTCAACAACGTCAAAGTCCCGCGAGAGAACATCCTCTGGGAAGAAGGGAAGGGACTTAAGCTCGCGCTCATCACCTTGAACACCGGACGCCTCACGATTCCCGCGGGTTGTGCGGGCGCGGGAAAGCAGATGGTATCCATCACTCGCAAGTGGGCGAACGAGCGCGTGCAGTGGGGTCAGCCCATCGGCAAGCACGAAGCTGTCGCGCAGAAAATCGCGCGCATGACGGCGTACACCTTTGCCATGGAATCGGTTGCGGAGCTGGCGGCGGCACTCTACGAGAAGGGCGACTACGACATCCGCCTGGAGGCCGCAATCGCCAAGCTGTTCAACACTGAGGGCGGCTGGCGGATCATCGACGACGCGCTCCAGATCCGCGGCGGACGCGGCTACGAGATGGCGGAATCGCTCGCCCGGCGCGGCGAGCCCGCGATTCCCGTCGAGAGAGCGATGCGCGATTTCCGCATCAATCTGATCTTCGAGGGCTCGTCGGAGATAATGCGGCTGTTCATCGCCCGTGAGGCCGTTGATCATCACTTCAAGCTCGCCTTCAACATCGTCAACCCCGAGTCGACCTTCAAAGAGAAGCTCGCCGCGATGAAGAGTGCGACGCCGTTCTATCTGACGTGGTACCCGTCGCGCTGGCTCAACGCGTCGAGGCTTCGTCGGTACGGCCAGTTCGGCAAGCTCGCTCAGCACGTCCGTTACATCGAGCGCACGACGCGCCACCTCGGCCGCTCGATCTTCCACGCGATGGTGCGCTTCGGTCCCAAGCTGGAACGCAGGCAGATGGTGTTGTTCCGGGCGGTGGATATCGGTGCCGAGCTGTTCGCGATGTCCGCGGCGTGCTCGCGCGCGCAGATGTTGTCAAAGCAGGGGAGACCAGAAGCAGTGGCGCTTGCAGATGCCTTCTGCCTCGAGGCGCGCGAGCGCATCAAGCTCCACTTCGACCAGCTCTTTGGCGGCAACGATCCAGCACTTTACAAGGTTGCGATGGAGGTTTTGCGGGGCGAGCACGCGTGGCTCGAGCAGGGGATAGTCTCGATGATTCCGCGCGGCGACAAAACAAAACGGCGCCCCACTGGGGGCGCCGCTCTGGATACCGATCCCGCGACCGCGACAGTCGGAGCTACACAGTAACCGCTGCCTCCGGCTTGGCAGTCAACCCGATCGCAATCATGGCGATCGCCAGGACAGCATGGAGTCCGATGTCCGCGCCGCCGATCGGCACCATCCCAAACCCACTCGGCGACAGGAAAGCACAGACGGTGAGAACCGCGTAGATCACGCCCGAAGTCGTGAAGTACGATTTCGACCCGCCCCAGCTGCGCGATGCGGCGAGACCCCAGACTCCAAACAACAGGTGCACGATGTTGTGGAGCAGATTGACTGGGAAGATACCGAGCGCCTTCGCGGCGGTAGCGGGATCGGTCGGCTGCATCGACATGCCGCCATTCGGCGCGATGAAGCCGAGTATCGCGACAATGATGAAGACGACTCCGAAAACCGCTGCCAGCTTTTGAATCGTGGTATTCATGCTGCGCATCTCCTTGAGAGGGACGAGCCGCACGCGGCCTGCCAGCCCGCGGCGCCACAAACCTAGGCCCGCAGGAAGAATTACGCTACAGAATAGTGCCGTGGAGAATCAGAAGCGCGACGTAGAAATAGATCGACAGGCCCGTGACGTCGACGAGCGTCGCAACGAACGGCGCGGATGCGCTCGCGGGATCGAACCCGAGTCGCTGAAGAACAAACGGAAGCATTGACCCCGCGAGCGAGCCGAAGGTGACGACTCCGGTCAGCGCGACTCCGATTGTAAGCGCGAGCAGATTGGGATGCGGATAGTGGCCAATGCCGAGATGCTGCCAGAGAAGGATGCGGCCGATGCCCATCACGCCGAGTATCGCGCCGAGCATTAATCCGGACGGCAGCTCCTTGAGCGCGACTTTCCACCAGTCCTTCAGTCGGATCTCTCCGAGGGCGAGGGCGCGAATGATGAGCGATGTCGCCTGCGAGCCGGAGTTCCCGCCGGAGCTGATGATTAGCGGAATGAAGAGCGCGAGAACCACGGCCTTCGCGAGCTCATCCTGAAAGTGTCCCATCGCTGTGGTGGTAAGCATCTCACTCAGAAAAAGCGCTGCCAGCCAGGGCGCGCGCTTCCTGATCATGGCGAGGAATCCGATCTGGGTGTAAGGCTCGTCCAGCGCTTCCATTCCGCCGAAACGCTGCACGTCTTCGGTGTGCTCTTCTACCAGCGCGTCGATGACGTCGTCGACCGTGACGACCCCCTGAATCACCCCGTTGTCGTCTACGACGGGCACTGCCACGAGGTCATACTCGCGTGTCACCCGCGCGACCTCTTCCCGGTCCGCGATCAAGGGGACGGTCTGCACTTCCTCCCACGCGATGTCCGAGACCTTGCCACCCTCTGGCGCCGCGAGCAGCTCGCGGAGCGACATCACGCCCTGGACGCGGCCAGCTGAATCGGTGGTGTAGATCGTGTTCATCGCTTCGCGCCGCTCTGATCGCGCGATGCGACGCACAGCGGCGAGCGCTTCGTCCACCGGAGTGTCTTCTGAGACGGAGACGAACTCCGTCGTCATCAAGCCGCCGGCCGTGTCCGGCTCGTACGCGAGCAGCTTCTCGGTCTCGACGCGCTCGGCAGTCGGGATCTCCGAGAGAATCTCCTCGGCGCTCTCGGCCTCGAGGTCCTCCAGCGCGTCGGCACGGTCGTCCGGAGTCATCTCCGTGACGAGCTCGGCGGCCTGTCGCGCGCTCATCGTCTCGAGAACCTCGGTGCGCAGGTCCTCGTTCAGGTACTCGAGCACATCGGCCGCGCGCTCGACCGGCAACGCTGACAGGAACGGCGCCACCATCTCGCGCGGAAGGCCCTCGGCTACGTTTGCGAGATCCGCCGGGTGGAGCTCTTCGGTCTCAGCGGCGATTGCATCTGGACTCTCCTCGAGCATCACGAGGATGTCCGGCCCCATGAGGGCGGCGATGGACGGCTCTTCTTCGTCCTCTACGCGTTTGTTGTGCGGAGGGGTTTTCACGGCGCGAGAGGAAGAGTGCGGCGATCGTCTCTCGTTTCGCCGACCGTGTATCCAGCCACGGCAATCGCGTCCCGAATCTGCGTGGCCGTTACGGTGCCGTCGTGCTCGATTACCGCCTGACCGATGGTGACATCAGCGCGCTCGATGCCGGGCACTCCCGCGAGGGAAGTGAACACTGCGCGAACGCAGTGCGCGCAGGTCATGCCCGAGACGGAGACGGTGGTCTGCATGGCGATAATATAGGGCGCTCGGCGTCTGGATTGCGGCGCGAATTTGCATCTGGAAAAACTGAAGCAGGGGGCTGTGAGGCAACGATGCTAAAGCTCGGAGTCGACATACCGGCGCTAAGGTTTCGCTAATCTGGTTGCGCCGACGGAAAAGCCCTGGGCTTTAGCTGCAAAGCCCAGAGCTCCCTTCAGTACCTAAGGATGTCGAAGTCGCGTCGCGATTCAGATGCCGCGATTCAGGCGCCGCGACTAGTCGAGGCGGTTAGCCGGCCGTGGAACAGGTGGCACCTTTTTCCGCGAAACGAATTTCTTCTCGAACGCAGGTATGAACTTGTCGTACCTCGTGCCCGGCTCCCACAGAACCCAGCCGTCGTAGCCCGAGTCGTAGACCGCGCGCTTCTGTTCCTCGAGCTCGTGCGGGCCGTACTTCGGCTGGCCGAGGCTGAACGCCTGCAGCCACGGACGAACGTGCTCGCTCTTGATGCCCAGCTTCTCGTCGCGCTCGCGGGCGCGCGAGATCGCGATGTGGATCACATCGTATGGATCCGCATTCGGGTGCGGGAGCTGGAACGAGCCGGGCGGATAGTGCGATGGGTAAACCATCGGCAGCACCACGTCGACGGACTGGGAGATCGGCTCCCATTTCTGCCCGACTTCCAGCGCGCCTCCGACTGTGGTAACGAGCCCGAAGATGTCAGCCGTCGTTCTCACGCCGAGCTTCGCGAAGCGCGCGCGGGCGGTGCTGAGAAATTCCGCAAGCACCTGAGGCTTGGTCCGACCTCTCTGCTCGGGGAAAACCTGCGGCGGCAGACTCTTGTACGGCTCGGGGAATCGGATGTAATCGAACTGGATCTCGCCGAATCCCATCTTTATCGCCTCTTCGGCTACGCGAAAATTGTATTCCCAGATCGCGTTCGCGTATGGATTGACCCACGTCTGTCCCTTCTTGTCGTGCCATGCTGTTCCGTCGGGCTTCCTGATCGTGTGATCGGGATTGTTGCGCGCCGTGACCGAATCCTTGAAGACGACAATGCGCGCGATCGGCAGAATCCCGTGGGCGCGTATCGTGTCGACCACCTCGGCAAGATGAGTAGCCTTGCTCTGCGTGCCCGCGTTCTTCTTGAGCAGGGGATCGGCCGGATTGAAGTTGAGACCGAACTCATCCTTGACGTCTATGACGAAGCCGTTGATCTCCGTCGAATCCGCAATCGCCAGCAGCTTCTTCATTCGCCGCGGATTGGCGGCAAAACGGTAGACGTACAGTCCACGCACAGGGAGCGTGCCTTTGATGAGCGAGTCGAGCACCGGAGGTGTGGGGTGCGTCGACGCGGGTGCGTGGCCGCGGACAACGGTGTCTGTATCGGCCTGCGCAACGGCTGACGCGGGCTTGCCGGGGATCGTTTTCGCCGACGCATCGTAGGCGCCGTAGCAGGCTATCGCTGCTGCCGCCGCGAGTGCGGTGGTAGTGAGCTTGTTCAGGGACATTGTATTGTTGGGATGGACGGGGACGCTGGAATCTAATAGCTCCAGCGAGAAACGCTGTATCTGAATCCGGTATATTTCGCTGCGATGCGATACCCCCGACTGCTTCTTCTGGTCCCGCTGTCGCTCCCCGGCGTTCTTGGGGGGTGCGCTTTGCCGCCACCACCGCCGCCCGACGCCGAATTCCTGGTATCCGCCGGGGATCAGACGTATTGGGTGCGCAGCGACAATTCGGGGTTGCGCATCCGGGGCTCGCCGCTGATCCTCGCGCGCACCGGCGGCCGCTACTACGAGATCTTCGTTAGCGAGATCGACCGCTCTTTTCCTAAAGCGCTGTTCAGCGGCGAGCGCGTGTTCCGCCGCGAGCTCGCAACGGGCGACTCAGCCGTCATCTACGATGATACGACGATCGTGCGAATGTCGGATGCCTACCACCAGCAGCATCCGCGCGCGCCGCTCCTGCGACCGGACGACGACCCCGACGACGACGTCGATGTCAGCGCGGTCGGAGAGACGGACGTTCTCAACGTGCTCGGCCCGTACGTCGCTCTTGAGCACCGCGTGTCGATCGAGCGTTCCGACGACACCGGTGACGACGACACGACGCGGGCGGTGATAGATCTCCGCAACGGCAAGGCTGTCGCCTTCGACCACATGCTTCGCGACACGACGGTCCAGGAAGCAGTCGGAGAGGGCGGGCTGGTCAACCGCAGATGGAGGCACGACGGCTACGACGTCGTCTCACACTACGATTCCACGCACAAGGCGAACACACTGGCGCTGCGGGATCATCGCGGACGCGAGTGGAGGCTCGGCCTGATCGGCTCGACGTATGTGCAGATATTCTGGCTCGACAGACCGAAAGTGGACTCCCAGACGAGGCACGCTCTGTCGCGCGCGTTCAACGACGCCACCACGTACGGCGAAAGAATTCAGCAGGTGTCGCGCAAGCAGCGCGCGAAACCCGTGAAACGGGCAACCTCGGGACGGCAGACGTGAGTCGATCCAAATCCGCGCAAGCGCGGAAAGACGCGGGCGCCTCCACGGGCGCGGTCTCTACGGCGAAATCTCCGGCGTCAGAGTCTCGCGGCACGGCGCGTCCGGTGCGCGAGACGCAGCACGAGACTGCGCAGCTGATGATGCCGCAGCACGCGAACGTGCTCGGTCACGTGTTCGGCGGAGTGGTGCTGTCGATGATGGATACGACGGCGGCAGTGTCGGCGATCAGGCACGCGCGACTCGCCTGTGTGACGGTATCGGTGGATCGCGTCGATTTCCGCGAGCCGATTCACGTCGGCGATCTCGTGATCATGAAATCGAGCGTGAATTACGTGGGCCGTACGTCGATGGAGATCGGCGTGCGCGTGGAGACCGAGAATCTGCTGACTGGCCTGAGGCGTCACACGAATTCGTGCTACCTCACCTTCGTGGCCGTGGATCGAAATGGAAGGCCGGTACCAGTGCCGCCGCTAAAGCCGGAGACGCCGGAAGAGATTCGTCGCTACGAAGCAGCTCGCGAGAGGCGGGCTAGCAGACTGCAGGAGCGGCTGTCGGAAGAGGCTCGGCTCAGAAAGCCGTAGCTGCTGCCCGCGTTAGGAAGCGCGATCGACCAGCGGTCGGGGGTTCGAGATCGGCATCGAGCGACGGAACAACAGGCGCAGCTTCTCGTCGGTGAGCGACTGCATCACTTTCTCCGGTGCCACGCGTGAAGTGACGCTGCGCGATTCGGGGCCGGTCCAGATGTCCCAAGCGTAGCGGTCGAGACGAGCGGTCTTGCCGCCCGGATGATGGAAGACGATCATCGCGTTGCTCGCCCCCGGAACCTGCACTTCGACGCCCCAGTTCGTGCTGTCGGGTCCGCGGAACGGCCTCATCTTTCTTGCCATTTCTTCCTTAGTGAGATGTCAGCGCCAGGGGATGCAGTCGCTGCCGGCCGACGAATCCCGCGTCGACCTCGTGCCAATATTGAACACTGGGCTCGCCCAGCTTCCAGCAGTAGAAGACATCGCGTCCGTCGATCTGTCCGCGGAAATCAACGAGCCCTGTCCCCATTCCCTTGCAGATTACGCCGAGGTCGTGGAGCTCGGCAATATAACCCTCGATTTCGATGGCAAGACGCTGCGCTTCCGCCTGGAGCAGCTCCGCGATTGCGTCGGGCCGGTCCGGACTGGAGCCGACGGTCGCCAACTCGAACTCGCGAACTTTGTCCTCCCACATTCTATGTTCGCGCACGAGATCTTCTACGATCCTGCTCACCAGGGGCAGTGTGCGATTCGCTTCTTCGACCGTGAAGATCTTTTCCATGCCTTCTACTCTGGTCGGTTGAGTGGCTTCGGGTCAAGTGCTGGGTTGTTCTGGATTTTCGCGCCGGTTCGTCGAGAGGATCCTCCTTCAGCGCCAGGACTTGGCTCGAACGGGATGTCGATCTCCATGCCGTCCCGCGCGATGATGGTCGCGGGAAAAACCGCGCGGGCCTCGCGCTCGAGCTCGGACGTGTCGCGCGAGTAGCGCGCTGAGACGTGGGTGAGCACGAGCTTCTTCACCCCGGCTTTGGACGCGACCTCGGCCGCTTCGCGCGCGGTCGAGTGCCCGGTTTCGATTGCCCGCGGTGCTTCTTCCTCGGCGAACGTAGCCTCGTGAATCAGAATGTCGGCGCCAGTAGCGGCCGCGATCGTCGCTTCGGACGGACGCGAATCGCCGGTGAGGACGACACGTCGTCCGGGCCTGGTCGGTCCGACGAGCTCTGACGGCTGCACGATCCGGCCGTCCGGAAGTGTCACCGCCTCGCCCTTGTGGATCTTTCCCCACAATGGTCCTTCCGGAATCCCCATCTCGCGCGCTTTATCGGGATTGAATCTCCCTAATCTCGTCTCCTCGGCGATGTGGTAGCCGATCGCGCTTCTGTCGCCGTGCTCGACGAGAAAGGGAATCACCGAATATCCATTTCGCTTGAGCGGGGCATCGGGCCTGATCTCTACGATCTTGATCTCGAAATGCTGCTTCTCGCTGCCGAGGGTGATGGCGCGCCACAAGAGCTTCTCGCAGCCAACGGGTCCGTAGACATTCATCGACTCTGTCCGACCCTGAAGGGCGAGGGTGCGCAGCAGGCCCGTGAGGCCAAGCATGTGGTCGGCGTGCATGTGCGTGAAGAAAATGTCGGACAGTGCGAACGTGATTCCGTAGCGCATCATCTGCCGCTGAGTCCCTTCGCCACAATCGAACATCAACGTCTCGCCTTCGCGGATCAGCGCGAGGGAGGAGACGTTGCGCTCGACCGTGGGCCGTGACGCGGAAGTTCCGAGGAAGCGGATGGAGAGCGACATATCTGGGTGGGGAATATATCGGCGTCGAGATCAGGGCGGCTTCGAATGCATCCACAGAACTGAAGCAGGGAGCTGTGGGCCTTGCAGCCAAAGCTCAAAGCTTTTCCATCGGCGTGCGAAGCTCCTCGATGCGAACGCCGAGTCTGGGAACGCGCTTTGCCTCTTGGTGGGAATCGATAAACGCAGAAACTGAGAGGAAGTAATGCCTACCAAAACGAGAAAGAGGACTACTGCGCGGTCGGCGACCAGGCGCAATGGAGCTAACGGACAGGCGACTCGAACGAATAGCTCGAGCGCGAGAAACTCGAGAATTGGTGGTGCGCGGGAGTCGGAGGTTCGCCGAATGGCGTCTCACCCGAAACCGCCGATGCCCAAGCAGCACCAGGAGTATCCCGGTATCGAGGCGAAGGTTCACCCGCGTCCGCAATACATGGCGCCGCTATACAAAGGCGCCGAAAAGCTGAAGGGGAAGGTCGCATTGATTTCGGGCGGTGACTCCGGCATCGGACGCGCCGTCGCCGTGCTGTTTGCGCGGGAGGGCGCCGATGTCGCGATCATGTTTCTCCCGGAAGAAGAGCGTGACGCAAACGAAACGCGCGACGCGATCCGGACGGAAGGCAGGCGAGCGCTGCTTCTTCCTGGCGACGTGACCGATCCGGATTACTGCGAGGATTGCGTGGACCGAACGTTCAACGAGCTCGGCTCGCTCGACATCCTCGTCAACAACGCTGCTTACCAGAAAAATCAGGAATCGATCGAGGACATCGACTACGAGCAGCTCGATCGAACGTTCCGCACGAATTTCTACGGCTACTTCTATCTCGCGAAGGCAGCGGTTCCGCGCATGACGAAGGGTTCGTGCATCATCAACACCGGATCCATCACCGGGCTGGAGGGCGAGAAGACGCTGCTCGACTATTCGGCCACGAAGGGAGCGATCCACGCCTTCACGAAATCACTGGCGCAGAATCTCGTGGAGAAAGGAATTCGTGTGAACGCCGTTGCACCGGGCCCGGTATGGACTCCGCTCAACACGCAAGCAAAGGAAGCCGAGGAGGTCACCAAATTCGGAGAGGACACGGCGATGGGCCGCCCCGCGCAGCCCGAAGAACTTGCTCCCGCGTACGTCTTTTTGGCGTCAAACATCGATTCGAGCTACATCTCGGGAGACATACTTCCGGTGCTCGGGGGAGACACCATCGCGGGGTAGAGAACTACAACTGAATACTACCCGCTCCCCGCGAATGGCTGACAACGCTGTCCGCAACCTGCCGGCGGGTAGCCGGCCGCGTGGTTAGCGATCAGCGGGCAGCCGATAGTTTTCTTTTGTAGTTCGTTCTCGCCGGTTACCTTTTCCAAGGCCAAGCGTCTTATCCCCGTATGCCCACCATGTATCCTATGGTTGGACATAGAGTTACAGGCCTGAGACTTCGTTTGGGTCTTGACTTCAGGCGCGGATCCGCTACCTTAAGGTAAGAGCGGCCCCGCGTTGTTCCGCGGGGCTTTTGCTTTGATCCGGTGCGACGGATCAGCTCGGCCTGGTTCGAGGACAGTCCGTCGCGTCAATCGCGGGGCTGTAGCTCAGCTGGGAGAGCGCTGCAATCGCACTGCAGAGGTCAGGGGTTCGATCCCCCTCAACTCCACTGCTTTCTGACAATTGATTAGCTGCCCGCCGCCGCTCGGTAGGACGTAGAGTTCCAATGACGGCGCGCGTGGCACGATTGGGCGGGAGACCGCCAAATAAATTCGCCGCAGACTCATAGAGTTTGCGGCGTTTCTGTTTTCCGGAGCGTGCCGGAGGCGAAACCGTCCCTGAAATCTCTGGCGGTCCCGCCCCGGGATTATTGCGTGGTCTCTACTTTACCTCGAGATCCTTCGTTCCGGCCGACACACCGTTCAGCATGACCTCGACCTTGTACTTCCCTTTCGGCCATGCGGATTTCTTGTCGACGTGGAATTCGGTGACGGTTTCACCGCCAGTTGGCGATATCGTCTGACTGGCTTCCTTCACGACCTGCTTGTCGTTGAAAGTCCACTTGGCTGTGAGCTTGGCGTCTTTTGCTGCTCCCTCAGTGATCACTGCCACGTGCATCGTGTCACGCACGGCGAATGATGTGGTTTGGTCCCCTACCTTGTTATCCGAGCCGACAGCTTTTCCCACCTGAATGTCGCTGACGCGGATCGGTGTCGTATCCACGGCGACAGTCGCGGTGGTGGTTCCGGTCGCAGTCGTGTCGGTCAGCGTTGTGTCGTTTTTCTTGTTACACGCCGCGAGCGCGCCCGAGAGGAGGATCGCGCTAGCGAAGGCTGCAACGCGAGTCGTGTTTCGCTTCATTGTCGTTTCTCCTTGCTAGGCGTCGGGGATGGTTAGCTGCAGACCAGGATGGATGAGATCGGGATTCGGAATCTTGTCGCTATTCGCCGCGTGAATCTTCTTCCATTTGCCGGCGTCGCCGTAGAATTGTTTGGCGATCTTGCTCAGGCTGTCGCCCGCCTTGACAGTGTACGTCGTCCCGCCGGTGGCCGCAGTGGACGAGCCACCTGCGCTCACGTCCGAGAAATCGGCCGCCCCGCCGCTGGAGGAACTACCACTGGTGGGCGTACCACTCACGTCGGAGAAATCGGCGCCCGGGTTGTCGTTGGAGAATGTCATGCACACCTCGCTTTGATTGAGGCAGTTCCTGACCGCTGCCTCATCAACTGGCTGGCAGAAAGTGTGCCCTACTCTGGCTGAGCTTTAGGGGAAAGCCACCATAGATGACGTGGCTAAACCCACCAGGGATCGAAGCAATCGTAGTTGTGCTGCCGGGCGATCTTTCCGTCCCTGAACTCGAGCCATACCGACAGATGCGCGCGCATCTCGGAGTCCGCCGGAAGAGTATCGACGGGCACGGCGAGATAACCGCTCCAGTGAATCTCCATCGCCACGTTGTCGCCATCGACGATCGAGTTGAGGACGTCGAACTTCTGGGCGCGCAGCGTTTTCTTGCCCCTCTTGGCGTCGGACAAGATGCCGTTCAGCTCGCGGTGGGCGCCGATCGGCTGAAGTCGATTCGGGAATTCTTCCTGGACGGCGTCCTTGGTGAAGAATTCCGCGAGGGCGCTTCCTTCAGCGCCGTTCTCGATGGCCTCGAGATACCGGCGCGCGATTGCGAGATTGTCGGTCGTGGTGATCGTCATGACGTTATCTCGGAATTCAGGGTGTCGTATGTCGGGTGCCTCGCCATCACTTGCGAATGTACAACCGCCGCTCGGCTTTCGCTCAGAAATTTAGGGGAGTGTCACAGGTGAGGCGACACCCGGGCGCGACTAGTTCGGAGATGCGGCGAGCCAGAGCCGGCGGCGCTCGAGCTCAGTCGAAGTGATGTTCGGCGCGTCGACAATGCGAACTCTAGGGCGGTCGTAACCCGTAACTTGTACAGTCACACGCGAACGCCTGCCGTCCTGAATGATTTCCACGGGAATCGCATCGCCCGGCTTCACGTTGCGGATCGCGCGACGAAAGTCAGGGAACGAATCGATCTGTGCACCGTTGAACGCCGCCAGCTCCGCGCCGGTATGCAAACCCGATCTTGCCCAAACGCTAGAGGGATCGGAAATCATTACGCGCATCCGTCCGCCGCTGCGTGGAGGATAGGCCCAGATTCGCAGGTCGGGGAAGCGCGTGCCCGCGCTGTCAGCCGCGGGAATCGTATCCACCACGACGCGATATCCGATTGACCCCAGATAGTCGTTGAAGTCGAGCTGTCGCGCATTCCGCACGTGCTGATCGAAAAAGGTGTGGACGTTACACTTGCAAATCTCCGACGTAGATCGTTCGACGTCAGCTGTGGTAAACCCGCGCTTCATCGCGAACTTCGAGTAGAGAGCGCGCATTACGTCGTCCATTCCGCTACGCCCACTCGTGGAATCAGCAATGATTCGATCGAGCGCTGTTCCGATCAGACGTCCCTGCACGTAATAGTTCGGCTGGTAATCGCCGTTGATTCCTGTAGTGTCGACAGCCTGGGAGCTCGCCAGTTCTGGCGAGACGAGCATATTGCCGGGAGAGCCGTAATACGATTCGAGCTCCTCCGCGAGAAGATCGGCCCGCGAGAGTCCGCGCTCCGGAAATCCAGCGCGACGCGTGAGTGCCTCCGCGTAGTACATCGTGATTCCCTCGCTGAACCAGAGCCCAGCGGAGTGTGCCGGCGGACGCTCGGACAGACTCCCGCGTCCGTCGGGATACAAGCGAACCAGGTTCCAGGTGTGGAAGAACTCGTGCGCCAATTCACTCAGGTATGCGCGTGGGTCGGCGGCGAGATCACGACTGGGCATTCCGATGGTGACGGAGTTGGCGTGTTCGAGTGCTCCCCACGCGCCGTCCTCCAGTAGAAAGCGGTAGCCGTCAGGTTGCTTGCCAAAGACATCCACCGCCTGCTCGGCAACTTTCCTGATGCCGTCGACGAATTGGGTTGTGTCGAACGGTGTCGCGTTCGGAAGAGGCCAGTAAGCAATGCCGTACGGCGCATCGTGGATGGTAAAACTCCAGGTGCGGAATGCGCCGACGAGAATTGGAGAGTCGAGGAGAGCGCTCGTCGTTCCCTCGAGCGGTGGCCAGGACGTTCCGCCTCCGCTGGTTGTCGTAACGTAATGTGCGCGATAGAGAGAAGCCGCGACCTGCCATTGCCATTGCCCGGGGATATCGAGGGTCACGCTGACGGGCGCGAGGGGGAAATCGGTCAGATAAAGGAAGGTATCAACGGGATTGATCGACGCGCCGTCCGCGCGCAGCGTCGTGTGCCACACGGCGCGATTCGTGGGGTTTTCGCGCGGCAGCTCGATTCGATAGTGAACGACGGCGTAGCCGTTCCGCGTATAAATGCGCCAGGCGTTGTCGGTCTCGACCGCGAACGCCAGGTGTGTCGGCTTTCCCATTGACTCGGCGCGCATGTTTCGAACGTAGCGCCAGAACCGATCGTCATACTCCGGGTGGATCGCCATCGCGAGTCTGATTGATCGCGGCGCACCCTCGATGGACATGGTGACATCGAATCCGGAGAGGTCGGCGGTGTCGATCTTTACCGTGTAGTAGATGTGCGGCTCCCGCTTGACGTTACCGTCAACACCGGGATTCGCCGCCAACGCGGCAATCAACAAGAGCTGGACGGGAATCACTCCGGTGCCTCCTCGAGAGTCGATATGCTCGAGTTAAAGATGCCGGCGGGACCAACGAGGTTGGAATCTCTCTTACTGCAGCAGCGCCGCGACATCCAAGCGTAGCGCGCGGAACGCATCCGCGTTGAACCGGTTTGCTTCCCGCTCGGACGGGCCGAGGAAATCGCCGACGGCGGTGCCGCTCAGGCGATTGAGAAATCGGAGGATCCCACTCTCCTGAACGGTGAGCGCGAGCCGCCGATTCAGGATTGTCTGCGAGCCTGGAGTATCCCTGATCGAAAATCGGATTGGAATTCCGTCGCCCTGAAACGGGCGCCGCAGCGATGCCTTGAGCAGGTATCCCACCGTCGGTGGAAGCGTCCAGTTCGGCTCTCTTGCGAATCGCATCGACCAGCCGCGCTCGTGGGGCGTATTGATGACCTCAAAGTCTCCCATCATCTCCGTCCAGCCGACGGTGAAGACCATGATCTTCATCGACATGTCGCTCTGAATAGTGAGGGCTTCCGGCATCGGCCTGACTGCTCCATCCAGTGGCGCGAAGTGCCCGCCTTTGCTCCGCACCTTGAAGTGCATGTACCGGTCACCGGCCCAGGCGTCGAACCAATGCGCGCCAGTCTTGTCAGTGAGGCTGATTCGATATTTCCCTTTGCTGATGTATTTGTCGATGTACGCCGAGTAGTGCGGCATCGTCGCCTTGAGAATCTCGGGGGTGAGCCGGATCGCCAGCTCGTACGTTGTGGCGCCCTCCGCGTCAGTCGTGGCGTTCAGAGTGTCGAGCGTGTACAGCCGTCCAAGCGCGGCGGCGGTGCGCGGAAAGCTTGCGTTGTAGTCAGCGCGGATCGCCGCGGGAGATCTCCCCTCGCCCGCGGCGAGTGCCGCGGCGATCACGTCCGAGATTGTTTTTGCCGGCATGCGTCCCAGCGCAACTTCGACGTTGGTGAACCACTCGTATTCGTTGTCAGTGAGCTTTCGTAGGCGGACGATCTCGCGCGATTCGGTGAGCGCGTTCGGCGGAGTGGTCGAAAGTCTGGCGTTCACGATGTAGCGATCGTAGGAGAAGATCCCATCATCGCCGAACAGGCGAGCGCTGTCGGCGCCGAATGCCAGCCAGATCGTGGTGTCGTTGTAGATGCCGGACGGCGTCAGCGCGTAGTGGCCGAACTGCGCACGCGCGTGGGTGATTCGCGGCGGTCTCTGGATGTTGGTGAAGCGCGAGCCGACGGAGTAGAAGAATTCTTCCGCGTTCTGGCGAGCGCCAGGGACGTTGGGGCCGAAGGCAGGTGCGACCTCCCGGCAACCGGCAAGTGGTGAGAGAGAGGCCAGCGTAATGAAGCGAACAATATGTCGGTATTGCACTCGCGAAAGTTCAACGCGCTGATGCTGAGGGGGAAGGGATCGCCGGCAAATGGCCTCCCGGAAAATTGTCACTGGCGCCCTCTGTGTAAACGATTACATATTTGTGGCGTTGGACTGAAGATCGGCCAGTAACCCGCGAGGAGAATGGTCACGATCAAGGATGTTGCTCGTGAAGCAAACATGTCTGTTGCCACCGTATCCAGAGTTCTCAACGGCAGCGGACCCGTAAGTGAAGAAACGGGGCGACTCATTCGTGAGGTCGCCGGCAGGATGCGTTACGTGCCACATAGTGGCGCGCGCAGCCTCATTACGAGCAAGACCGAAACCCTTGGTGTCCTCCTTCCCGATCTGTATGGCGAATTCTTCTCCGAGATCATTCGTGGTATGGACAGCACGGCGCAGCGTCACGGGTTTCATCTGCTGATCTCGCGCACGTACGCCGACAAGCCCGAGATTGAGAC
>DATCPG010000104.1:0-2330 GCA_036570225.1 Gemmatimonadaceae bacterium | reverse complement strand
TGGCACGGCATCCGGATTCACGGTCGACCAATTCGGGTCGCCGGCCGTCCCGTTCTCGTTTCCGCACCAGCGCACGTCGGGGCCGGCGTCGGAGAACATGACGGCATTTGGCTGGAGCTGACGCACGAGGCGGAAGAAACGGGCCCAATCGTAGGTCTGGCGTTTCCCGTTTGGTCCCTCTCCGTTGGCGCCGTCGAACCACACCTCGGCGATCGGGCCGTACCGGGTGAGCAGCTCCGAGAGCTGATCGCAGTAAAGATCGTTGTACTTCGGCGAATCGCCGTACGCTGGATTGTTGCGATCCCATGGTGACAGATAGAGTCCGGCTTTCAGTCCTTCCGCGTGACAGGCGTCCACGAATTCCCGGACGACATCGCCGTGCCCCGACCGCCACGGACTCGCTGCGACCGAGTGACCGGTAGTGCGCGTGGGCCACAGACAGAAGCCGTCGTGGTGCTTCGCGGTGAGAATGAGCGCTCGAGCGCCGGCGTTGCGCGCCGCGCGCGCCCACTGACGTGCATCGAGCGCCGAAGGCGAGAAGATCGACGGGTCCTCATGTCCGTCGCCCCATTCGCGATCGGTGAAGGTATTCACGCCGAAGTGGATGAAGAGAGCGAGCTCGTCGCGCTGCCAGGCTAGCTGCGATGGCGACGGACTCGGGCGGGCAGGTGTCGAACGCGTTTGCCTGCGCGGCGGCACCGCGCAGGCGACCAGTGCACTGGTAGTGGTGTGAATAAATGAGCGGCGATTCATCATCGACCGGAAATCAACATATGGGCGCGCGAAAGTAAATGCGATTTCGGCGCCTCCGGGTGATTCGCGGCGCACTAGATTGGCCTGATGCACCTGCCCACCGTCCTTACGGCGATCACGCTGCTCATTGCCTGCGAGGCACCACCCGCGTCGACGCGGAATGACTCCTCTGTTGCCCGCACCGATGGAAAATCCGCGCTGGTTACCAGGGCCACGCAGGGATCCTTCGCCTTCGCCAATTCCGACGGCACTCGATTGCTGGCGCTGGATTCGCTGCCGGATCCGTCGACAATTCGTGGTGCGCTCTGTTCGGGAGCCGTTGCTCTCACAGCGCGATACGACCACCACGCGACTCGCCAGTCGGGCGACAATGGCAGACAGGTCGCCGCCAATTTCGGGAATCAGCAAGGCGACGTATTCAACGTCAGCGGGAACAAAGCGATACCCGACCAGACCTGCTACCTCTCGGCGGACTCGCTACTCTTTGCCCGTGCGCGCGCGGTTACCATGCGAAAGCCCGCGGACTGCTCGAGCGAGCAAATCTCTCGGATCGCGGCAGCGAAGCGCCGACAGGTGATTCATTGTTGGGACATCGCAAGCGCACCAACTCATATCGACGTCGTTGCCGTTCAATTCGCCGACATGGATTCGGCCGCACTCGCCAGCATTGCAGTGGTTCGCGACAGCTCATTGTTCTTCAAGGATTATCCAGCAGTCCGCCACGCGAACGATCAGAGCACGTGGCGTGTGGATGACGAAGGCGTGTTCTCGCCCACTGGTTTTGACGTCCTGTTTGTCGCCGATCTGCCGGATGGCTTTGTGATTGCGATTACATGGGCTGGCGCGGAAGGCGAGGACTCAGAGCTTCTGCTCGCGCATCCCGCGGGTAACCTGCGCACGTTGATCAAGGGCTACCGTTACCAGGCGCCCACATAGACTGTGCGCTTCAATTACTCACTGGAACATCGGTGGCCCGAGCATAGTCATCCCGTACTTCTCTCCGATCGCGGCTACCCGCTCGACAGCGGGCAAGGCGCCGGGCGGCGTGGCCGCCGACAGCTCCACGAAGAAATCGGAGAACCCACCCGGCGTCGTGGCGATGAGAAGCCGCGCATCGCGCTTGGTGAAGTTCTGGTACGCATGGACGACGCCGCGGCGCAGGTACACGGTATCGCCCGCGCGCACGGTGTGCCGTTCTCCATCGAGCTCGAACACGATCTCGCCTTCGAGCACGTAGAACAGTTCGTCTTCGCGGGTGTGCACGTGGCGCGGCGGCCCGGACATCGGTGGGGCCACGAGGTGGAAGAATGCCAGAGTTCCATCGGAATCCTGTGCCGACACCTTCACGAGCGTTTCCTCGCCCACGATGTTCAGTGGCTGCGCCGTGCGACCTTCCTGGGCGGCGACGACGTTGAACCGTACCGGCGTCGAACGCCGCGTCGATCCTACGACCTCCGGAATTCCAGCGGTTTCTGTGCTCATGGCTGTTTCTCCTTGTGAAGGGTTGGTTTACGCTTTCGGACGCGCGCGCGGGCCTTCGCTGCCGAGATCACTGCCTCGAAGGCAGTCTCCGCAGC
>DATCPG010000103.1:0-21213 GCA_036570225.1 Gemmatimonadaceae bacterium | reverse complement strand
CTTTTCCTCCTCGTTTTACCCGCCATTATCGCCTGCGGCGGCGGCAGTGAGTCGGGAACTACTCGTAAGACGATCATCGACTCACGAGATACGTACGATCCCCGATCACTCGATCCAGCGCTTTCTACGGATGTGCCGACGGGACGCGCCGTCGCTTACATATTCGATGGACTGACGCGCTTCACGCCGGATGCGAAAGTCGTCCCCGGACTGGCCAGATCCTGGGACGTGAGCCCTGATGGAATCACCTACACGTTCCATCTGCGCACCGGCGTCAAATTCCACGATGGCCGACCCTTCTCGGCGAAGAACGTCGTCAATTCGTTCCAGCGCGTCCTCGACCCCGCAACGAAGGGCGGACGCGGCTGGCCGCTCTACCCGATCAAGGGCGCCGAAGACTACGCGGCCGGCAAGGGGAAGACGATCACCGGCATGGTCGCGTCAGACGATTCCACGGTGGTGATCACGCTCAAGGAGCCTTTCTCGATTTTCCCGAAGCTGCTCGCAATGCCGGTGACATCGGTGGTCCCGGACAACCCCCCCGCCGACTTTGGCCAGAAGCCAATCGGAACGGGCCCGTGGAAGTTCGTCGAATGGCGCCACGATGATTATCTGCGCTTCGCCAAGAATCCGAATTACTTCGACGGCCCGCCGAAGACCGATTCTCTGATGGCGCGCATCATCCCCGAAGCGAGCACGGCCACCGCCGAGTTCGAGGCGGGCAACGTCGATGTGTTGAACGTGCCCGACGAAGCAGGAAAATCCTGGCAGGTGGATCCCGAAAAAAAGAAGCTTCTCACTTCCGCGCCCGCGCTTCGCTTCTGGTACGTCGCCATCAACACCACTCGCGGTCCGCTGAAGGACCCGCGCGTGAGACAGGCCCTGAACTACGCCATCGATGTCCCTACAACGCTGAGCCAGGTAATGGCCGGACGCGGAGCTGTCGCGAATGGGGTGATTCCGCCAATACTTGGCGGCTACGACGCGAATCGGAAACAGTATGGGTACGACGTCGCCAAAGCGAAGCAGCTTCTCGCTGCGGCAGGACATCCCAACGGCATCGACGTCGATCTGTGGGCGGCTACGACGGATCAGTCTCCGCGCCTGTCGCAGACGATCCAGGCGAATCTCGCCCAGGCAGGAATCCGCGCCAAGATCATCCAGCGCGACGCGTCATCGATGCGGGAAGCCGCGCGTAAGGGCGACACCGACCTCGCACTGAAGGAGTGGTGGGCCGACTATCCCGACGCCGAGAACTTTTTGTATCCGCTGCTCCACAGCAAGAACAAGGGTGTAGGCGGGAACGTTTCCTTCTATTCCAATCCGAAATTCGACGTGCTGGTGGATTCCGCGCACCGCGAGCAGGACGAATCGAAGCGCAACGCGCTCTACACGCGGGCGGACGAGATCGAGTTCGATGATGCGCCAATGATCTACCTGTTCTTCTACAAGGACATGTACGCAGTCCAACCCTGGATCAAGAGCTTCACCGTTCCCGCCGTCTTCAACGGTCAACGGTGGACCGATGTGACGATCAGCAAATAGCGAAGTGCTGTCTTTCATCGTCCGGAGACTCGCCCTTTCGATTCCGACTTTGTTCGGAGTGCTGGTGGTCGTGTTCCTGCTTCTCTATGTGGCGCCCGGAGACCCTGTGCAGGAGATGGTGGGTGAGAGGGCCGACCCCGAGACGATAGCACGCCTGAGGAAAGAGCTTCATCTGGACGAGCCGCTCCTGAAGCAGTTCACGCTCTATACCGGCGGCGTCCTGCGCGGAGATTTCGGGAACTCGTACATCACGCAGCGCCCGATCATCCAGGACATACGAGAGCGGTTCCCGAAGACGCTCCTGCTCGCCGGTTCGGCGATGTTCCTCGCCTCGGTGCTCGGCATCACTCTTGGCGTGCTCAGCGCGCGAAATCCGGGCGGCTGGTTCGACAGGCTCGGGCTTGGCTTCGCGTATCTCGGAATTTCGTTTCCGGTCTACTGGGTCGGATTGATTCTGATTCTCGTCTTCGCCGTCATTCTCAAGTGGCTCCCGCCGTCCGGGTATGGCGGCATCAAGTACCTGGTTCTTCCCGCGTTCGCGCTCGGCTCGCGGTCCATCGCGTTTCTCGCCCGAGTGACCAGATCTGCGATGCTCGACGTTCTGGGCGGCGACTTTGTCCGTACGGCCCGCGCGAAAGGATTGAAGGAACGGGTCGTGGTGGTGAGGCACGCTCTGCGAAATGCGCTGATACCGATTATCACCGTGCTCGGACTCGACTTCGGGTACTATCTCACCGGCAGCATTCTCACAGAGACGATTTTCAGCTGGCCGGGCCTTGGGCGCTACGTCGTCAACGCGATCACCCGGCGCGACCTGCCGGCGATCCAGGGCTCCGTGTTGTTCCTGAGCGTCGTCTTCGTGATGGTCAATCTCCTTACCGATCTCGCCTACGCCAAAGCGGATCCTCGCGTAGCATACTCCTGACCGTCGCGATGACGAAGACGGAGAGCCCGACGGCGGTGCGGGAGCGCGCGCTGCAAACGAAGATCGAGATCATCGAGAAAGAGTCGGGCGCGAAAGCGATCGCCGTCGCGCTCCACGACGCCGAAACCGGGCTCGAGCTGCACTACAAGGCCGACCGCTGGTTTCACGCGGCGAGCACGATCAAGGTTCCGATATTGCTGGGCGCCTTCGCCGCGATTGATCGGGGCGAATTGCTCCCGCATTCACGCGTTCACGTGCGAAATCGTTTCCTGAGTGTAGTCGAGAACGTGCCGTTCCGGGTCGAGTCTGCGCGAGACGCGAACTCGGCTGTGCACAACGCGATCGGAAAGATGATGCGCGTGGACGAGCTTGCGTACCACATGATCACAACCAGCAGCAACCTGGCGACAAACCTGCTGCTTGGCGTGCTCGGACCGGACGCAGTGAATCGGACGCTCGAGGAGCTCGATGTCGACGAAGGAATCGACCTGAAGCGTGGCGTCGAAGACGAGCTCGCCTTCGAGAAGCGCATCAACAACATGGTGACGGCCGATGGGCTGCTGCGAATTCTGGTGCTGCTGTCGGAGGGAAAGGCTTTCTCCCCGGCGCTGTCGCGGCGGATGATGGACATCCTGCACGGACAGGAGTTCAATCAGGGGATTCCGGCCAGGTTGCCCAAAGGCGCGCGTGTCGCCCACAAGACCGGGGAGATCTCGACCATCGCGCACGATGCGGGCGTCGTCTACCTGCCCAAACGGAAGCCCTACGTCCTTGTGATTCTGACCGAATGGGATCCGGAGGGCTCGGGCCGCTCGCGCACCATCGCGGCGATCTCGCATACCATATATGAGTTCCTCACCCAGGGTCCGCCCGACGAATGAGCTCCTCGACTGTATTTGCCGCCAACGCCGGCCTCAATGAGTCTCCGAACTTCCCACTGAGGGTCGTCGACGGCCTGACCTTGCCCCCGGAATACCGGAAGGCGCTCAGACCAGGGGAGGAATGGAAGGATTCTGCCGGACGGTTGAGGCAGCTCCCACGCTATTTCTACGAGGTCCCATCCTGGGATTCGGCCATGAAAATCGAGTTGGCCTCGAATTTCCTGCTATGGGAGTTCATCCAGGTGGACGTAAGAGAGGCTCCGCCCCTGAGGACTTTCCCCCGGTACGTTCCGTGCGCAATAACCCTCCTGGCAGTGTGCCTGGACAGGTTCCGGGAGGCCGTCGGGACGCTGGTCCACATATCGGCGAACGGGGGGTATCGCTCTCCGTCCCATCGGTTCTCCAAGAACGCGACTCCGCACGCCTGGGGTACGGCCGCCAACATCTATCGTATTGGCGACACCTACCTGGACACCCGGAGCGCGATCGAACGCTTCAGCCTGATCGCCAGAGAGACACTGCCCGGCATATGGACACGGCCTTATGGCGCTCCGACCGGATACGCGGAGGATCACCTGCACCTGGATCTGGGCTACGTGCTGTCGGTGCCGCGGGATGTGAAAAGTTGACCTGTTCGATTTATAGCCACTTGGCAAAAGATGAAGGATTTCGGGTAGAAGGTGAGAATGGCGCAGTTGAAGAAAAAGAAGGGACCGGAGAACAAATCATCGACTCGCGAGAGGATCCAGCTCGCGGCGATCGGCATGGAAGCCGAATTCGCCGTGATGATGGATGGCGTGCAGGTCAAACCCGAAGCGACCTTTGGGAGCCCGCGCCGGTTCATTCGCCCGAAAATGATGCACCGAAAGGGCAAGTCCTACCATCTGCCCACCGGCGGCGCAGTGTACTTCGATACCGGTGTGATCGAGGTCGCAACCCCGGTAATTGAGATCGAGCGCGGCTGCGCCGCCCGCGCCGGCCGCTCCCTCTGGGAAGCGATCCTGTTCGTGCGACAAGAGCTGGACGCCTGGGAGCAGGCGCACGATTCCGATGTGCAGCTGGCCGGCTTCAGCGCCCACTACAACATCTCCTTCGAGCTCCCGAAATCGCAGCAGGGCTCGACGAGAACGGTGGAGCAGCTGGCCTACCTGCTCGCGCACATTATTCCGGTTCCGGTCATGCTGCTCGCCGCCAACCGCCGGTCGACCGGAATAGGCGTCAGGCCACGCGGCGATCGTATCGAGATCACGGCTGATTTCACACCCGACGCGCCGCTGATGATCGCGACCGCCACTCTGATCGTGGGCATCGTCCGCGAGGTGATGCGCTGGCCGAGCTACGAGATCGGCGTTCTCGACGAGACCGATCTTCCGATCATCACGGGGTTCCGTCCGATGCCGCACACCACCCGCAAGGGATGGCTGGCTCGCTTCGACTGCTTCCCCGAGAACCCGTTCACGTCAGATATCGATCGCGACAAGTGGCCCACAACCGATGGGCGCCTTCTCTCGCTGCGTGAGATTGCGGGGCTCGTCACCAAACATTTCTGGCCCTACATCAGACGCTACTCTGATCCGTTCACGCTGCGGCTGATCGGCTCGGTGATGAAGGGTCGCGCTCCTTCCCTGCTCGATCTCGACGATCGTCCGCCCGGCTACGATGATGTTGGCAGGCTCTGCACGTGGGACAACCTGTTTCCCGAAAGAGTCCTCCCTCGGTCCCAGTACGAGCGCGTCCTGATCCGCGCCATCTCGGGCGACAAGCTGCACATGGACGGCGAGTGGTACACTCCGACGGGCATGCGGGGCTGGTCGCGGGTGGTATTCAGGCGGAAAGCGGACAACTCGCGCCACATCTTCTCGCTCGACTATCTGCTGGATCACCTGCGCGAGTGGGAGCGTCCCTACAGAACCTCGCGAGCGCGAAATGGCCGCCGCGACCTCGAGCATTCTTCGCGGGCCTGAACTCGCGGGAGCGCTTCCACTGGTTTAGGTTTTTCGCGTGTCGCTCACCGGCCGCTGGTCAATCTGACAACCCACATCGCCCTGCTCCGCGCCATCAACGTCGGCGGGCACCGCAGCGTCGGCATGACCGACCTGCGCAACTTTCTCGCGAAGCTCGGATTCGATGACGTCCGATCGCTTCTCCAGAGCGGCAACGTCGTGTTCGGAAGCAGGGCGCGGACGGGCGCCGAGCTCGAGCGCTTCCTGGAGGCGGAATCACTCAAGCAATTCGGAATCGAGATTGACTTCTTCGTGCGCGCACCCGAGGAGTGGAAAAGCATCATCAGGCAGAACCCGTTTCGGAAGGAAGCGGAGCTGGATCCCGGACGCCTCGTCGTGATGCTCCTGAAGAGTCCGCCCCGCCCCGAGGATGTAGCGGCGCTTCAGGCCGCGATCTCCGGTCCCGAGCTGGTTCGAGCGAAAGGTCGAGAGCTGTACGCCTTCTACCCAAATGGCCAGGGCCGATCGCCACTGACCAACGCTGTCATCGAGAAGAAGGTCGGACGCTGCACCGGCCGCAACTGGAATACGGTTCTGAAGCTCGCGATGGTCGCCAAGTCGGGATCCGCAAAGCTGACCCCCGTCTTACCGCGCAAGCGAATCTAGAAGCTTCTGATGGATCCCGTCGAACCCGCCGTTCGACATCACCAGCACCACATCACGCTCCTTCAGTCGTGGCGTAAGATCGGCGACGATTGCGTTCGCGTCCTTTAGCTGCTTCGCTCCCTTTCCCATCGTAGCGAGATCGCGCACGAGCTGCTCGAGGTCGAGCGCTGTTTCCTTCGTGTACCGATCCGGACGAAAGAGAGATGCGAATACGATCTCGTCCGCCCCACGAAAGGCCTTCACGTAGTCGTCCTGGAATTCGCGCCGCTGCGCCGTGTAGCTGCGCGGCTCGAACACGGCGACGATGCGGCGTCCTTTGTACTTCTGACGGATTGCATCTATCGTCTCGCGGATCGCAGTCGGATGGTGCGCGAAATCATCGATCACGGCCACGCCGCGAACTTCGCCACGAACCTCCATGCGACGCTTGACGCTGGCGAACGTCTTCAATCCAGCCCGCACCCCATCGCGATCCGCTTTGATCGCCTCGGCTGCGGCGATTACGGCGAGCACATTTCGCACGTTGAAGGCGCCGGCGAGGGGCGTGTCGATTTTGCCCCACTCCTCGTCTGACCTGAACGCGCGGAAGCACGTGCCGCTCTCGGTGAACTCGACGTCGCGCGCGTGCCAGTGCGCCTGGCCCGCGGGAGGCTGGGTGTCGTCACCGTAACCGAATGACTCGATCGGCGCCAGTGATTTTGGTGCGAGCTCGCGAGTGAGCGGCGAATCCCACCCGGCGACGAGCACGCCGTTCATCGGTATGAGATTGATGAAGCGCGCGAACGCGAACTTGTAGGCCTCTTCGTCGCGATAGATGTCGGCGTGATCGAACTCGATGTTGTTTACGATCGCGGTGTCCGGAAGGTAGTGCCACATCTTCGGACCCTTGTCGAAGTAGGCGGTATCGTACTCGTCGGCCTCGATCACGAAATACTTCGAGTCGGTCAGTCGGTACGACGTTCCAAAATTCTCGGCCACTCCGCCGATCAGGAAGCTCGGATTGAGGCCGGCCGATTCCAGCGCCCACGCCAGAAGCGAGGTGGTGGTGGTCTTTCCGTGCGTCCCCGCCACCGCCAGCGAGTGGTGACCCCAGATGAACTCTTCTTTTATGGTAGCGGCCGCCGACGTGTAGCGGAGCTTCCGGACCAGAACCTCCTCGAGCTCGGGATTCCCGCGCGAGATCGCGTTGCCAACGACGACAATGTCGGGGTTGGAAGAGAGATTCTCCGGGCGGTACCCCTGCGTGTACGCGATCCCCATCTCCTCCAGGCCGGTGGACATCGGCGGATACACGTTCTGATCCGAGCCAGTCACCTTGTGGCCCGCCGCCTTCAGTAACCCCGCGAGCGACGCCATCGCGGTGCCGCCAATTCCGATGAGGTGATAATGAAGCGAGCTCCTGGTCTGTTTCTGCCCTTTGGCCTGTCTTGCCATTCCGCCTCGTCGATTGGTGTTTTGCGTACTGGAATCTATAATGCTCTGAATAGCCTCAACGGCGAAACGCTATTCTGCTTTGCGCCGTAGGGTTGAAACACCTCAACGAGATTCATGCCGCAAAGAGCCAATAGATTCTGGACGATCTTTCTCTCGGTCGTCCTGGTCGACGTCGCGACCAAACGATTCGCCGTCTCGGCGCTGACTCCCTACGTATCGCGGAACATCATCGACGACGTTATGCGATTCACGCTCGCCTTCAACTCCGGAGGCGCGATGAGTCTATCGCTTGGCCCTTCATCGCGCTGGTGGTTCACGCTCCTATCGCTCGCGACGCTCGTTGTCCTGGCCTACATGTACAGGCAGAGCTCCCCGGGCGACAGGATTCAGATTGCCTCGCTCGCGCTGATTTGCGGAGGCGCAGTCGGAAACCTCATCGATCGAATCCGGTCTCCGCGCGGCGTGGTGGATTTCATAGACATTGGGCTAGGCGCGCACCGGTTCTGGACGTTCAACATCGCCGATATGGCGGTGACGATCGGCACGGCGACGCTGACCTGGATCCTTCTCACGCGATCGACGATCGATGAGCGGCGAGCTCAGGCCATGCCCGTAGCTGGCCCCCTCGACGAGCCGAACTAGTCGTCCTTCTGCCCGAAGATCGCCATGTTGGAGCTATGCCCCGGATTCACCTTCTTGTCGGGATAAATCCAGTGCACTGCCTGATTCACAGCGGTCGCTGCTTCGCCGAATCCGGTCGCAATCAGCTTTAGCTTGCCGGGATAGCTCGTGATGTCACCGGCTGCGTAGATCCCCGGCCGACCGGTTTCCATCAGGCTGTTGACGATGATCTCGTCCTTCTCGCAGTTCAGCCCCCACTCCGCGAGCGCGCCGATGTCGCTGTGGAAGCCGAGCATGGGGAGGATGGCATCGGCATCGATATCGCGAGTGGTTTTTGTTTTCACCTCGCGCACGGTGACGCCCGTCAGTCGCTCACCTTCGGATCGAACATCGTGCAGCTCGTGGAAGGGCAAAAGCGTGGTGCGCCCAGCCGTTGCGGCGGCCTGAACGTCCGCCACGGTCGCGCCGTGCGCCCGATACTTGTCGCTCCGGTGCACGAGCGTCACTTCCTTGGCGCGGTCGCGAAGCTGTTGCGCCCAGTCGAACGCCGAGTCGCCGCCGCCGATGATCACGATTCGCTGACCCTTGAACTCGTCGGGGTTGGACACCCGATCGAAGATGCCGCGCCCGTACCAGGGGTCCGCGCACGCCTGCGGCAGGCGGCGAGGTGAGAACGCCCCAATGCCCGCGGCGATGACGATTGTCCGAGTGGGGAAGCGATCGGTCTCGGTAACGAGGACGAAGTGATCGTCCTCCTGCTCCAGCGCGGTGACGTTCTGGTTGAGGTGCGACTTGAAATGGAACTGATCGGCCTGCTCGCGCAGCGCCTTTACCAGATCCTTGGCGAGGATTTTCGTGAATCCGCCCACGTCGAAGATGTACTTCTCCGGATAAAGCGCCGTGAGCTGTCCACCGAGCTCGGGCAGCGCGTCCACGATCTGCGCCGTGGCGCCCCGCATGCCCGCATAAAAAGAGGCGAACAGTCCGGTTGGACCTCCGCCGATGATCGTGATGTCGGGGATCTGGTCAGTCATGTCTCTTCGAAATATACCGAAGCGGGTCTGGCGTCACGACGAACCGCGCCACTTCCAGTGGCATCGATGACGAAGGTTATACGGATGCGGCTCGAAGCGTCCCGAGCGGCAGTTCCCAAATAATCCCGGTCTACAAAGAGGAGCCGTAACGCCTATCGGAGCGGATCAGGAGCATCCGGGCTTTTCATCAGGAGCATCCGTATAACCTCCGTCCTAGATGCCTGCCCGAGCGGCTTTTCCCAAGAGACTGTATTAGAATCATCGCCGTGCCGGACCAACCTACGCTCACCACTGAACGTCTTACGCTGCGGCCGTTCCAGCTCGACGATGCATGGGACGTCGAGCGGCTCGCGGGTATGCGCGAGATCGCGGACACCACGCTCAACATCCCGCACCCATATCCTGTCGGCGCTGCGAACGCGTGGATCGAGAGCCATCCACCCGCCTGGGTCGACGGAAGCAGCGCAACTTTCGCGATCGTCGAGACCAGGACTGGCAAGCTGGTCGGCGCGATCAGTCTCATGGTAAAACGCGAGCACCGCCGCGCGGAGCTTGGCTACTGGATCGCGCGCGACCGCTGGAACAACGGTTACGCCACCGAAGCGAGCCAGAGAATCCTCGACTTCGGCTTCGAGATCCTCGGCATGCACCGCATCGAATCGCGTCACTTCCTCCGGAACCCTGCCTCCGGGAAAGTGATGGAGAAGCTCGGGATGCAGAAGGAGGGCGTGGCGCGCGACTGGGCGATCAAGTCGGATCGCTACGAGACTTTGGCCATTTACTCGATTCTGGAGACGGAGTGGAGGGCGCGGAGGTAGGCGAAACGAACTGAAACGACCGCCGGGGGGGGCAGTGGGCGGGCCGGCTGAGGGGCGCGGGCCTACTCGTCAAGCGGCGTGACGCTCACGCTCGCCGTTCCATCTTGCCGGTACTCGAGGGTTACAGTCCACGGCTGGCAGCACACCTCGCAGTCCTCGACGTACTCCTGCATCGATCCGCCGCCTGGATCGATCACGATTTCGACCGTCTCGTTGCAGTACGGGCAGTAGACCGTTGCTCCCGTCTCGGCCGTTCCGTCGCCGAGTGGGAAATTGATTTCGAGCATGTCTTCGTCGTCGGGGAGTCGCATGACTCATTATAGGTGATCGCACTCGACTTAACTGCAACTGAACAAAACCGGCCGGGAGCCGTCGGCGGGCCAGCTGTGGGCTACGAGCTGTTCCGGAACGCAATCATTGCCCAGCTCGGCCCGTAGCCCCAAGCCGGCCCGCTCACAGCCCCCGGCAGGTAGTGTTCAGTTGCAGTTGTAGTTGTAAGATCAGCGTAGATTTCCCGTGGATGAAGATCTATACGAAAACCGGCGACGCCGGCGACACCGGGCTGTTCGGCGGCGGTCGGGTCCCGAAAGACGATCCCCGCGTCGAGGCCTACGGCGACGTCGACGAGCTCAACGCGGTTCTCGGCATGGCTCGCGCCGTCGAGCCCATGCCCAGGATCGATGAGATTCTCGTTCCCCTCCAGCGAGATCTGTTCAGCATCGGCGCTCTGCTCGCCACGCCCGATCTCGAGAAAATGCACGGGCACCTCGCCAAGGCGAACATCGATGAACGGAGGATTCGCGACCTCGAGCACGCCATCGATGAATGCGAGAAGGAGCTGGAGCCCCTCAAAGCCTTCATCATCCCCGGCGGGAGTCGCAAGGGCGCCGTTCTGCACGTGGCTCGAACAGTCTGTCGCCGAGCGGAACGAAGGGTGGTCACCCTCCAGCGCGACGTGGAAATTCCGGTGCTGGTCGTGATTTATCTAAATCGCCTGTCCGACCTTCTTTTCATGCTCGCGCGCGTGGCCAACGTCCGCGCTGGAGCTGGTGAAGTAACCTGGTAGCTCAGCCCACGGGCGGCGACGCGAGAGAGATCCGGCTTGGCGATTCAATTATTCGGGTCGCCCCCGGACTCATGTCCGACTTCGGGGCCCTCGCGCGCGACCAGGCTCCAGCGCACCGATACGCGATCATCACGGACTCGAACGTAGGGCCCCTCTACGCGAAAAACCTCGCGGCCCAACTCGGTTCGGGCGCGGCGGACATCCTCACCATCCCGGCCGGCGAAACCAACAAGACCCGGGAAGTGTGGGGCAGGCTGACCGACGAAATGTTCGCCAAAGGGTACGGGCGGGATTCCGTTGTGATCGCGCTTGGGGGCGGGGTCGTGGGGGATCTCGCCGGCTTCGTTGCCGCCACGTTCATGCGCGGGATTCCGGTCATTCAGCTCCCGACGACCCTGCTGGCTATGATCGATGCCTCGATCGGCGGCAAGACGGCCGTCGACACCCCGGCGGGGAAGAATCTGGTCGGAGCTTTTCATGCCCCCGCCGCCGTTCTGATTGACCCGCAACTCCTTGCTACACTTCCACTTAGAGAGCTGCGTGCGGGTTTTGCAGAGGTACTCAAGCATGGCGTAATTGCCGATGGGCCTTATCTTAACGACGTCGCGAAAAGAGCTCCTGAGCTGCTTGCGGCGGGCGGATCAAAGGGTGACAGCATGTTCTCGCTCATCGTCCGTAGTGTGGAGATAAAGGCCGACATCGTTTCTCGTGATGAGCGGGAGGAAGGCCTTAGACAAATTCTGAATTTTGGCCACACGGTTGGCCACGCCGTCGAGCTGGTTAGCGGTTACACACTCCTTCATGGAGAGGCAGTCGCAATCGGGATGGCGCTGGAGAGTGAGCTGGCCGAACAGATCGGCCTCGCTCAGACCGGAACCGCAGCGACGGTCAATAGGGCGCTGCAATCCGCCGGACTCCCAACGACTCTCCCGCCCGGATCAGACGGTGATGCCGTAATCGAGGCTATGCGGTCGGATAAGAAGGGACGGTCAGGCAGGACGAGGTTCGCTCTCCCGCTCCGGATTGGGGCGATGGCGGGCGCAGATACTGGGTGGACTGTTTCGGTCAGTGACGATCAGCTTCGGGAGGTACTCGCATGAAAAAACGCTCGGAAGTTGTCCGCACGGTCGTCGCGGTTACACTCGCGATAGGCCTGATCGGCACAGGTGCCGTTGCGCTCCCGTCGCTCGCGCCCACGCAGGCCAGCGTTAACTTTCCGCCTGCGAAAGGACCTCAGCTCGAGCCCGACGTTCTCTCCGCCATCGAAAGCGTCCACGAGAATGCCGGCAACCTCTCTGGCCCCGTGAAGCAAACGATCGCCGAGATGGCGAAGGCCCTTCCATCCACCGCCGCGAACGTCGCGGCGGCGACCACCGCGCTGACCAGACCGATTTCCTCTGGTGTCGACGCTATCCCGGAAGCGGTCAGGATGGTGCGGGCAACCGCGCACGAAGCGATCAAGATGAAGAAAGGCATCATTCCCCTCGTTCCGTCCAAGTTTGCCCGGGCTGAGGATGGCGTAACCATTCCGGTGTCGCTCACGCAGTACTGCGTCCAGGGAGAAACCCGCCGTGGACGGCAGACGCGACACGGAATCGTCGCTGCCGATCCACGCATCTTTCCGCTCGCCCGTTACGTCGAAGTCTTCCTCGGCAACGAGTACCTCGGCCGATATCTGGTGGATGACACCGGCGGCAACGTTCTGGGTGCGACCCTGGACATCTGGAACCCGAACTGCAAGGAAGCCGCGCGGTTCGGACGACACTGGGGAGCCGCGACGCTGGTCGCGCGTGAGGTCGAGCAGATCCCCAACGATTCGCTCGCGCCGTCGCGGTGGGACGGATTGGCGAAGCGGTAGCACCGCGGAATTTTCAGGGTCACATCTGGCCTTACAATTGCGCGATTCGCGTCCGAAAAATCCAACCTGAGAGCCCACATGTCCTCGTTCAGCACGTACCTGATCGGATTCATCGTCCTAATCGTCGGCCTCGCGATTGCCGCAATTCTGCTGGGCGTGTCTGCGACTTGGGTCGTCGTAGGGTGCATCGTGATGATCGGAATAGCCATTCTCATGGCCACAACCCGAACGAAGCCCAAAGATCCACAGGCTTGACGGTGGCATGAAACATGGCTGTTGACGGTTTAGTACGCCCCTAGTTAACGTGCGCGTCCGACACAGTACCGGGAGCGCGCCACCCAGACGCGTCATTCGATAATGTCGCTACCAAGGGGCTTATGCAGACAACGGGCGAGAGTAGATCCAAAGGCTTCTTCCGTTCCTCCCCCTCCACCGCTTTCGACCAGTACCTCCAGGACATACAAAAGCTTCCTCTGATCACCGACGCCGAAGAAGAGCGTCGCCTCGCCCGCCGTGCTCAAGCCGGCGACGAGAAAGCAGCAGAGCGGCTGGTCACCGCCAATCTTCGCTTCGTAATCTCGTACGTGAAGAAGTACCAGGGACACGGCCTCGACCTCGGTGAGCTGGTGGCGATCGGCAACGAAGGTCTCCTCAAAGCCGTCAGAAAGTTCGATCCGGATCAGGGAGTCAAGTTCATCTCCTACGCCGTGTGGTGGGTCAGGCAGGCGGTGCTCAAGGCACTTGCTGAGCAGACGCGCAGCGTTCGAATTCCGCTGAACCAGAATTCCCAGTTGATCAAGCTCGCCCGCGCCCAGACAGTTCTCTCCCAGGTTCTGAAGCGCGACCCGACCGACAACGAGATCGGACGGCTTCTCGAGGAGACACCCGACGCTGTCCGCTCCGCCAAGCAGATGTCGGCGACGGAGATCTCTCTCGATGCCCCGATCGATCGCTCTGATCGCGAGGCGTGCACGCTGGGCGAGCGTTTCGCCGGCGTGGATGGCGCGGAGATCGAAGACGTCACCGACTTCCACCTGATGCGCGAGTTCATCGACCGGGTGTTCCGAAAGTACCTGACCCCGCGCGAGCGCAAGATCCTGCACCTCTATTACGGACTCGAGCAGGGCTCTGACGCGATGACCCTCGAGAAGATCGGCGCGCTGATGGGTGTAACCCGCGAGCGCATCAGGCAGATCCGCGAGCGCGCGTTCGAGAAGCTCCGTGAATCCCCCGACGGGGCAGCGCTTTCTGGATTCTGGAACTAGACGGGAAGCGGAAGGAAAAGCAGTGCAAAAGGACGCCGCCCAAAAGCCGGCGTCCTTTTTGTATAGTATGGCCTGTTGTCTCGGGCCCTTGTGCGGGCAGCAAACAGCATGCAGCCATCCGCGGGCAGCCGGTCCTTTTCGGTTGTAGTTCGCAATTCCATTCCTATTCGCCTATTACATGACCGCTGCTGCCCCGCCAAAAAAGTCCGCGCTCAAAGCCTTCCTCAACGAGGCGTGCGGAAACGCGGAGGCCGCCCGGGAAGCCATTGCTGCGGCCGGGTTCGAGCTCGAGGCGGTCCAGCCGAAAGAGCTGGAGCAATGTCTGAAAAAGGCGATCGCTGAGGGGACAAGACGGATTCTGGTCGCGGGCGGGGATGGCACAATCGCCACGGCAGCAGCGCTCGTCGCCAAAACGAAGACCGAGCTGGCGATTCTGCCTGGGGGAACGCTCAATCACTTTGCAAAGGATCACGGTATCCCGACCGACCTTGGCAAGGCGGCTCTCGACGCCGCCGAAGGTCCGGTGATTGGCGCTGACATCGGCTACGTCAACGATTGTGTTTTTCTTAACACCAGCTCTCTCGGATCTTACGTAACGTTCGTTCGCGAGCGCGAAAGACTCGAGAAGTACGTCGGCTATTCGATCGCGAGTCTGATCGCTTTCGCCAAGATGATGGCTGAAATTCGCACGTTCTCCGTGACTCTCGAGGTCGAGGGAGAAAAGAAGACTTATCGGTCATCCCTCGTGTTCATCGGCGTCGGCGAGCGCGAGCTCAAGCTTCCCGTACTCGGCAGTCGCGTGAAAAACGGAAGGCGTGGCTTGCACGTTATGATCGTTCAGGGCCGCAGGCGGGCCAGACTGTTCGCTCTGGCTTTGGCGGGAATCACAAAGGGAACCCAGGAGGCCGAAAAGCTCCCGGAGTTCGACGAGTTTCTGGTGGACAGCTGCCGCATCGACCTCACCCGGCCCACGGTTACCACCGGCCTCGACGGCGAGTTGAAGAGATTCCGAACTCCGCTCGATTACCATATCGAGCGTGACGCTCTCCAGCTGGTCATAGCGCCGCCGGAGGGAGACGAAAGCTAGATTTCGGAATGACCCTGCCCAGCCGGTCGAACGCGTCCACGGTCGCAGATCGCCTGGCGGAAATCGTGGGCGACCGACACGTCCTGAGTCGGCCAAGCGAGCTCCTGGTTTACAACTCAGACGGGCTTCCGGGATACCGGAAGCAGCCCCGACTCGCGGTATTCCCCGGCACGCGCGACGAAGCGATCGCCGTCGTGAGACTCCTCGCCGACGAAGGTCTCCCATTTGTCCCACGCGGTGCGGGTACCGGGCTGTCTGGCGGTGCGCTGGCGGACGACATCATCGTCATCGGGCTTCACCGCCTGAAGGAAATCATTTCGCTCGACATCGAGAATCGCCGGGCGACTGTCGAGCCGGGCGTAGTGAATCTTCGACTGAACAAGCACGTCGCGCCTCACGGTCTACTCTACGCTCCGGATCCGTCGAGTGAAGCGGCTTGTACAATCGGAGGCAATGTAGCCGAGAACGCCGGCGGTCCTCACTGCCTGAAATACGGAGTGACGCTCAATCACGTCCTGGCGATGACCGTCGTGTTGCCAAGCGGCGAGGTCGTCGAGCTGGGGAACAGATTCGGCGAGCACGATGGATACGATCTGCGCGGCGCATTCATTGGTTCCGAGGGATGCTTCGGTCTCGCGCTCGACATCACAGTCAAGCTGACGCAGCGACCGCAGACCGTGCGCACCCTGCTCGCCGACTTCACGTCTGTCGACGAAGCGGCGCGCGTGACCTCAGCCATCATCGCATCAGGGATCGTCCCCGCCGCCCTCGAGTTCATGGACGGTCCGACGATTCGCGTCGTCGAGGAGTCGATCTACGCCGCGGGCTACCCGAGGGATGCCGAAGCGGTTCTGTTGATCGAGCTCGACGGGCTCGAGGCAGGCGTCACAGCAGATCTCGAGGTCGTGCGACGCGTGTGCATCGATGGGGGCGCGCGCAACGTCAAGGTCGCGCGCGACGATGCCGAGAGGCTGAAGCTGTGGCAGGGGCGCAAGAAGGCGTTTGGAGCGATGGGTCGAATCGCTTCGCATCTCATAGTTCAGGACGCGGTGATCCCGCGCACCCGCCTGTCCGAGATCCTCGAGACAATCCACGCCATCAGCGAGAAGTACGGCGTGCTCGTGTGCAACGTGTTCCACGCCGGCGACGGCAACCTGCACCCCAATATCGCCTACAGCGCGGACGATCCCGACGAGAGCGAGCGCGTGCACAAGGCGATGACAGAGATCATGAATGCGTGCATCGACGCCGGCGGAAGCATCACCGGCGAGCACGGAGTCGGTCTCGATAAAATGGGATACATGGAGTCGATCTTCTCCGGCTCATCGCTCAACGCGATGTGTGAGCTGCGTGGTGTGTTCGACCCCGATCACCGGGCGAATCCCGGGAAAGTCGTGCCGATTCACTCGTGCAGGGAGTGGAACGCTATTGCTTCGGTGCGCGGTGCTTCCGCGACGACGGCCCCGCTCTCTGCTGAACCAGCGCACCCTTCGGCGCGGTGAATACGGAAGAAGTATCTACCGCGGTTCGGGAGGGCGTCGCGAGTCGCACTCCTTTGAGAATCGCCGGCCGTGGCAGCTGGCTGTCGGCAGGCCGGCCGGTTAAGGCCAGCAAAACACTTTCACTTCGCGACGACTCGGGCGTGGTGAACTACGTGCCGGGCGACCTCACACTCACGGTGCGCGGAGGCACTACTCTGGCCGAGATCGCGCGAATCACCGGCCAGCACGATCAGTGGCTGCCACTGGATCCGTTTGGCTCCGATGAAGGCACGATCGGAGCGACAATCGCGACGGGTTCCGCTGGGCCGCTCGCTACCGGCTTTGGATTGCCAAGAGATCTCCTGCTCGGGCTCGAGTTCGTGAACGGTCGAGGAGAAACCGTGCGCGCGGGTGGGAAGGTCGTGAAGAACGTTGCCGGGTTCGATCTGTCGCGTCTTCTCACCGGTTCATGGGGCACGCTCGGCGTCATTACCGAAGTGACGCTTCGCCTGTACGCGCGGCCCACTATCGACCGGACATTCGCGGTGTCTCTTGGGCGCGGACAGAAATCAACAACGGAGTTGCTGCGCGCCGTCGCCCTTTCGCCGCTCGCGCCGTTCGCGCTAGAGGTTCTGAACGGAGCAGCCGCGTCTTCACTCGGGTTCGGCGACAATCCCACTCTATTGGTCCGGTTCGGAGGAAACGCCCCCGTTGTGGACACTCAGCTCAAAGCGTTCTCACAGCTCGCGCGCACTGAAGAGGCGGAGCCGTCCACCTGGTCCGCATTCCGCGAGATTGATGGTGATGCGGCAAGCGTGATAAGAATCTCCAGTCTTCCCACTCGCTTTCTCGGCGCTGCGTCGAGCATTCTTGCCGATACAGAGCCGAGGATCGCCATCTCGATCAATCCTCGTCGCGGCGTCATGCGCCTCGTCACGCGCGACAACGGAGACCGAAATCCCGCCGGCGTTGCCGAGGCCGGGATATCGCTGGATCTTCCGAGCGACGGACAGGGCTCTGCCACAAGCGTGATTTTCGAGAAGCTCCCGGCGGAGGTATGGCCGATGGTCTCGCCGAGTGTGGCCTCAGATCCATTGTCGCGGGGTATCAAGAAAGCGTACGATCCGCACAACATCCTGAACCCCGGCATCCTCGGCGATTGATGTGACCGCGACTGTCCCAGCTGATCTACTCCCGCGCGATCCAATGCCGGGTTGCGCGTTGCCCGGCACTCCGCTCGCGGACGCTCTGCCGGGCATCAACGCGTGCGTGCACTGCGGATTCTGTCTTCAGGCGTGCCCGACCTATTTGAATCTCGAGGACGAGAACGACAGCCCTCGCGGGCGAATCTTCCTGATGCGGTCGCTTCTCGAGGGGACGGTGAAGCCGGACGATCCGAGCGTACAGCAGCACATCGATCAGTGCCTCGGGTGCAGGGCCTGCGAGCCGGTTTGTCCGAGCGGAGTGCCGTACGGACAGCTTCTGGAAGCGACGCGCGCGACGCTGCGCGACAGCAGACCGACGCCATTCATCGCGCGTCTCATTCTCTTCGTGTTCGCGCGCAGATGGCTGTTGCGCCCGACGATGTTCTTTTCGCGTTTTCTTGCCGCCACGCCGATTCCTTCTCTTCTCTCGGGCGCGCCCGGCCGACTCGGCTTCGCCATGGCGATGCTCGCGTCGACTGGCCGCTCGATCGAGCGTTCTCCATACAGAGCCGGAAGTCGGGGGGAGCGCGGCCTCGTTGCCACGCTACGCGGATGCGTCATGGACGGCTTGTTCAGCGCCACCAATCGCGCTACCGAGCGCGTGCTCAAAGTGAACGGCTACGCGATGGTCGACGCGCCGGGACAGGAGTGTTGTGGTGCGCTGCACGCTCACGCCGGAGATCTGGAGACTGCGCGCAAGCTCGCGCGGCGGAACATAGCCGCGTTCGAGAGATCACGCGCCGAGTTCGTTGCGGTGAACGCGGCGGGGTGCGGTGCGATAATGAAAGAGTACGGGCATCTTCTCAAGGATGATCACTATTGGCACGAGCGCGCGGCGGCGTTCAGCTTGCGCGTCCGCGACGTGAGTGAGCTTCTCGCTGCGGCCGGCCCTCGCGCCGGCGGTCCGCTTCCGATCCGCGTCACCTACGACGCGCCGTGTCACCTGCAGCACGCGCAGCGCGTGACGCAGGCGCCGCTCTCGATGCTCGCCGCGATTCCCGGTCTCGAGCTGGTCCCACTTCACGATTCGGATCAGTGCTGTGGCAGCGCGGGCATCTACAATCTCATCGAGCCAGCGACGTCCGATGCGGTGCTCGCTCCGAAGCTCGCCAACATCCGCGCTACTGGCGCGCCCTGGGTGGCGACGGGAAATCCGGGTTGCCTCATGCAGATCGGCGCGGGCCTGATCCGCGCCGAGATACCCGCGAAGTCGATTCATCCCGTGGATCTACTCGACGCGTCGTACGCGGCTTTCGGCCAGTAGCGCCCCACGAGGGCACCGGCTTAATTGCAGGTAATGTCGGAAATGAACGAGTATTCCGTGCTCCACAACGGTGCTCTTTTTTTCGACCGGAGCGACCGGATGCGCCTGCGGATCTCCGGACCGAAAGCAGCCGAGCTCGTTACAGGAATGGTCACGAACGATGTCTCGAGTCTCGTCGCCGGCGAGGGTCAATACGCGGCTGCCCTCACGCCCAAAGGGAAGATCGTCGCGGACCTCCGCATTTTTGCGCTCGATGAAGCGCTCCTGATCGACACCCCGGCGGCCGCCGCGGCGGGATGGAAGGAGATGGTGCGGAAGTACATCAATCCACGCGTCGCGCCGTACCACGATGTAAGCTCCGAGCTGTGCGACATCGGGGTCTTTGGCCGGTCATCGCGCTCGATCGTCTCGCGCGCGACGGGCATCGATGACAGAGAGCTATCCGCACTCGCGCCGTACAGTCACATCACTGCGCCGTCGGGCGACGCAACGATCACTGTTGCCAGAGTTCCCGAGATGGATCTCGATGGGTTCGAGATTTTCGTTCCGAGCGAATCGCTCGGGCCACTCAAGAACAAGCTCCACTCGGGTGGAGTCGCGGCTGGAAGCCCGGAAACCTGGGAGATAGCTCGCGTCGAAAGCGGTCGTCCGCAGTGGGGCGCCGACATGGACGAGTCGACGCTTCCTCAGGAGGCCAATTTCGACGAGCTCGGTGCGATCTCGTACACGAAGGGCTGTTACATCGGTCAGGAAACTGTGGCTCGCGTCCACTTCCGCGGCCACGTGAATCGTTTTCTGCGCAAGCTTCGGTTCGTTACGCGACCGGCGCCGCCAACAGGCGCGGAACTCGTGGACGAGTCCGGAAAAGTCATCGGTGACATCCGCAGCGTTGCGCTGTCACCCCGGTTCGGCGGCGTTGCGCTGGGGATGGTGAGGCGGGAAGTCCTGCCCGGCACCACGCTGCAGGCGCGATGGTCTGGCGGAGAATGCAGCGTACAGATCGAACAAAACGAAAAAGGCGCCACTGTTTAGTGGCGCCTTTTTGATCACAGCGAAGAGCTTACTTCTTTTTGACCGGGGTCTTGGTCGTCTTGCTCGTCGTGGTGGTCTTGGTCACCGTGTCTTTCGTCGGACCGGCGGTCGTGTCTGTCATCTTCATCGTGGTGTCCATCGCCGCGGGCGCTGGGGCCATTGCGGGTGCGGACGTGTCGGCAGTCGCTGCTTCATCTTTCTTCGCACAAGCGGCAAGTACAAGGACTGCGGCGACGAGGGCCAGGCGCTTCATTTACAATCTCCTTTGGAGGCTGATGTGGAATAAATCGCCGGTCCGTGCACGCGATCGCGAGCCCGTTTTTGGCGCGGGCGAAAATTTATCTCTTCTGTAGGCTGTGTCAAGGGCAGGGCCGTCTGGTTGCCCTCGAATGCGTGGGCTAGATTACGTCGTGAGTAGCAAATTTCCACGGAGAATCAGTTGTCGGTTTACCCAGAAACATTTGGTGCACTAAAGCGCTCGGCCTTCGGTGCTGCCGACCGAAGGCAGTTGTCGGTAAAGGATGAGCTGCGCGGCAACCTTCTGACTCGTCTCGCGACCAGGAAGCCGATCTTCAACGGCGTAGTCGGCTATGAAGAGACGGTCATGCCGCAGATCGTCAACGCCCTTCTCAGCCGCCACAACTTCATCCTGCTGGGGCTCCGCGGACAGGCGAAATCGCGCATTCTCCGCGCTCTCACCACGCTGCTCGATCCGGCGCTCCCGATCATCGCGGGGAGCGAAGTGAATGACAATCCATTCGCGCCGATCTCCAAGTACGGAAAGAATCTTCTCAAGGAAGCCGGGGACGACACGCCGGTGGCGTGGCTCGATCCCGACATGCGGTACGTCGAGAAGCTGGCCACTCCCGACGTCACCGTCGCCGACATCATCGGAGATCTCGATCCCATCAAGGCCGCTCGCGGCGGACACATATTGGGGGACGAGCTCACGATGCACTACGGGATGCTCCCGCGCGCAAACCGGGGCATTTTCGCGTTGAACGAGCTCCCCGATCTGGCGGGCAAGGTCCAGGTGAGCCTCTTCAACATCATGCAGGAAGGCGATGTGCAGATCAAAGGATATCCGG
>DATCPG010000102.1:0-5508 GCA_036570225.1 Gemmatimonadaceae bacterium | reverse complement strand
TGCGCCGAGCATGTGCCCGGTCGCCGATTTGGTGGAGCTCACGTTGACCTTTTTCGCCTCGTCGCCGAAGACCGCCTTGATGGCGCGAGTCTCGTTGAAGTCGTTGGCCGGGGTCGACGTGCCGTGCGCGTTGACGTACTGAATGTCTTTCGGCTCCAGGCCGGCGTCCTTGAGAGCGCGCTTCATCGCGCGTTGGGCGCCCTCGCCGTCGGGGGCCGGAGCTGTGAGATGATAAGCGTCGCCTGTTGCGCCGTACCCGACGATCTCCGAATAGATCTTGGCTCCCCGCTTGAGCGCATGCTCCAGCTCTTCAAGGATCAGGATTCCGGCTCCTTCGCCCATCACGAAGCCATCGCGGGTTGCGTCAAACGGACGCGACGCAGTCTCGGGGCTGTCGTTGCGCTCGGACAGTGCTTTCATGTTGGCAAAGCCCCCGATGGCCATCGGAGTGACTGTGGCTTCGGCGCCACCGGTGATCATCACGTCCGCGTCACCATACTGGATCGTGCGGTAGGCATCACCTATCGCATGAGCACTCGTAGCGCAAGCTGATACAGTGGCGTAGTTTGGGCCCTTGGCGTTGAACATCATCGATACGATTCCCGCGGCAATATCGGCGATGAACATCGGGATGAAGAAGGGAGAGATCTTCCCGACTCCGCGCTCCCGGTAAACGTCGTGCTGCTCCTCGAAGCTCTTCAGTCCACCGATGCCGCTGCCGATGATGACCCCAATCCGATCCGGGTCCATCCCGTTGCGCTCGACGAGACTGGCGTCGTTCATAGCCTGCCGCGAAGCGGCGACGGCGTACTGCGTGTATTGGTCCGCGCGCTTCGCTTCCTTCCGGTCCATGTAGTCGAGCGGATTGAAACCCTTCACCTCCGCCGCGAACCTTACGGGAAATTTCGATGCATCGAACTTGGTGATCGGAGCGGTGCCCGACTTCCCTGCTATCAGGGACTGCCAGGTCGTCGCCACATCGTTGCCGACGGGGGTTATGACCCCCATGCCGGTGACGACGACTCGTCTCTTCATTACGCTCCGACCTTCTGGTTCAGATAGCCGAGCGCGTCACCCACGGTGCGCAGCTTTTCGGCGTCCTCGTCAGGAATGTCGATGTTGAACTCTTTCTCGAACTCCATCACGAGCTCGACGATGTCCAGGCTGTCGGCGCCGAGATCTTCGATGAAGCTCGCCTCGTTGGTCAGCTTTTCGCGCTCGACACCGAGCTCCTTCTCGATGATGTCTTTGACCTTGTTGGAATTGTCGGCCATTTGATGGATTTCCTCGGGTTTATGGGGTTCCGTGTAATATACCTAACCGAATATCTGATACAAAGTTACATCGCTTTTGCGCCCGCGCACGGCGGGACGCCGTCGATCTACATAACCATTCCGCCATCCACCACGAAGACCTGGCCCGTGATGTAGGAGGCAAGGTCTGATGCCAGGAACGCCACCGCACCGGCCACGTCGTTCACGGTACCGAGCCGCTCGAGTGCAATCTGTTTGCCCAGGGCTTCCCGCGCTTCCGGGGTCATCGTGGCAGTCATCTCCGTCTCTATGAACCCCGGAGCGACTGCGTTGACCAGAATGTTGCGCGACCCCAGCTCCTTCGCGACCGACTTTGTGAGCGCGATGAGGCCCGCTTTGCTCGCCGCATAATTCGCCTGCCCTTTGTTGCCAATAATGCCGATGATGCTTGCGACATTGATGATGCGACCGCTCCGGCGCTTCATCATTCCCCGCGATGCGGCCCGGATCGCGGCAAAGGCGCCTCGCAGGTTGGCGTTCAGCACAGCGTCCCAATCCTCGTCCTTGATTCGCATCACGAGATTGTCGCGAGTGATGCCGGCATTGTTGACGAGGATGTCGATCGAGCCGAAAGCCGCCTCCACGTCGGACACCAGCTTCGATACAGCGGCGGTATCACTGACGTCCGCGGCAAAACCTTTCGCGTCCTCACCAATCGCGCTGGCCGCTTCCTGTGCGCGATCGAGATCGCGTCCCACGACGGCGACCCGCGCGCCGCTGGCCGCGAGGGTTTCGGCAATCGCGCGTCCGATTCCTCGCGTGCTGCCGGTCACGAGCGCGTTCTTCCCCGCCAGATCGATCTTCATCAAGCCACCATTTGGAGCAGTTTTTCGACTTCCGCCGGAGTGCCGCATGAAAAGGTTTTGGCGCCTTTGACGAGACGACCCATCAGGCCGCTCAGAACATTGCCCGGCCCCATCTCGACATACAGTGCGTCGGGAAAATGCGCGGCAATGTTGCGGATCTCAGTCGACCACCGCACCGGCGAGGTAAGCTGTTTGAGCAGGAGGTCCTTCCCATCGACCGCAGTCGTCGAAGCATCCGTCGTCACATTGGAAAAAACGGGGAAGTTCGGATCGGTGAAAGCCGATGTTGCAATTGCATTGGTGAGCCCGACCACAGCCGGCTCCATGAGTGGCGAGTGGAATGCCCCGCTCACCGGAAGCTTGATCGCCCGTTTGGCGCCCGCCTCTTTAGCGAGCTCCATGGCACGCTCGACTCCCGCTACCTCGCCAGAAATGACAATCTGCTCGTCGGTATTGTAGTTGGCGGGCACCACGACACCAGCTTCCTTGCTCGCGCGCGCGCACAGGTCGGCGATGGGTGTCGTCGTAGTCCCGAGGATCGCTGCCATCGTTCCGGGGCGCGCTTTCCCCGTCTCGAACATCAGCTCGCCGCGCCGGCGCACCAGTCGCGCGGCTCCGGGCAAGCTGATCGCATCGGCCGCGTGGTATGCGGTGAACTCGCCGAGGGAGTGGCCGGCCGCAGCGCGCACGTGCGGAAAAAGCACTTCCTTGGTAATTGCCCAGACCGCCGCGCCGTGGGCGAAAAGCGCGGGTTGCGCATTTTTCGTGGCGGTGAGCTCGTCGGCCGGTCCGTCGAAACAGAGTCGACTTATGTCGGCGCCAATCGCGGCATCCACCTCACCGAAAACGCCTCGCGCAACGGGAGAAGATTCGGCCAGATCTTTTCCCATTCCGGGCTTTTGCGAGCCCTGACCAGGGAAAAGAAGAACGATGTCCACCGCTTAGAATCGGATGACCATCGACGCCCATGTGAATCCGGCGCCGAAAGCAACCATCATCACCGTTGATCCATCCTTGACGCGACCGGACTCGATCGCCTCGTTGAGCGCGATCGGAATGGATGCCGACGACGTATTCCCGTACCGGTCGACGTTCACGTAGACCTTGTCCATGGAGATTCCCGAATGCTTCGCCGTCGCTTCGATGATCCGCACGTTCGCCTGGTGCGGAATGAGGAGATCGATATCCGAGCCGGTGAGTCGCGCGCCGTCGAGAGCGCGGTCGGCCGCGTCGGCCATCGATCGCACGGCATGCTTGAACACCTCGCGACCGGCCATTCTCACAAGGTGCGAGCGTTTGTCCAGAACGTCGGTGGACATCGGTGTGGTGGCGCCGCCGTCCGGACGATAAAGCAGATCGGCGAGCTTCCCGTCGCTCCGCATGTAGGCGGAGAGAATTCCTTTTCCGTGCTTGCTGCGCTTCAGGACGGCGGCTCCCGCACCGTCGCCAAAGAGCACACACGTGGATCGGTCCTTCCAATCCACGATCGCGCTCATTTTCTCCGAGCCGATGACGAGAGCGGTCTCGGCGGTGCCGGCCATAATAAGCCCCTCAGCGGTGGCCATCGCGTAAAGCCAGCCGGAGCAAGCCGCCCCCAGGTCGAAGGCGGCCGCGCGAGTGGCTCCCAGCTCGGCCTGAACGTCGACCGCCGTCGCAGGTAGGAGCCGATCGGGAGTGGCCGTGCTCAACACGATGACATCGATTTCACCGGGGTGCACGCCGGCGACTTCCATTGCCTTGCGTCCAGCGTCCGCAGCCATCGAGCACGTAGTCTCTCCATTCCTGGCGATGTGCCGCGTGGCGATCCCACTTCTTTCCATGATCCACTCGTGGGACGTCTCGATGCCGATGGCGGCGAAATCGTGATTCGTCATCACGTGAGCCGGAAGCCCGCGTCCCGTGCCGGCGATTGCGGCGACTGGTCGCTTCATGCCATCTCCGCGGCGGCGTTGATCGCCGGCGCCGCGGCCTCGAGGCGATCGCCTATCTGATCGTTCATCCCCGTATCAACCGCACGTACGGCCACCTTGATCGCGTTCTTGATCGCGCGTGGTGAAGAGTTCCCATGACAGATGATGCTGACGCCGCGGACTCCGAGCAGCGGCGCGCCGCCGTATTCGCTGGAGTCGAATCCCTTGAGCGCGCTGCGCACGTGCTCGGGATTTATTCCTGGGTGCTCGCTGAGAAGTCGCACGATCATGGGGGCAACTGCCTCGTAAAACTTGAGCACGACGTTGCCAACGAACCCGTCGCAAATGACGACGTCGAACGGGCCGCGGTCGCTCGCGCCGGCTGGCAGGTCGCGGCCTTCGAGATTGCCGTGGAAATTGAAGCCCGCCTTCTGGAAAAGTGCATGTGCCTCCTTGACCACCGCGTTGCCTTTTTCGGGCTCCTCTCCGATGGACAACAGCCCAATGGATGGATTCGAGCGACCAAAAATGCACTGCGCGTAAACCGCGCCAAGCCACGCGAACTGCAACAGCTCGCGGGGGGAACAGTCCACGTTCGCTCCCGAATCAAGAACAATGACTGGATTGCGGGCCGTTGGAAAGACCGTCGCGATGGCCGGCCGGGTAAGGCCCGGCTGGAGCTTCAGCAGCATCGCCGAGGTCGCCATCTGTGCGCCGGTATTTCCCGCGGATACAAACGCGTCAGAGAGCTCGTCGACCTGCATCCTGATCCCGACCACCATCGAGCTGTTCGGTTTTTTCCGGAGTCCCGCGGTCGGCTTCTCCGACATCTCGATGACATCGGGAGCTTCGACGATCTGGATACGCTTCCGGACGCCCGCAACAGACGACATCTCGCCCGACAGGAGGTCCTTCAGCTGGGATTCGATGACGGCAGTCCGTCCAACGAGCTGCACCACGTTGGATTCGTCGAGCTCCTGCAAGGCGAGTAACGCCCCGGCGATTGGCGCTTTGGGTGCAAAATCTCCCCCCATAGCGTCCAACGCTATTCGCGCCAAACTAAGCTTCCTTCGGTTCTACTCGCTGTTCGCCATCGTAGTATCCGCACTCGGCGCAGACATGATGTGGACGCCTCATGGCCTGGCAGCGGGGACACTTCTGAATGACGATGGCAGGCGCGATCTTGTGCGTGTTGCGCGCGCGCTTTTTTCTCTTGGAGGTGCGTCGCTTCGGGACAGCCATTGGCTCTATTCCTTAAGGTTGTTGACGAGCTAGTGTGCGTCGCGCTGATGCTTGAGCAAAGCGTTCCAGCGCGAGTCGGCCGTGGTCGGCGTGCAATTGCACGAGCTTTCGTTGAGATTCGTACCGCAGATGGCGCACAAACCCTTACAGTCTTCACTGCATTGAACGTACGCCGGAGCCGTCAGTAGCCAGGTTTCTCTCACCGACGGACGGAGATCCAGATTCCGCGCGTTGGGA
>DATCPG010000101.1:0-11915 GCA_036570225.1 Gemmatimonadaceae bacterium | reverse complement strand
GCACCACTAACCCCAAGGAGGTCGAGATGCTTCATCGAATACCAGCAGCTGCTCGTGTGCCGGTTCCACCATCCAGAGCCGGTCCATCGCTGGTGATCCTTTTCGGGGCGACTCTCGCGCTAGCAGTTAGCGCGACCGTCGGCAGCGCGCAGCCTTCGAAACCCAGTGGCGCCGCACTGCTTGCCACTCCCGTTCAGCTGGCCGATTCAGGAAAGGCGCCCAAAGACAGCACAGCGTCCACTACCAAAGCTGCCGTCGCTCTCCCGAAATGGTTTGACGACCTGGCGGTCAACGCCTTCGTCTCCACAGCGTACGAGTACAACGCCAACCGACCGACAACCGGCGCGAACAGCTACCGTGTCTTCGACTTCAACGACAACTCCTTCAACCTCGACGTCGCCGAGCTGGTTGTGCAGATCGCGGCCTCCAAGCCGAACGACGCTGGATTTCGCGTGGACTTTGACGCGGGGAACTCAATCCCGCAGATCACGAAGACACAGGATCAAAACGCCGCGCAGTTCGACCTGAAGCAGGCGTTCGCCAGCTACATCGCGCCCTTCGGCTCCGGACTGCGCTTCGACGTTGGAAAATTCGTCACGCATCTGGGCTACGAGGTGATCGAAGGGTACGACGGCTACAACGACAACTACAGCCGTTCGATCCTCTTCGGCTACGCGATTCCATTCACGCACACGGGGGTCAAGGCGAGCTACACCTTCTCGAGCAAGGTTGCAGGGATGGTCGAGGTGGTGAACGGATGGGACCTTCTGCGCGACAACAATCACTCGAAATCCGTGGGCGCTCAGCTCGCGCTGACGCCAGTGGCGCCGCTCAGTGTGCTGCTCAACTGGATCGGAGGGCCAGAGCTCCCGGGTGACAATCACACGAACCGCAACGTGTTCGACCTGGTGGCGATCCTCAAACCGACCGCGAGACTTACGTTCGGCGTCAACGGCGACTATGGAAAGGAAAACGGTACGAGCCTGGTCAATCCGGGCTCGGACGCAACGTGGAAGGGTATCGCCGGCTATGGGACCTTCGCGCTGACCGACAAGTTCTCTGTCGCGCTGCGCGCCGAGACCTTTCACGATGAGGATGGTGTGCGGCTCGCGACGGGGACAAGGGCGACATTGTCGGAGGGAACGTTCACCCCAGCATACAAATTCACGGATCACGTTCTGTTGCGGGGTGAGGTGCGCTTCGACAAGGCGAACCAGCCACTCTTCACGAAGCAGGCAATACTCGCCGACAAGCAGGGGACTGTGGGCGCTAACGTCATCTTCGTTTATTGAGACGAGGGAAAGGAGAGCGAGAAACTCTCTCGCTTCTCCTTTCCCTCGCTCGTTCCCGGGACGAGAGCTTCGCGACACTTGCAGTAACACGCGCGTCAGACAGATTTCGCCGACATGAACATTATTCGACGTCTTCTGCTTGCAATGGCCTCGCCACTGCTGACAGCGGCCGCACTCCAGGCGCAAACCATAACCGGAGCCGTTCAGAGCGCCGGCAGCCCGATAGTCGGCGCGACTGTGCGGCTTCTCGACCTCGATCGAATCGAGCACACCGGCGCGCAAGGGGAGTTCACTTTCCCGAACGTCCCTAAGGGTATCTATAGAATATTCGTTGGAGTTACTGGTTACGCGTCGGTTACCGATACCGTCCGACTCGTGGGTAATGTCGCCGACGTGTCGTTCAACCTTCGGGAATCGGCAATCCAGCTGAAAGAAGTCGTGGTCTCCGCGTCCCCGGTTGCTCGGACTTCGGACGAGCAATATCAGTCGACTGCATCCAAGTCCCGAGTGGAATTCCAGAACAGCCCGGGGATGAGCTTTGCCGAGAAAATCTCCGATCTATCGGGCGTCAGCACTCGCAGCCTCGGCTCCGCACCATCACGGCCTATTCTCCGAGGTCTGGGCGACAACGAGGTACTAGTCCTCGAAAACGGCCTTCGCATGGGTGATCTGGCGACTTTTGATCCCGCCCATGCCACGCCGATCGAGGCGATCAGTATCTCGCAAATCGATGTAGTTCGTGGCCCGGCGACCATCCTCTACGGTCCGAGCACGATCGGCGGGCTCGTAAACGTCATCACTGACATCGTCCCATCGGTCTCGGATCACCCCTTGTCGGGCACGGTCGCGGTCGAAGGAAACACGGTAAGTGGCGGAGGCTCGGCCTACATCAACAACGTCTACAGTCAGGGAAATTCTGCCTTTCGGTTTTCGGCTGGAGGAGTCAGATCCAATAACATCCGGATCCCTTCGGGCAGCTACACTGACCCGGGTACCGGCACCGTGTTCAATCTCGACCGGATGCCGCAGACCTTCGACCATAGCGGCGAAGGGGGTCTCGGTTATGCGTACCAGAGCAGTGCCGGAACATTTGGGATCGGGGGCAAGCACTTCGAGGTGAATTACGGACTACCCGGCGTGCCGCCCAATCCGGATTTTGTGAACGTACCTCCGACCACATCGCGCATAGCGGAACGCCGGAACACAGTCGAATTCCGGACCCTGCTCAATTCCAGTTTCTCATTCGCCAAACAACTGAGATTCAACGGAAGCTTGAACGACTACAACCATTCCGAATTTCCGACGGCGCAGGATGCCAACGGCGTCTCCGATCCTCAAGCCAATCATTTCCAAAAGCGGGCGTTCAACGGTGTCGTGCAGATTCAGCATCAGCCGCTGGGGAAACTCCAGGGCACTCTGGGGCTGTGGACGAACATCGAAGACCTCACGATAGAAGGCGATGAACCCCTCGGCCCCAACTCGCGGACGAGCGGAATCGCGGGATATGCGTTCGAAGAATATCCGGCGGCCGAAAACACTCGTCTGCAGGCCGGCCTGCGATACGACTACAACAAGATTCAAACGCGTCCGTATCCGCAGTCGACCGATCCGTTTTTCCAGACGATCAACGAGTCACGCCTTTCCAACGCGTTGACGGCCTCACTCGGAGCGATTCAACAGATCACGCCGTATGTAACGGGATCATTGAGTCTTGCCAGATCATTTCGCGCGCCCACCGTACAGGAATTATTTGCAAACGGACTCGATGCCCCGAGCGGGACGTACACTGTCGGAACAGCTGGGCTCGGACCGGAAACCGGTTTGGGCGTGGACGCATCTCTCAAGGGAAGTTTCGCAAACGCGTCGTTTGAGATCTCGCCGTACGTGAACAGCATCCGTCACTACATCTATGGATTCCTGCGCGGCGACACCATTCAGGGTTTCCCGGTCCGCCAGTTCGGTGCGACCGATGCACGTCTGTACGGTCTCGAGGCGAGTGTTACCGTTCAGCCCGTCCAGAATTTTGCGATCAAGGCAGGTGCTGATTACGTGAATGCGGAGGATACCAGACAGCACGTGCCGCTTCCCTTTACGCCTCCGCTACGAGGTCTATTGCGGCTTACGTATCAGGATCCGATCTATATGGGAATGATCGAAACGCGTACCGCGGCGAGGCAAACCCGACTCGGCGAGGGCGACACTCCAACCGCCGGGTATGCGATCGTGAATCTAGGCGTCGGCATGCGGCTCACACGGCAACGCCTGGTGAATAACATCAGCCTCCACTGCGACAACGTGTTCAACCGCGTGTACCGGGACAACCTCTCGGTGATCAAGGATTTCATCCCGCAGCCAGCGCGAGGTTTTCGGTTGAACTACCAGGCCACGTACTAGGCGCCTGGCAGCGACGCAGCAATTCCACTGATCAGAGTGGCCTCACGCTCAAGCGCAGCTGCGGCACGCGCGATCTCCTTGTCGGCGTCCTGCCATTGTCCCTGCTCGATCGCTTCGCGAACTCCCGGGATCGTCTTGACTCCGTAACCAGTGTAAAAACCCGGCGCGTAGAGCATGTGCACATACCAGGGCCTGTTCTTGAGCCCTTCCGTGGACGTCAGTGCGCGCTCGGCCTGTATCAATCGCTCATTGATGCTCTTCGCATTGGCGGCGCGTCCTTCGGTTACCGCGCGATTGTAGGAGTGGTCATAACGCGAGGCGGCGTGATTCAACGAGTCCAGGGCATTGAGCAATGGCGCAAAGTTGAGCTGTGGCGCTGGTGCCTCTTTCTGCGGAGCCGTCACCGGATCACGCGGATCACTGGTGAACTTGAATAGACCCTCTTCAATCTGCTTGTTTCGCTCCGCGATTTGCTCCGAACGCTTGTCGCGCAGGGATTGGAGATCCTTCACGTAGCCCTGGACGGTCTCTCCGAGATTCGAGAACGCGAACGGAAGCAGATCGGCATCTGCCAGACGAAGAACGGTAATTCCTCCTACCTGCGCGAGTGCGCGTCCGTAGACGAACGACGTGTCGCTGAAATGCGTGAACCAGTAGAAATCGTCGTAGATCGAGTGATAGATCCCACCATTGTCTTCGCCGCCATATCCGATATTCAGCGATGCGACGCCCAAATGATCCAGGAAGGAGGAATAGTCGGATCCTGATCCAAGCGCGCCGATCCGAAGATCATCACGGTCGCGTGCCTCGCGACGACTTTCGGGAGTGCCATTGAGAATCCTTGACGCCTGGATGCGCTTCCACGAGCTGACACCGGATTCAGGATCTGGGACATCCAGTGCAACGCCGTTCATGAATTTCTCGAGCGAGTGCGATCCCTCAATGCCGAGGTAGCCTCTGCCGTTGCTGTCGCTATTGAGGTAGGCGACAGCGTGCGCCTTGAGCTCGTCGGCGTGTGTCTCAGCCCACTCGGTCGAGCCAAGCAATCCGGGCTCCTCACCATCCCAGGCGGCGTAGATGATGGTTCGCTTCGGCCGCCATCCCTGCTGGTACAACGTGCCGAGTGCACGCGCTTCTTCGAGTTCGGCGACAAGACCAGAGATTGGATCTTCGGCGCCATTTACCCATGCATCGTGATGATTCCCACGAACGATCCATTGATCCGCTTCCGTAGTGCCGGGCAGCCTTGCTATTACGTCGTAAAGTGTCTTGAGGCTCCAATCCGATTTGACGCGCAAATGAACTCTTGCCGGCCCTGATCCCAGCCGATAGGTGATCGGCAAACCACCACGCCATGAAGCCGGAGCGATAGGACCGCCGAGCGCGGCGAGAAGCGGCTGGGCATCACCGTAGGAAATTGGCAGCACGGGGATTTTTGTAATCGTCCGCGCCTGAGCGAGCGAGAGGCGCTTCGCGTCTTTCGTGGCGCCCACGCCGGGAGTGAGAGGATCTCCCGGATAGACCGGCATGTCAGCCACCGAGCCGCGCTGCACTCCCTGGGCTGGACGCATCGGGCCGGCGGGAAAGACATCTCCTCCCGCATAGCCGTCATCTCTCGGGTCCGAGTAGATGAGACACCCGATGGCACCGTGCTCGGCAGCGACTTTCGGCTTAATGCCCCGCCATGATCCGCCGTACTTGGCGATCACGATGGCGCCCTTGACCGACACTCCACGCTGCTCGAGCTCTTCATAGTCAGCCGGCACTCCGTAATTCACGAAAACGAGCAGACCGGTGACATCCCCGTCGATGGAGTAAGCGTTGTAGGATGGGAGCTGCTCCGCCTGCTGATTCGACGTCGGATCTCCCGGAAGGGCTGTCTCCTGAAGCGATGCCTTGTATGTCGTGGGAGCAACGAGCTCCACTATCCGCTCGACGGGTGTGGGGAACAGAACATCGAAATTCTCAATGTGGGCATCCCAACCATAGGACTTGAACTGGCCGAGAATCCATTCGGCGTTGTCCTTGTCGTATGGTGACCCGACGTGGTGCGGACGAGCGCTGAGGCGACGCATCGCTTCTCTCATTCTTCCCGGATCCGGCATCGTCTTGAATCGCGCTTCCAGATCGCGCTCGGCCTGAACCGATTGCGGAAAAAAACCGCGCAACGAGACATCGGCGGGAGCAGGCGTCAGGGCGAGCCCGGTCGCACAAATCAGGAGCAACGAGAGGAGCTTGCGCATTTTCTGGGAGGCGGTGGGTTTAGGTGCTTGCGATTTTCGGTTCGATCAGCCGGCTGCTTTACGCTTGCCCTTTGTCGATGTGTCCGACTCGAGCGAAATCCACCGCTCGGCCCACGTGCCAATCTCACGCAACGAGCTTTCGAGCGTGGCTCCCTTCTCGGTGAGCTCGTATTCAACGCGAATGGGGCTTTCCGGAACGACTCTTCGCGTTACGACCTCTTCGGACTCCAGGAAACGCAGCCGCTCCGACAACATCCGGTCAGTGATGTCAGGGATTGCGGCCTTGATCAGGGCGTAGCGCGTTTTTCCCTGGATCAGAGTCTGGATAATCGCGCCGGTCCATCGTCCGCCGATCAGCTCAACGGCTTGGTGGAAGCGAGCACAAACAGGAGCAGGCAAATCGTTTCGGGCCATGTAGAAATTTTGGAAGGATAGGCGCTTGACACAAGTTACTTACATAAGTATACTAGCCTATCAATAGTAAGTCCAGTCCCATTATCAGGAGTTGATGGGTAATTGCTCACCGAAAGATCGCCGAGGAAATCAAAATGACCGCACCCGCGACAACCGCCCCCGCAGCTGGGGCAAAAACAGCCTGGAAGATCGATCCTGTTCACACGTTGGTCGAATTTTCGGCAAAGCATCTGATGATTACGACCGTGAAGGGTCGGATCGGGGATGTCACCGGCACCATTTACACCGACGAGAGGGATCCAAGGAAATCCACCGTCGAAGCGACGCTCAAGGCAGCAAGTCTAGATACCCGGACGGATCAGCGCGACCAGCACCTTCGCTCAGCTGATTTCCTGAACGCCGAGGTATATCCAGAGATCACGTTCAAGAGCACCCGTATAGAGGGTGACAAAGAGCACTTCAAGCTTACGGGCGATCTAACGATCCGGGACGTCACGAAGTCCGTGACTCTGGACGTTGAGTTCGAGGGCAAACAGAAGGACCCGTGGGGAGGAGAGCGGGTCGGATTTAGCGGGTCGGGGAAGATCGACCGCAGAGATTTCGGATTGACCTGGAATCAGGCGCTGGAGACTGGCGGTGTGGTGGTTGGCAACGACATCAAAATCAGCCTCGAGGTCCAGGCGGTTAAAGTCTGAGCTCGAAGTTCCATAAGAATCTAACAGCGGGTGAGCTCAAGCTCACCCGCTGTGCTATCATGCCCATAGAGAATGAACTGCTATCTTTCTCAGCTTGGAGGCACGAGTGGGATCGATCATCGGTCGAGCGAGGCTATTCTGGATCGCGCTCCTTCCAGCGATTAGCGGGGAAGGAGTTAGATTATTACCTACCCAATCACCCCAAATTGATATTGTCGTTGTCGCGCACCAGGACGACTGGCAGCTATTCATGGGTGACGTGCTCACGGAGCGACTCCACGCAGGAAATCGGGGCGTTTTCCTGTATCTCACCGCTGGGGACGACGGACGGGACTCCACATACTGGCAGACTCGGGAACGAGCAGCGCTTCAGTCGACTCGAATCGCCGCCGGACTACCAATCAGCCAGCCGTTCGTCTGCTCCATGGTCGAGATCGACGGCCATTCGATAAGAAAATGCTCTGCCGGAACCAGCGAGTCGTACTTCCTGAGGCTTCCGGATGGGAAACGGAACGGAAAAGGGTTTGCGCGTTATGGCTATCGGAGTCTCCGGAAGCTGCGCGCAAATCCAGGTTCTGAGATGATGGCGATCGATGGCAGCACTACCTATCGAGGGTGGAAGGACCTCATGACCACGGTTGATGCGATCGTCGAGGCGAATTCGCCCGCTGTCACGATACATACGAGCGACCCGAACATTGCGCGAAATCCGCACGATCACTTCGATCATAGGATGGCCGGCCTTCTGGTCGCGGACTTACGCAAACAACAGCGTATCGCCGCCATGTACTACCTCGGCTATGCACTTGCTATGCGGGCCGCCAACCGGTCCGCCGACCAGACACAGGCGAAGACAACTCTCCTGCTTGCGTACGATCGAGAAATGGTCGCTGTCAACCAGAAGTGGAGCGCTTACCAGGAACATCGCGCGTTCTACTCGCAATGCTTGCAGCGCACGTACGTTGTCCGCTCGCCCATTCCAGGCATACGCTGGCGCTCCGGATAACGGCGATTGCCGAAGCCTTTCTCGCATGCGCGCTGTCCGGATCCTACCTTAGAATCTCACCAGTACGTTCACTACCATTGGAGCGATAATGCGTCGAGCTCTGCTCATCGTGGGGTCCATGTGCTTTCTGCAGCACCAGGCGGCAGCTCAGTGCAAAGTCGGGACGAACAGCAATGAGGGGAAATTGCTGGCTTTCTATACGGCACCGATCGTGTTTTCAATGGCGACGGCCCCGGAAGTCATGAGACCCGGTAGCATCCGAATCGGCGCGGAGGGTGAGTACATACCGAAACCGAATCCGGCGATTGAACAAACAGGAGCGTGCTTTACGCAGAAAAGCGAGCACACTTCCCTCTCACCTGTATTTGGCCGGCCGAGGCTCACGGTGGCCGGCCCGTTCGGGTTTGCGCTCGAGGCGGCTTATCTGCCACCGGTCACGATCGCCAGAGCGACGCCCAATCTTTTCAGCTTCGGAATTTCCCAGGCGCACCACTTCGTTAACGGCCCGGTCGCGACCGGCACCACGCTGATGTTCCGGGTACACGGCACATTCGGAAACGTGAAGGGGGCTATTACCTGCCCGAGTTCGTCTCTCCAACAGACAGATCCTTCCAGTCCCTGCTACGGCACAAATCCGTCGAAGGATACTTTCCATCCCGACATGATGGGCGGTGAAATTGCTGCTGGATTCGCCCCGGGATCCGGGGGCATTGCATTCTATCTGGGAGGCGGCGCCAATCGAATCGATCCCCACTTCCAGGTGGGATTCACGGATGCAAGCGGCAACGTCGACAGGACCCAGGTCGAGCTTGCATCGCCTCTAGTACGCGCAACCGTTTTTGGTGGTGTTACCGCCATCGTCCACCGGATTTTCGATGTGGGTGCCCAGATCTACTCGGTGCCTTCCGATGTAACGCTCTTCCGCCTGATGGGAGGACTTCGCTTCCGGTGAGCTGCGTCGCCAGTAAATCTTCAGGGATCAGCAAGACCACTTCGTGGGCACGCTTCGTGTACAACTGAAGTCCGTATACCACGAGAGGACGCATGAAATCCAATGGGAAGTTCCAAAAAGATGCGATGGGCACGGACCAGAAAGTTCGCAACGAGGATGAGCACCTTCACGAGCTGGACAAGCTTCATCTGAAGGAAAGCGCCAAAGATCCGGGTCCCATTCCGCAGTCGGGAAAGAAAACTCCACCGCGCAAGAACTAGGACCCAGCTCAGGTATCGAGCATTTTTCCGAAGGTACCTGGATCCGTAGGGAGGGTGAACGACTGCACGCCGTGACGTGTCGCTACCGTCCGGACTTCGTGGTGCACTCTGAAAGGGCTGAACAGGATGGGGGTGGCGTCCAGTCGCCTGATGGTCTCGATGAGCTGTTCGGTGCATTCGGGGTGGTCGCAGTCGATCAGCACAGCGCCGGGGCGTTCCTGCCGTATCGCATCGTCGACGCTTTCCGATCTGTCGACGAACTTCGGCTGGTCACCGTGGAGCTCCACCATCAAACCGAGCAGCGCAGCGACTATCTCTTCGCGCGCAAGAATCAGAATGTTACGCAATAAGGCCGGTCAAGAAGAGTTGTGAACACCCGGCAACTTGCGGACCGCAGGTTCTCTAGCGTGCAGCTGGAAACCCCTCGATATTCTAGGAACAAATGTCCGACGCTCCCTGCAAGTCATGGCAAGAGCGTGGAAAAACCATTGCCACGGTGGTGTGTGGGCTCACTTTCGGAAAGCACAATGAAGGAATTGCGGACCGCGCTCATCGAGCAGCTGAAAAGGCCGGACGGTCCAACGCAGGAGCTTTCGACCCTGCTCCGAAAAGTGGCGCAGGAAGCTCATGATCAGGACATCAAGCCAGAGCGACTCATAATCATGTTCAAGCAACTGTGGAACTCTCTCGCCGAGTCGTTGCGTCCGCAGAATGCGGATCAATACGAGCTTCTCCGTCAGCGCATGGTGACACTCTGTATTCGAGCCTACTACGCCGAGTAGCGAACAGGGATATTTTGCGGCGTGCTTCATTCGAGCGCGGCATATCTTTGGCGTTGAGTAGGTGACGTGGCAACAGCAATTCCGCCCAAAAGCCCTGCAACAACCCTGAGTCGTCTATTTCGCCGTTCCCGCGACGGGGCTGGCAGCGAAGAACTCGTTGGCCCCATTCGCGGCGAGGTCCTCGGCGCCGAACGACTTGGGGAGCGCGCGCGCGCGGTTGCTCGCGGGCATCATCTGCTACCCGCGCAGAAACAGCGGGGGCCCGGCCCGCTGCTGCTTCGTCTCGATGACACGAAGCTGGTTCTCGATCGAGTCTACCAGGAGCTGAATCATGGAGCCGAGAGTGGACTCGACATCAGTCCCGCGGGCGACTGGCTACTGGACAACTTCTACATCGTTCAAGAGCACATCCGCGAGATTCGGACGAATCTTCCAAAGGGCTATTACGAGGAGCTTCCCAAGCTCTCGACCGGCTCACTGGCAGGTTATCCACGCGCGTACGAGGTAGCGATCGAGCTGATCGCGCACACCGAGGGCCACCTGGACCTCGACAACATCACGCTGTTTGTGCGCGAGTATCAAACGGTCACATCTCTTCGAATGGGCGAGCTGTGGGCGATACCCACGATGCTCAGGCTCGGGCTCGTGGAGAACATCCGCCGGATGGCGCTGCGGGTTGCCGCACGTCTCAAGGAGGTGGAGTCCGCAGACAGGGCCGCAACGGTGCTGCGCGAAGCGAGCGAAGAATCGTCACAGGCGCTGGCGATCGCACTTGCGGCGTTCGTGGATGAACACCCTCCCTTCACTCCGACGTGGGTCGCGCGATTCCTCCAACAAGTGCGCTCGTACCAGACGAATTTCACGCCGCTCATCTGGCTCGAGCAGTGGATCGCCGAAGATGGACCGAGCGCTGAAGAAGCGGCAACGCGCTCGAATCGCCGTGTGGCGCTCACCCAGGTAACGGTCGCCAACAGCATCACGAGCCTTCGCACGATCTCACGGCTCGACTGGAAGGATTTCGTCGAATCGCAAAGCGCCACCGAGAAATTGCTTCGCCAGGATCCCAGCGGCCACTACGCATCGATGACGTTCGGGACACGCGATCACTACCGCCACGTCGTCGAGCACGTGGCGAAACGCGTGAAGCGTCCGGAAGAGGAGATTGCGGGTGAAGTACTCGCGTTGGCCAAGCTCGCCGACCCGAGCGATGCAAGGCACGCGCACGTCGGCTACTTCCTGGTCGAGACAGGGCGGAAGGTTCTGGAGGAGAAGGTCGCGTATACTCCGCCGCCGGGAGAGTGGCTCTATCGGTGGACGCAGCGTCATCCAAACACCTTGTACTTCGGTGGCATAACGCTGTTCACGACGCTCGCGCTGGGCGTGATTCTCGAAGTGGCGGAAACCGCGCCCGTGATGACACAGCTCATTATCGTCCTGACTGCTCTGATACCGGCGAGCGAGATCGGCATCAGTGTCATCAACCAGCTGATAACCCTGCTGATGCCGCCCCGGCTTCTCTCGAAGCTCGAACTCCGGGACGACGGAATTCCCGAACAGTACATGACCGCTGTGGTGGTGCCGACTCTTCTCAGCAGCGTTCATGGCGTGGAGGAAGCGCTCGAGCACATCGAGGTGCAGTACCTCGCCAACCGCGATCCAAACCTCCAGTTCGCAATACTCAGTGACTTCACCGACGCGCCGACCGAGCACAGGCCCGATGACGAAGAGATCCTGGCCGCCGCGACGTCGGGCGTTCGCGCCCTGAACGCGAAATACAGAAACGGCGGGGCTGATGTGTTCCTTTTATTCCATCGGCCGCGCTTGTGGAATGCGAAGCAGAACGTGTGGATGGGCTGGGAGCGCAAGCGGGGAAAGCT
>DATCPG010000100.1:0-19814 GCA_036570225.1 Gemmatimonadaceae bacterium | reverse complement strand
CACAACTCTCCACACAGGTGAACAGCAAACGGACGAAGGGCGACGACGAAGCGCTCACCATCATTGAGTTCGAGAATGGTGCGATCGGACTGGTCGAGAGCAGCTGGAATCGACCGGGCGGAATGGACGACTCGATCGAGGTCTTCGGCGACAAGGGACAGACGTATGCCGACATGTTGATGGGGAACGCGCTCGCAACTTACTCCGAGGTGGGATTCGGCTACGCAGTTGAAAAAGCGTCGTCGACAAAGGGGTGGACGTATCCCGTTTTCGAGGAACACTGGAATTACGGGTTCCCGCAAGAGATGCGTCATTTCGCTCGGTGCGTGCGCGGTACGGAGAAGCCGATCTCGGACGGCGAGACAGGGCGCGTCGTACAGGAAGTTCTTTACGCGGCCTATGCGTCGGCGGGGCTCGGACAGAAAATCATGCTGCCGTTCCGTCCAAAGGGAATCTCCAAGCCGATCGATCTCTGGAAGAAGCCGGAGCTGGCGCGAGCAGCACTCTGATGCGGCTGGCCGGCGCGATCGACATCGGTGGGAGCGCCATCAAGATCGGGATTGTGTCAAGCGACGGCACCGTTCTCACACGCGAGCGGGTGCCCATGAAAATGCTCGGCGAGCCGGTTCCGTTGGTCGACTCGATCGTAGCCGCAATTCGGCCAATGCTGGATGCGACGACCGAAAAAAAGAAATCGGTGGCTGGGATAGGCGTCTCGGTGGCTGGGTTTCTCAACCCGGGACGCACCGCGATGATACACAATGCGAACCTGCCGGCGCTCCGCGAATTCGAGTTGCGCCGTGCTCTGGAAGAGAGACTCGCGCTCAATTGCCGTCTCGAGGTCGACTCCAACGCAGCTGTGCTCGCCGAATACCGTCATGGCGCGGGCAAAGGCTCGGCGCGTTTGCTGGGCGTGACCGTCGGCACCGGACTCGGCGGCGGAGTGATAATCGACGGAGAGCTGCTGCGCTTTACCGGCGAGTGCGCGGGTGATATCGGGCACATCATCGTTGACCGCAAAGGACGGCGCTGCAGCTGCGGCGCTCGCGGTTGCCTCGAGGCGATGGTCAACGTTTCCGCGCTCTCGGAAAGGGGTAAAGGGCGCACGGTGCGCGAGATTATCACCGCGGCGCGCGCAGGAGACGAGCCATCACGAAAGGCTGTGGCCGAGACAGGTTGGTGGCTCGGGCTCGGCCTGGCATCACTGTCGCCGCTTTTCTCGCCCGACAGGATCGTCGTTGGTGGAGGCATCGCGGCGGCTGGTGACCTGCTTCTCGAGCCCGCTCGGGCGAGCTACCGTGAGCACGTACGCCCCGAATTCAAGGAGAGCACTCGAGTAGTCGGTTCGACGTTCGAGGGGTGGGACGGCATGATAGGCGCAGCCAGCAATTTTCTCGACCCCGTAGCATAGCGATTCGTGGCGAGGACAGAGCTGCGAGTCTTTTCAACTCCGGACGTCATCGGGGATGAGCTTGGCCGACACATTCTCGAAGGGATCGAGCGTGCTCGCGTGGCGGGATCGCGCTTTCTTCTCGGATGCCCTACCGGCCGCACACCACGCCCGATCTACCGGGCGATGTCACGAGGACTGGCCGAGACAAAACAGAATCTCAGTCACGTCGTGCTGGTGATGATGGATGAATATCTCGTGGGAGGAGACCGTCAGCTCGAATACGCGCCGGATGACAAGCCATGGTCGTGCCATCGCTTTGTGCGCGAAGAAATCGCCGGACCACTCAATGAAGTTCTGCGCCCTGCCAATCAAATCCGCGACGAGTCTATCTGGTTTCCCGATCCCAAGGATCCGGAGGCATTCGACAAAGAGATTGCGAATGCCGGCGGCATCGACTTGTTCATCCTCGCCTCGGGCGCGAGCGACGGACACGTGGCGTTCAATCCTCCGGGCAGCGCTCGCGACACCAGCACGAGAATCATTCAGCTTCCAGAGGAGACACGCCGCGATAACCTTCAGACCTTTCCGGCGTTCGGAAATCTCGAAGAGGTTCCGGCGTATGGTATCAGCGTCGGCATCGCTACAATCTCATCGGCGAAGGAAGCGGTAATGGTTGTCTGGGGCGAAGGAAAGCGCCTGACGCTTTCGCGGATGCTGAGCGCCAAACGTTACGAGCCGGATTGGCCGGCAACAGTCATTCACGAATGTCCGGTTCGGGAAATCTGGAGTGACACGGCGGCCGCACCGCAGTCGGAGACCATACGATCATCGTCGAAGCCGCAGTAGAGTCGCTCGAATCAGCGCTTGCCGCCGAGGCGAATGGCGCCGACCGTCTCGAGCTGTGCGCAAACCTCAGGATTGGCGGGACGACTCCGAGCCTGAAGTTGCTTGCAGCGGTTCTCGACAAAACACAACTTCCCGTGGTCGTAATGATTCGTCCTCACGGCGGCGACTTCGTCTACTCAGATGACGAGATCGCCGCGATGAAACGTGACATCGCGGACGCGACAAAGATGGGTGTCTCGGGAATCGTGAGCGGTATCCTGACCCCGGACGCGCGCGTTGACACGGAGCGCACGCGCACTCTGGTGAGCGCGGCCGCTGGACTGCCGGTCACATTCCATCGCGCGTTCGACTCCGCTCAGGACCTTTCTCGCGCACTCGAGCAGCTGATGGAGCTCGGCGTCAGCCGGATTCTTACGTCAGGCGGCGCGGGTACTGCGCTGGAGGGTGCTTCCGTAATCTCTGCGCTGGTCGATCAGGCACGGGATAAGATCGCGATAATCGCCGGCGGTGGCGTTCGCGATCACAATGTGCGCGAGCTGGTCGCCCTGACCTCAGTTCGCGAAGTCCACGCCCGACAGGTTCGAGGAATCAGGCGCGCGCTCACCGGCTGACGAGCTCCGCCCAGCGCACGTTGCTGAGGCGCTCATCGAGCGTGAAAAAGAATTGCTTTCCGTCCGTCGTGAACGCCGCACCGTTCGACCTGCCCGCGGGGTCGTCGAACCGTACCAGCGGGCGAGCGTGTCCGTCCCGGATCCGCAGCTCCCAGATTCCGCCACGTCCGCGTGGATCCTGGCCGAGGAACCAAAGAATATTCGGATCTTTGCCCCAAGCGAGAAACGCCGTGGTCTCGACGCCGCTCGTCGGAATCCGGAGCGCCCAGATGTTCTGCTTCCGCACTGGAACCGAGTACGCAATGCGACGAGCGGAGAGGCTTATCGACTCGGCGTTCGGCCCTGCACGTGTGAACGGTCCATCGGGATGACCATCACGCCCGATCGGGACGCTGTAAACCTCGCCGGAGACTCCGTCGCGGTTCGAGAGGAACCAGAGTGCCCTTCCGTCGGGAGACCAGGCGGGACTCATGTGCTCTTGCTCACGATCCGTCAATTCGATCGCTGCTCCGCCCTCGGCTGGATAGAGGCCGAGACCGCTCGGAGCACGGTTTCCAAAGAGCGTTCCCGGATTCAACGCAATCCAGTTTCCCGACACGCAGGCAATCCACCGTCCGTCGGGCGACCACACGCATGAGTGCAGCTGATCGTCGCGCCCCACGAATCGCGAGCCAGATACGTCGAGCGGCTGCACGAACAGCGAATCGTTGCGGACGATCGCGACGGAATCCCCGTTCGGAGACCACGACGCCGATCGGACCGAGCCGTTGCCTTCCGTTCCCCGCGCAATCAAGCGCGGTTGACCGCCGAGCGCGGGCGACACGAAGGCGCTGTTCCGCGCCAGAAAGAGGAGCTCATCGTTGTCAGGAGACCAGCGCGGCAGGATCTCCGACGACGTGGAATCAATGGTGAGTGCCCATGGCGTACCGCCAGCAATCTTCTGAACGAAGACGCGCATGCGGCTCGGATTGTCACATACGCAACGAGTCGTCCATTTGGAGAGACGGCCGGCTCAACCTGTAATCCCTCTTCGGAGGTGAGTGGAGTCGAGACGCCGACGGTGAATGCTCGCGGGGGTCGCGACCACCCAGCCTTTCCCACCCCGCCTGTTCCAGACTATCCGAGCGCACATGCCACAGCGGGCGGAAATGCCGCGGCGATCATCGAGGCGTTGGTTCCCGGACACATTCGTCCCTTTGCCACCACTAGTGGATCACTCGCCGGTGTGACACGCACGTTTTCCAGCATCGCGGCCGCGGCGGAGGAGAACAGGCTGTCACGTATCCACATCGGCTATCACTTCCGCCAGGCAACGAAGGTGGGCCTCGCACAGGGACGCGCCGTCGGAAAGTACGTCGTGGAGCATTCCCTTAGGCCGCTGAACGACGACGACGAGCGAGATCACTAGGCTGGCGCGGCGTCTCAAGTTTGACGCTCAGTCCATGAAAGACAACGGGGACACCGCGCGGTGTCCCCGTTGTCGTCAGCTCTTGATGCTTTTCGTGGCCTCGTCCCAGCGAACGCTGGTCTTTCGGAAGTACGACTCGTTCGCCATGTGGCAGGCCAGCGCCGCGTGGTGTCCGAAAACGACGTCCTCGACGACCGGCCGGCGAGAACGAACCGCGTTAAAGAAATTCAAGAGGTGAGGCGTGATGTCGTCGAAGTCGGGGCCGCGAAAGGTCTGCGACGTCTCCGCCATCGCCTCGCTGGCGAGCCGCGCGTCATTCTCGGCGTGCCACCGCTTTAGATACTCCTCACGCATCGCGCGCGGGAAGCTGCCCGTGTAATAGCTCGGGTAGGAATCCTTGCCGGTTTGCGGCGAGAATGTCACGCTCGATCCACCTACCTCGAGAAGTCCCTTCGAGCCCTGAATGCGGTACGTCTCCGGCATCGCCGTGCCGAGATTGAGCCTCATATAAACCGGCAGCTCACCGAAGTAGTAAACCGTCGAGTGCACGTCAGGCATATTCCGCCCGTCTTTCCAGTGACGGATTCCGCCGACCGCCGACGCCTGCCTGGGTGGCTCGTTGATTCCCAGCATGAACATCATGCCGCTGATCAGATGCACCAGCAGATCGCCGGCGACACCCGTCCCGTATTCTTTCCAGCAGCGCCAGCGCGCGAAGATTATCGGATCGAACGGCCGCTTCGGGACGTCTCCCTGCCACGTATCCCAATCCAGATTCTGTGGCGACAGGTCGAATGGCGGCGGATACTGCCACGCTCCGGTTGGATCATTCCGTCCGAGCCAGCCTTCCACCAGCATCAGATCGCCGAGCATGCCCTGCGCGATTATCTCCTTTGCCTTGGCGCAGACGAGCGAGCTGACGCGCTGCGACCCGATCTGCACGATGCGGCCACTGCTTTTCGCAGCGTCCACCATCGCCACGCCGTCGGCTGCAGTGTGCGACATCGGCTTCTCGCAGTAGATGTCCTTCCCCGCGCTCACCGCGTCTATGACCACCTGCCTGTGCCAGTGGTCGGGCACCGCCGCCACGATGCAATCGATATCCTTGTCGGCGAGGAGCTCCTTGTAGCGTCGCGTCACTGGCAGATCCGGGCGCACGATCTCGCGCGCGAGGACGTGTCGACCGTCGTAGAGGTCGGCCGCGGCCGCGCACTCGACCCCAGGGAGCGTGATCGACGTCCCCAGCAAACCCGATCCCTGCATGCCCACGCCAATCATCCCGAATCGCACTCTGTCGCTTGCGGCGACCGGCCGCGACGCTGCCTGGAGGGGCTCGGGGATCAGAAAAATCGTTTTGCTCGCCAGTGTTCCCCCCGCTGCGGCCGCGCTGATCCCCAGAAATTCTCGGCGCGAGAAGTTATTCTGCTTCACGGCATCTCCTGGTGTCTAAATTGCCCGTTGCCAGCAAACCATTTCGAACGATTCGACGCGTAGAAGGTGCGCCTTCCCTGCGCGGCGGTCAAATGACTACCAACCGGTGGTGACTCTGATTCGACACTTGCTCGCTATTGCGGCACTTCCATTTGTCGTGGCCGTGCTGATCCCGATCTGGATCGCGCGCGCAAGTGGAGTGCACCCCGCCCTGGGCACCACGACACCGCGTCTATTGACGCAGGTCGCCGGGCTTGCGCTGCTCACGGTTGGGTTGTTGCTGTTCGTATCATCGCTTCGGCGATTTGCCAGGGATGGAAAGGGCACGCTCGCGCCGTGGGATCCTCCGCGCAATCTCGTGGTTCGCGGCCCATATCGCTACGTTCGCAATCCGATGATTTCCGGAGTGCTGTTCGTGTTGTTCGGTGAAGCCTTGATGCTGCTCTCCGGGCCGCACGTACAGTGGGCGCTCATATTTCTCGTCATCAACCTGATCTACATTCCGCTCCTGGAGGAGCAACAATTGAAAGCGCGCTTTGGGGAGGAGTACATAGAGTACTGTCGCAACGTTCCTCGGCTTGTGCCGCGGCTGCGACCGTGGTCACCGCCGACTTCGGGCGATAACCGATGACGGTCGCGGCCAACGAAGCACTGGCGCGGCTGCGCGAGGGTAACCTCAGGTTCGCCGCGAACGTGCGCGGCTCCGACGCGTTCGTAAGTCACACGCGGCGCGCGGAGCTGGCGAGCGGGCAACAACCCTTCGCGATCATTCTCGGGTGCTCCGATTCGCGCGTTCCGGCGGAGATCGTGTTCGACCAGGGGTTGGGTGACTTGTTCGTCATCCGCGTCGCCGGCAACATTGTCGCTCCCTCTCAGGTGGGCAGTGTGGAATTCTCGGCCGCACGGTATGGCACGCGCCTCGTGGTAGTGCTGGGTCATTCGCAGTGTGGGGCGATTCTCGCCACGCTCGAAGAGCTGCGGAGACCCAGCGCGAATCAGTCCGCCAATCTCCGCGCGATCGTCGACAGAGTGCGGCCCTCCGTCGAACCGCTCCTCGGTACCAACCTGAAAAACGATCCAGATGCCCTCGTGATGCAGGCAGTTCGGGCGAACATACGAGCATCGGTCGACCACCTCAGGCACGGCTCTCGCGTTCTGGAGCAGCTGATTCAGGACGACGGCCTGATGGTCGTCGGCGCCGAGTACTCGCTGGAGAGCGGGGTGGTGGAGTTCTTCAACTCGTGAAAGCGCTTCTCTTTGGCGCAACGGGAATGGTTGGCCAGGGTGTGCTGCGCGAATGTCTCCTCGATGCCAATGTCGAGAAAGTCGTCACCGTTGTAAGGAGGCCGACTGGGCTAACCGATCAGAAGCTCAATGAGCTCGTACAAGCCGATCTCGCGACACTTGGGTCGCTGGAGCCCCGATTGGCTGGTTTCGATGCCTGTTTCTTCTGCGCTGGCGTATCCTCGCTCGGCATGTCCGAGGAAGAATACACGCGAGTGACGTACGATTTGACACTGGGTGTCGCGAGGACGCTGCTGCGGACGAGTCCGGATCTGACTTTCTTGTATGTGTCTGGCGCAGGAACTGACAGCACCGAGAAAGGCCGCATGATGTGGGCACGCGTCAAAGGACGGACGGAGAACGCGTTGCTATCCCTGCCGTTCCGAGCGGCCTACATGTTCCGACCCGGCGCCATCATGCCGCTGCACGGAATTCGCTCGTCGACGCGATGGTACAACGCAGCCTACGCCGCCATCAGGCCGATCTACCCGCTTCTTCGGCGTGTCGCTCCGACGATGATTACAACGACTGAACAACTGGGTCGCGCAATGCTCGCCGTCGCACGAAAGGGATACTCCGCACACGTCCTGGAGATGGCCGACATAAACCGTCTGACCACTTGGACCTGACGTCTCCGCACGCCTTCTGGCTGCTGCGCGATGGGCTGGGAGAAGTGCCGCCACCGCTGTCGCGAGATCGTCGTTGTGACGTGGCAGTCATCGGCGCCGGGATAACCGGCGCACTCGTTTCCGACGCCCTCACCGCGGCTGGTCTCTCGGTCATTGCCGTCGACCGGCGACATCCGGCGCACGGCTCCACGTCGGCATCGACTGCGCTACTACAGTACGAGCTCGATATGTCGCTCTCGGAGCTGATCGAAAAGCTCGGACGCCCGCGAGCGGTGGAATCCTACCGGGCAGCTCTCGACGGAGTGCGCGCAGTCGCTCGCATCTCCAGGTCGCTGAAGGAAGATGTCGGCTTTCGGAACCGTCCAAGCCTTTACTACGCTTCGCGCAAGCGGGATGTCAACGAGCTGCGCAACGAATGCGGGACCCGCCAGCGCGTGCAATTGCCGTGTGAGATTCTGGATGAAAAGGCGATCGCGAAGATCGTCGATATCGAGGCGCCACTGGCGCTCTGGTCCGACACCGCCGGCGAGGTCGATCCTTGGCGACTCACGCAGGCTCTCATCTCGCGGTGCATGCAGCGCGATTTCGCGGTGTACGGACGGACGGAGGTGACAGGCATCGTTCCCGAGAAGACGGTCGTCGAGATGCGCACGAACCGTGGCCGGATTCGGGCGAGGACTGTCGTCGTCGCCGCAGGGTATGAGGCCGAGCGATTCCTTCCGGATCCGCTGGCAAAACTCCACAGCTCTTACGCGATCGTCACCGAGCCCGTGAAAAGTTTTGACGGCTGGACCAAACGCTGCCTGGTGTGGGAGTCCGCCCGGCCATATCTCTACGCGCGAACCACGTCAGACAATCGGATCATCGTTGGCGGCGAGGATGACCCCTTCCGCGATCCTGGCCACCGCGACGCTCGCGTTCCCGGAAAGGCGGAGACGCTGCTTGGAAAGGCTCGGCGGTTGTTTCCCCGGATCGAGATGGAGCTCGCCTATGCGTGGGCTGGCACGTTCGGCGAAAGCAAGGACAGTTTGCCGTACATTGGCGCGCACCCTCGCGTTGACCGCCGAGTGCTGTACGCGCTCGGCTATGGCGCCAACGGCATCCCATTCAGCGCGATCGCAGCGGAAGTGCTGACCGCGAAGGTGTTGGGCAAACCGCATCGTTATCAGAACACATTCGCCTGCGACCGCTGAAGCTCAATAGGTTGTTGTGCCCGGATGAAACGTTCGCCAGCTGTGCCAGAACTCCTGTGACGCAAACACCGGCTTCAGCACGCCGGACTCACCCCTTCCACTGAGGGCGTACGCCCGGCCGCCGGTGACGAGTGAGTCGCCACGGAGCGTAAACCGCGTGTTGGAGTCCGGACGCTGGAACGCGAAGAAGCTCGCGTGGTCGGAGGCGAGGGCCAGCACGATTGGCTTTCCACCAACTTCGTCGTTCACCACTCCTTCGCGTCGGAGACGATTCCAGTCGTAAGCCTTGCTCTGGCCGTTCGCCTCAATGCCGACGACCCACGCCTTGTCGTGCCAGGAGATGGTATCCGTTCCAGTGAGCGTCTTTCGACTCGCGCCCGTCTCGTAGTCGAATCCCTTGGCGTATTCGTCTTTCTGGGTCGAATCCGGCTGCATGATCAGGCTATTGGGATGCAGTGACAGCCACTCGGCCAGAGTCACCTGCTGGCTCGGGATTTCTTCCAGCACCTTTCCTTTCATTCGTCCGACAACCGCCTCGCCGGTCGCCTGTCGCCACCAGCTGCCGGTAGTGTTGTCCTCGAACATCGCGTTGAAGTGATCCATGCCCACGAGACGAAATTTCTCGGGACGTCCATCCACGACCGGGGAGAATACGCGGCCAGTCCTGCACACCGTGCAGTAGCTCACCATCACCGGTTTACCACCAATCGTGTCGCGCACCTGGTGGTGATAGCCGATGAACCGCAGCGGGTATGCGCGTGCATCGCCGTTGATCTCGACGCCAACGACGAGCCGATTGGGCTCGACGCTGTTCCGCCCCACTGGCCGCATCGTGACCGACGCAGGCTCGAGAAACATTCGGTCCGCAGCCATCTTGAAGTTCAGAGCGTAAATCAGCAGGGCGGCGACGACCAGCGACGATGGGGCCAGCCACTGTTCGCGGCCGCCGGCGCGCCAGGCAGGCCACAATCCCACGAGTGCGAGCGCCGCGAACCCAAACCGGAAGAGCCACCGCCACGTATAAAGGAAATACGCGACGTCGATGCTGCGCATTCGCTGACTGAACGGCATCGGCATGATAAAGTACACATTGGCCAGCTCAAACAGGACCAAGCCGATGATGCCGAGATAGAAGAGTTTTTTCATATTTGCAGCTTACGGAGCGGAACGGCGACCGGGACTGGCAAGGGCGAATATAGGGGATGATCGTGAAGCCGCCGAGCTGCGCGGATTCGGCCCGATTGGAACCCTCGCGATTCTCGTCATTCTCGCCGGGAATTTCCTCGTCTCACCAATCAGCGCCATCCTCGTGCTGATCTGGGTCCGTTTGTCGCGCACTCCCTGGCGCGGGATCGGCTTTGTGCGTCCCGACAGCTGGATACGAACTGCGGCGATTGGCATAGTGCTGGGTGTCACGCTCAAGTTTCTGTTGAAGATGATCGTGATGCCAAGCTCTTCGGGTTGCCCGGACTTTGATCGTGATCATTACCGCCGGATTGTTTGCCGCTGGCCCTGGAGTCTGGAATCAAACGTGGCGCACCTTATTTTCAAATAGCTGAGAGCTCCCACCGAATCGAGGAAACGAGTATGTGCCGGAACATCAAGACGCTGGCCAATTTCGAGCCGCCCGCGACCGACGACGAAGTTCGTGCGTCGGCGCTGCAATTCGTCCGAAAGCTGAGCGGCGCGACACGGCCGTCGCGCGCCAATGAAGCCGCTTTCAATCAGGCGGTCGAGGAAGTGGCGGCGGCCGCCAACAAGCTGGTTCACTCGCTCCACACGAACGCGCCGCCGCGCAACCGCGAAGTGGAGATGCAAAAAGCAAAGGAGCGATCCCTCAAACGCTTCGCCTGACCTCGCCTGCGCGCTCGAGCAACAGATCGCGCTCACGCGCGTTGCGAGTCAGCGATGCCGCACGCTTGAACTCCACCCGCGCCTCATCGTGACGCCCGAGCTTGGCGAGAAGATCTCCCCGCACACTCGGCAGCAGGTGATAAGACTCTAGAGACGGCTCAGAGAGCAGAGTGTCGACGAGCTGCAGACCCGCCGCAGGCCCGAACGCCATTCCGATCGCCACCGCGCGATTCAGCTCCACCACCGGAGATGGCGTGATGTCCGCAAGTGCCTCGTATAGCGAAGCTATGCGCGCCCAATCCGTCTCTTGTGCCGTACGCGCACGCGCATGGCAAGCCGCTAATGCCGCCTGCAACGCGTAAGGCCCGAGCGCTCCGCCCAGCTGCTCGGCCCGCGCGAGAGCAGTGAGGCCGCGACTGATGAGAACGTGATCCCAGCGCGCGCGATCCTGATCGAGCAGGAGAATCGGCTCGCCCTTCGGACCGATGCGGGCACGCGAGCGCGACGCCTGGATTTCCATCAGCGCGACGAGACCGTGCACTTCGGGCTCATCGGGAACGAGACCGACCAGGATTCGCCCGAGCCGCAACGCATCCTCGCAGAGCGTGGGCCGCATCCAGTCGTCCCCTGCGGTGGCCGAATAACCTTCGTTGAACACGAGGTAAATCACCTGGAGCACCGACGCGAGACGCGCGGTGAACTCGTCGCCGCGAGGCACCTCGAACGGAACGTGCGCGTCTGCGAGCGTACGCTTGGCGCGCACAATCCGCTGCGCAATCGTCGGCTCGGGAACCAGAAACGCGCGGGCGATCTCGTCAGTCGTGAGGCCACCCAGCAACCTGAGTGTGAGCGCAACTTGCGCTTCCGTAGCAAGAACGGGGTGGCACGCGATAAACACGAGGCGGAGCAAATCGTCGCCAACGTGGTCGTCGAGAGCCGCTTCCAGATCAGGCACCGCTGCCTCTTGCTCGGCCTCGCGCTCGCGAGCGATCTGCTCGTGCTTCCGATCGAGGAGCGCACCTCGCCTCAGGTAATCGATTGCACGGTGCTTTGCGGTTGCCATCAGCCAGGCGCCGGGATTATCCGGCACGCCCGATCTCGGCCACTGCTCGAGGGCCGCTACGAGCGCATCTTGCGCCAGATCCTCGGCGAGGCCGACGTCGCGAACTATCCGCGTCAGCCCCGCGATGAGCCTGGCGGATTCGATTCTCCAGACTGCGTCGATCGCCCGGTGTGTTTCGGTAGCCGTCACGGCTACCAATCAGCTCATCTTCGCCCGACGCTGCAAGGCTGGCGTGAGCTCGCATGTCCCGCTATTGCCTCATCGCGACCGCGAACCGAGCAGCGCGCGGACACGACTATCACGCAGGTAGAGACCTCCCCATGCGAGCGCGGCGAGATAGGTCGGAGCGAGCGTGTAAGTGAAGAGAGGCATTCCGATGCGTAATTGGCTGGCTACCGCGCCACCGAGATATCCTGTGAGCAGAATCGCACCAAGAGGAGCCGTCCGCGAAATGGCGTAGAGCACGACGCAGCTGAGCAGGATCGTTCCGATTACGGGAGCCAGCGGCACGGGGTAGCCGAGCTGACGCATTCCGTCAACGACCGGCCGAATCGTCATCACCTTCGTAACTCCATCGAAGATGAGGAACAACACGACGAGGCCGCTGATGATTCTGCCAGCCCATAGTTTTTTCTTCGACACAACTGCGGTCTGATCGGATTGCATTATTTCGCCCTGGACTTGGCCTGACGAGCTGCCTCCGCGCGGATCCGGTCTTCCTGCGCCCTGAGCTCGGGAGTGAACGCCTCCCCGAAGTCATCGTTCTCGAAGACCTGACGAATCTCGACTTCGGTGTCCTCGAACGGAGCGCGCTTCAGCCATTCGATCGCCTCCTCCTTCGACCGCACCTGCCAGAGCCAGAATCCGGCGACGAGCTCCTTGGTCTCGGCGAAGGGGCCGTCGATAACGGTCTTCTTGCCCTTGGAGAATTTCACGCGTGCGCCCTTCGAGCTGGGCTGGAGCCCCTCACCCGCGAGCATCACACCGGCTTTCACAAGCTCTTCGTTGAACTTCCCCATCTCGGCCAGGAGCTTCGCGTCTGGAAGGCGGCCTCCTTCCGAAGCCTTGTCGGCTTTGACCAGCACCATGAATCGCATTGTCGTCTCCTTTCGTGGTTTCGGTGTTTGCCGGGGCTGGAGAGCCTTCCGGCGACTGTCTTTCTATATACACGTCGAACGAGGGGCGCTGAAATCGACACCGCGGTGATTCTTCTTAAAGTAGCCGAGTAGTTTTAAGGAGATGCCACAACGAACCGGCACCGCCAGCCTCCCACTCCACACCGGCAAAGCGCCGCGATGGCTGTTCGATCGCATGTCGCAGCTCGCTCCGGCTATCGCGGAAATCATCGTCCTCGAGCACGGGCGATCGGAGCTGCTCACGCGTCTCTCAGATCCCTACTGGTTCCAGGCGTTTGGCTGCGTCCTCGGCTTCGACTGGCACTCGAGCGGCGTTACGACGACCGTGTGCGGCGCGCTCAAGGAAGGCCTGGCCAAGCGGGGGAACGAGCTCGGTGTGTTCGTCGCAGGAGGGAAAGGCAAAGCGTCTCGCCGGACGCCCCTGGAGCTGACTGCGTACGGCGCGCAGCTTGGTCTCGATGGCGAAAGGCTCGCGTACAACAGCAGGATGGCGGCGAAAGTCGATTCCGCCGCGGTGCAGGATGGATTCGGGATTTACCATCACAGCTTTTTTCTCACCACCGAAGGCGAGTGGGCGGTCGTCCAACAGGGAATGCGCGAGCATGACAGCACCGCGCGCCGTTATCACTGGCTGGGCTCCCAGGTGAAGGACTTCGTGAACGAGCCGCACGCCGCCATCGCCAGTGATGCGCAGAGCGAGACAGTACTCAACATGGTTGCCGCGGAGTCCGACGATGCGCGCTCGGTATCAACCGATTTTGCCCGGCAGGAGCCGAGAACAGTTGGCCGGGAGATTGCGCGCGTGATCACGATGGCGCTGCCGTCGCGGCATTGGGTGGACATCGAGCGCGACGTGAACCCGGCGCATCTCCAAAAAATCCTGCTGACTACATACGAAGCGAACCCGCAGAATTTTGAGCAGCTCCTCGCGGCACCGGGCGTCGGGCCGAAGGCCGTACGCGCTTTGGCGCTCGTCGCGGAAGTCGTCTATGGATCTCCCGCCAGCAGCCGTGACCCGGCGCGATTCAGCTTTGCACACGGGGGAAAGGACGGAACGCCGTATCCGGTCAATCGCGCGGTGTACGACCAGTCTGTGGATTGGCTACGTGATGCCGTCAACAAGGCGCGCATCGGACATACGGACAGATTGAAGGCGCTGAAGAGGCTCGCGGAATGGAGTGAATGAGTGTTAGCGCGCTAAGGAGTCGCTGAGCACGGTGCTTCCATCGGCCGCCCGCGCCGCGACTGGGCTGAACGGCCCGAGCTCCAGTCGGCGCCACCATAGGCCAGTCTTTCGTTTGATGTCCAGATCTGTAAACCAGTATTGCCACAGGACGGTCCGCACCATTGTCGGCCGCTTGCCGTGAAACGGATCCTCTCTGAATAACCCGAGTACGTCCGGACTTCCCTCGAGCAGTCGCTCCTCGGTGAGCACGACCCACGGCGATTCGCGCCAGGGCGCGAGCGATGCAAACCACAGATTCCAGTCGAAGCGGGGCTGGTACGGGCCGAAAAAGCCCGGCCGTTCGTTCAGATCCTGAGGTTTATATCGGAACGGATACGCAACCCAGCTCTTTCCATCGCTGCTCCCCTGAAACTCTATCTCGTATCGCGCAGGGGTCATGATGGCGAACAACCCATAGGCGTTGGCGATGCGAAATGGGTCCAGCAACTTGTTGGGCACCGTGAGAAGCGAGTCAGACCCGCCAAACGCGAAGGCCGCTATCGTTGTGTAGAGCGCGACGCCGAGGATCACTTGTTCTGCTTGCCGGTGGATCTTGAAGCGTCGCGTCTCTTCACGAGGCACCGACGACACCGATGCAAGCCCGACTCGCTGAATCGCGCGATCGTCGAGCAGCAACACGCCGAGCGCGAGCACGATGTAGTTGAGGAAGCCGTAGTTCGCCGTCGCGATGATTCCCGCTTGGAGCGCGGTGACAAACGCGCAGCAAGCGATACGAAAACGTCGCGGAAGAAAAACCGCCCACACCAGAAACAGCTCCGCGCCGAGCGTTATGATCACCGTCCCGGCGTGGTACCAGTGCGGCAACTGTTCGACGTACCACCCCATCCACGATGGCAGCGGAGCGTTCTGATAGTAATCGTCCATCGCGGTGAAGTTGCGCCAGTGAACGTCGCCGCTCAGTAGCTTGACGGCGCCCGACTCGAAATAGATCCTGAACCACTCCCACCGCAGCATGAAAAGGCTGAATCGTGAAGGGGGATCGGTCGCTCCGAGCCTGGGACGCACCCCGCGCGGGGCGAAGAAGGTCGCGAGGAAGCCCGCCTCGAGCAGCATTCCGTCCGATTGATACGACGAGAAGTCCTGGAGCGCGGCGATGCACGACAGGAAAAGGATTGTGCACAGCACTGTCGTCAGCCGTGGCCATACGTTGAAGACGAGCAGAATCGACGTAATCAGTCCCGCAGTCACGATGACGGTGAGGGCCCCATCGCTCGAGTTGATCCACAGCAATGTTGGCGCGAACCACAGGCGCGTCAGCGGACCAAAGACGGTGGAGATGCGGGCGAGGTACAAGCCCGCCGGGAGAATTCCCCGCTCTCCAATAAGTCCGTGCAGCTGGAACGCGAGGCCGTAAAACACGGAAAAAAAGATCAGGCCCAGCGCTCTGAGCAAGAGCCAGCGGGGCCAGAGGTAGCTGTCGGACGCCTGCGTGTCCGCCGTCACTTCGGTCGCGGCTAAAACCCGATCATCGGCTCGTCGGCGGTCGGACCGTAGATCGAGGGAACGGGGACGTCCAGCAGTCGCAGATATACAGTGAGCTGGCCACGGTGGTGGACCAGATGATTGATGGTCTGCCTGACGACGGGGCCACGCGGCATGCTGAAGATCACGCGCTCGCCGTGCTTCAGCGACCAGAGAGCTGAGAAGTCAGAGTCCTTGGCAGAAGCGATGGCCTTCCGTGCCTCCGCGACTTTGCGGTCGAAGCTCTTCAGAAGGTCCTCCGTTTTCTCGTAGCTGTAGCCGGGATACTTAGCGAGATCCAGGTAGGTTTCCTCCACCGCGTTCGTAATCCAGCCGGGCATCCCGGCGACGAGCTGCGCGAGATGGCCGAGCGAAAAAGATTTCGGATGCGGTTTCCAGGTCCCCTTATCGGTGGGAACCCGCTCGAGAACCCGGCGCGTGGTTCCCATCTCCTGATCGAACTCCGGCAACAGCGTTTCCGCAATAGTCATGTCCAGTCCGGTTTCGTGTCGTCTGCGAAAAGTTATCACCATCTACCGATTCGGAATGGCGACAAATCGAATCTTGCGCTGCCCGTAGTGAGCAGATCCGCGTGCACTTCTCCCATGGCGCTGGCGAACTTGAAGCCATGTCCGGAACAAGCACTCGATACGAGCACCTGAGGGAACTCGGGGTGAAAATCGACGATAAAATCGTGGTCTGGCGTATTGGTGAAGATGCAAACGCCGCTCTCCCGGATGGGTGCACTTGCCAGGGTGGGCAGCACCGGTCGCAACGCATCGCGCAGAGGCTCCGCTTCGCTCTCATCCACGATTCGTCGCACTCCACCCGGGTCTGCAGAAATCTCGCCGTCGTGCATCACCGAAGCCTTTACACCACGCGGCAAGCGCGGGAAGCCGTAGCAGATGCTGCCCGGTTTGTATTCGTGAGCATAGATCGGGAATTGCGCACGATTGAATTGCTCGGCCTCCACATCCGGCTCGAGCCAGAACACCGCCTGGCGCTCGACGGACAGGGGCAGCGCCAGCTCTCTCAACAGCTCTTTGCTCCACGCTCCAGCGGCAATCACGAGCCGGTCCGCGAGGTAGGTTCCCGCGGATGTCGTCACCCGAACGCCTTCACCATCTGCAGCCCACTCGTGCACAGGCTCGCTGAATCGCGCCTCGGCCCCGGCCTCTCGCGCGACACCAATGTGCGCGCTGTTGCATCCATCGGCGTCCAGGTAACCGGCGCGAGGATCCAACACCGCGACCAGGTCGGCGGCGAGACGAAACGCCGGGAACCTTTCGCGCGTCTCCTCCGGAGACAGCACCTCGTGCGGCAACCCGTGCTCGGCCGCGCTGCGCAAGGTACCGCGGACGACAGTGCCGTCCGGCGGACCGATCATCAGCCCGCCGTTGATGGTCATCAGCGGGGTTCCGCTTCGCTCCTCGAGCTCGCGCCAGAGCTCGTGCGCGCGCCGCACAAGCGGCACATAGAGCGGGTGCTCGAAGTATGTCTCGCGGATGATACGGCTATCGCCGTGCGATGATCCATGCGAGTGGCCCTGCGCGAACTGATCGAGCCCGAGTGCGCGCCAGCCGCGCAGCGCAAGTTGGCAAAGCGTTGCGCTCCCCACAGCGCCGAGCCCGAGTACAATCGCGTTGTACCTTTGATGGTCGGTCATCGCAGGTAATCGTGGGCAACTTGGCCGTCACGCCGCAATGGTGGTAATGTGGGAGATATATGCCCAGGCGAAACAAGCGGATTCCAGACTTTGTCGTACTCTCCCGAGAGGATGCCGAGCGTTACGAGCCGGGTGACAAGGAGATATGCATTTCCATCGCGGACCCCGACGCGGAGCCCGCACAGCTCTCCGAGGATTTTGCAGCAATCCTCAGACTGCATTTCACTGACATCATCGAACGGCCAGATCCGTGCGATGTTCTTTTCTCCGAGAATCACGCGCGGGCAATCAGAGAATTCATCGACGGTTGGCCCGAAGCATCGCGAATCGTTGTCCATTGCCACGCGGGGATCAGCCGATCTCCGGGCGTCGCACTCGGACTGTGCGATATTCGGGGATGGGCCACCGCGGAGCTCGAGCGGTCGCATCCCGGCTGGAACCGGCTGGTGCGACAAGCGCTCGCCGCAACGCCTCGAGATTAGGCGAATGCTTTTCCGGATTGGATAAGAATGCGTCCCAGCGAGATTACCGCCGACGTTCGTGCGTTCTTCACGACGTATTGCACCGCGTTCATCAGGCGTGATGCTCCGGCCATCGCCAGGCATTTTGCCGATCAGGTCTACGTCGCCAGTGAAACCGGCAAGAGCGTGCGCGTGCAGGTCGAGACCGGCGACGAGTGGCGGAAGACAATCGATCATCTCCTGGGTATGTATCTCGCCATCAACGTTGCCTCCGCAGAAGTGAAGGAGATGTCGATCCATCCGGTCTCCACCCGATTGGTGCAAGCGAGCCTGCACTGGGCGCTCCGCGATGGAAAGAGCGCGCCACTCTACGAGTTCGACGCTTTGTACACGCTGGCCCGACACAGCGAGACGTTCAGGATCATCGCGATCGCCCACAATGAGATTCCGCAGTACCGTCGCTGCGCGGAGCGAATCGCATCCCATGGGGCTTCCGTAAGCAAACCCGGGAGCGTCGGCTGATGGGCGCTCCCGAGCCCGTTCCATCCGTCGCGAGCCCCGAGTTGGAGAAGTGGACGGAAGTCGATAGATATTTCTCCGAAGCGTTGATTGCGCCCGATGACATACTGGAATCCGCTCTCGAATCGAGCCGCGCTGCCGGTCTGCCAGCGATCAGCGTCTCACCAAACCAAGGCAAGTTTCTCGAGCTACTGGCCCGAATGCTGAATGCCCGGTCGATTCTCGAGATCGGCACTCTCGGTGCGTACAGCACGATCTGGCTTGCGAGGGGGATGCGGGCAGGAGGCCGGTTGATCACTTTGGAAGCCGATCCCGCGCACGCGGCGGTGGCGCGGGCCAACATCGCTCGCGCGGGCCTGGAAAGTATGGTAGAGTTGCGTCTTGGCAGCGCGTCGGACACACTCCCCCAGATATCGGCCGAGCGTCTGGGTCCTTTCGATCTGATCTTCATCGATGCCGACAAGAAAAACATTCCGTCCTACTTCGAATGGTCACTCAGGTTGTCGCGCGCTGGCAGTATCATCGTCGTCGATAACGTGGTGCGGGATGGACGCGTGATTGATTCGAGCAGCGACGATGCGGATATTCAGGGAGTGCGGCGTTTTCTCGAGATGGCGGGGACGAATCCAGGCGTGAGCGCCACCGCGATTCAGACCGTCGGCATCAAGGGATACGATGGCTTTGCAATCGTGCGGGTGCTCTCCGACAACAAGAGGCGATCATGAAGGACGGCAAGGACTGGCGCGGTATCGTTGCGTCGTCTCTTGGCTGGGAGGAAGGCCACGCCAGCCTGGATAGCGCTGTAAAGGGTCTCGCGCCCGCACTGCGCGGAAAGCGGCCGGATGGCTACCCGCATTCTCCGTGGGAGCTCGTCGAGCACATCCGCATCACGCAGCGCGACCTCCTCGACTTTTGCCAGAACCCCGACTACGTCGAAAAGCTGGAATGGCCGCGGGACTACTGGCCGACGTCCCCGGCTCCGGCAAAAACCGCAGACTGGGACAAGAGCCTCACGGATTACAAGCGCGACCGCGAAGCGTTCGCGCGATTCACCACGGAAACGGACGTCGATCTCACGGCAAAGATTCCGGCTGGCAAAGGCCAGACATATTTGCGAACAATTCTCCTCGCGGTCGACCATGCGTCGTACCACATCGGTCAGATCGTCTCGGTTCGCCGGCTTCTCGGCGCCTGGCCCGCGAAATGACTTTACCGCACAATTCCACTTCGATGCGCCGCGCGCGCGAGGAGTCCTGAACCATGCCCTGCCTGATGACTTTGCTTGCTCTGGCCGCGCCGCGATTGGTAGTCGCCGTCCTCTGGTTCTTCACCCACTGGTTTCGCGGCGTCTTTGACAACCTGCTCTGGCCCGTCGTCGGTTTCGTGTTTCTTCCAACTACGCTTCTCTGGTATTCGGCCGTCCACAACTGGTTTGGCGGGCACTGGACGTTCTGGCCAGTGGTAGGCCTCGTGCTTGCGCTTGCAATCGATCTGGGTCCGGCGAGCGGTCGTCGAGTGGGCGGCAAGCGATAGCCATCGAAAAGCTAATAATGGAGCTATTGAAATGAATCATGAGATGAAAACCGTAACGCCTAGACTGAGCGGAGCGATCT
>DATCPG010000099.1:0-1690 GCA_036570225.1 Gemmatimonadaceae bacterium | reverse complement strand
AGCAACAACAGCCAGAGTGCTTCCGGAGTGTAGAGCTCGAACAACCCGAAGACTTTCACGCGGCGCGCTCCCGAGTCGCCGCTTTTTTCGCCGGCTCCGAGTCCGGATTGAGGCGTGCCTCGACGTGATCGACAATAGCGCGTATCGCCAGCCCGGACTCTCGCGCCTCGTCACGCGCCAAATCCTCGGCTGCAAACTTGACGAGATCAGCGCGCTCGAGGAGACGCGGCAGCTCCGCTTCGATGCCGTCTTGTGGCTGCATCGTCCGCAAAAGCTCCGACGACGTGTCAGAGCGGCGAACGCCCGGCACGCGCGCGGCGAGGTACTCTCGGGCGACGTCGACGAACAGCGCGAGATATTCCGGACCACGATCCACGTCGAGAAGTCCCATGCGCTCGATTCGCTCGAACTCGCGTTGCGCGCGCACGTAGGGATCGACCGGCGCTTTCGGACGGTTCTTGTAACGTCGCCACGCCCACCAGAGAAGAACGGCCGCGATGATCGCCGCGGCGAGCAGGAGCCAGGGCAGCCAGTTGAAGACCGGCAGAACGATCAGTGGGCGCGCGGGTTTGGGAACCCTCAGCGAAGTGTCCGCGGGTAGAACAGATTTTACGAACACGGAAGCGCCGCTGAGGGGCAGACGCCGCTCCTGTCCACCGAACGCGGCACGAACATCTGGGAGCCGGAGAGGCTGGGTGCCAATGTCCCAGGCAACCAGATGGTAGAGAGCGACTGCGGTGTCGCCCAGCATCGAAACCAATTTCTCGCCGCGAAGCTCGATCGGACGAACACCATTCTGGACGGCAGTATCGGGCCCCGCCGGAAATTCGAAGCGAACGCCCATCGGAGCAGCGATCTTCACGAAGAGATTGAATGGCTGGCCGATGATCACGGTGTCCGGGTTGACCCGGTAACCCATTTGGATTGGTATGGGAGCGGCCACACCCTGCTGGGTCCGCGCCGTTTGGGGCAGAACCGCCTGGAGCAGCAGGAGGCCGATGCCGATCCTGATCACCGGCGGCGAGACCTCGTTTCGCGTGCCCGAAAAAACCGCAGCAGCGGCTCGACGACACCGGCCTCGGTGCGCACGGCGACTTCATCTATCGCCAGCCGGCGCAGCAGATGCTTCCGGGTCTCCCTTTCCGCCGACACCCGGGTCGAATAGGAATCGCGCACCAGTGGGCTGCTGGTGTCGACCTCGAAGGTCTCTCCCGTTTCCGGGTCGATGAGACGAGCCACTCCGATGTCGGGCAGGAGTCGTTCGCTCGGATCCTCGACCGTAACAGCGACGACATCGTGACGCTGCGCGAGAAGCTTGAGCGGGTGATCGATGTCCGCCTCCAGAAAATCGGAGACGATGAACACTATTGCGTGCTCGTTCAGCATCCGCGCGACGTAATCGATCGCCGTCACCATGTCCGTTCCGCGACCGACCGGCTCGAATGCAAGGAGGTCGCGGATGATGCGCAGGACGTGCCGACGTCCCTTCCTCGGCGGTATAACGTGCTCGACGCGGTCAGTGAACAGCAACACGCCGACTCGATCGTTGTTCCTGATCGCGGACATCGCGAGAACCGCGGCGAGCTCGCTGGCCAGCTCGCTCTTGAAGCGTTTCACCGTTCCGAATCTCTCCGATCCGGAAAGGTCCACGACAAGCATGACAGTCAGCTCCCGTTCCTCGATGTAGCGC
>DATCPG010000098.1:0-5533 GCA_036570225.1 Gemmatimonadaceae bacterium | reverse complement strand
ATTCAGGGCATCCTTGCGAAGCTTCCGCCAGAGGGGACCGGGTGGACACTGGCCGAGCGGGCGAGATTCCTCGCCGTCTTTACCACGAATCTGGACTTTGTCTTCCCGACGACCGACGGTCCGGTTCCCACGGCGGCGGCGGCCGCGTTCTGAAAATGGCGAACGGCCCCAGACCCTTCTTGTTGAGGGACGGTCTGGGGCCGTTCTGGCTCCAACGCGCCGCAGTGACGGCTGGAGGTGGTACATGAAAAAATGATCGGCGGGGCTTTCGCCCCCAGACGTGCAAACGGCCCCGCACAAGAATCGGGGCCGCTTGGCAAACACCACCGGAAGCGTGGCAGAGTGGTTTATTGCGCCGGGCTGTCATTCCGGTCAGTGCCTGTTGACGCAGGCCTGCGAGGGTTCGAATCCCTCCGCTTCCGCTTCACTATTTTAACGACCTAGCTATCTAAACGCAACGGCCCCAATTGGTTCCAAGGCCGCTCTAGCGCGACCTAACTATCTAAGGCTTACCCCACCTTGCCCTAGCCGCTTTCTGGGCTATTTCCTTACGTCGCTCAGGGCTTAGTTTAGCCGCCCTTGCAGCGCCCCGCTTGGACGCCGGGGAACTAGTTGGGCGAGTGTCCTCAATCTCGCCCGTCGCAATCTTGCCTACCATGTTCGCCAGCTCGTTCATATCACGAGGGCGTTTAGGTTTTGCCATAATTGTAAGGTATCCGTTGTCGTATTACTTCGCACCCTTACTACCTAACTGTACCAGTGCCCTGGCTTCGCGCTCGTCGTTTCGCAGCTGCGCTGACAGCTGTTCCGCCGAGGCAAATTTGCGCGTGTCGCGAAGACGCCCGACGAAATCGACGCGCACGTACGCTCCGTAGAAATCGCCTGCGGTATCGAACAGATGCGCCTCCAGAGATGTGCCCGAATCGCCGAAGGTCGGCCGCGGGCCGAGGTTCATCATTCCTCCGACGGGACCAGATGGAGTCTGGACCCGTACCGCGTATACACCTTCCGGCGGAAGAAGCTTCCTCGGCGGAGGCGGTCCCAGGTTGAGGGTCGGGAATCCAATCGTGCGCCCGCGCTGCGCACCTTCGATCACGCGGCCGCTCACGGAGTACAAACGGCCGAGGCTCGCGGCAGCGCGATCGAGATCCCCGCCGGCGATTGCGCGTCTGATCGAAGTCGACGACACCGAGTGTCCGTCAGGCGTCGAGACTGGATCGACGACCTCGACGCGAAAGCCGTCCCGCTCTCCCAGGCTGCGGAGAACATTCACATCCCCGGTCCTCTGGCGTCCGAAACCGTGATCGTAGCCGATCAGCAGCTCACGCATCCGGAAGCAGCGGCGCAGCACGAGCTCGACGAAATCTTCGGCGGAAAACGACGCCAGCCGCGCCGTAAACGGGACCACCGCCATGTAGTCGATTCCCGTCTCGGCGATAACCTCGAGCTTTTCGTCATAACTCGAAAGGAGCGGCGGCGCGGCCGACGGATTCACGATCTCCATAGGGTGCGGCTGGAACGTGACCAGCACGCTTGGGATCTTGAGCGACCGCGCGCGCGCAACGACTCGCTCGATGACATCCCGGTGACCGCGATGAACCCCGTCAAAGGTGCCCACGGTGATCACGGTGTCCCTGACGTACGGAGGGAGTCCGGATTCTTCCGCGGCGCTCGCCTGCTTACGCATCGGCAACGACCCTGAGCATCCTTACCCGCGGCGGTGCATCGACGAGCGTGTCGAGCGTCGCCGCATCAGCGACATCGAACGATCCCACGCGGGTTCGTCGGAGCGCGCCGAGGTGTGCAGCGGATGCTGTAAGGCGGCCGAGATCGCGCGCGAGGGCGCGGATGTAGGTGCCACCGCTGCACGTGACGGTTGCCGAGAGCGAACCAGAATTGAGGGCGCGGATGTCCCAGCTGTGCACGGTGACGTCAACCGGCTGAAGCTCGAGCGGCTCGCCCCGTCTGGCCGCGTCGTAGGCCCGAGTGCCATCGACGCTCTTGGCCGAATACGCGGGCGGAATCTGGGATATCGTTCCCGTCAGTGAGCGCACCGCGTCTCGGATCTTGCCTTCCCCCGGCGCTGGCGCCTCCCGAATCACAGTTCCCGTCGAGTCATCCGTGTCCGTCTCGGCGCCGAACGCAATCACAGCCTCGTATACCTTTGGCTCCATGTCGAGAAAATTGGCGAGGCGAGTAGCGCGCCCGAGAAGCAGCACAAGCAGTCCTGTAGCAAATGGGTCCAGCGTACCGAGGTGTCCGATGCTACGCTCGGCGTAAATGCGCCGGACTTGCTGCACGACGTCATGTGAGGTCATGCCGGCGGGCTTGTCTACGAGGAGAAGCCCCTCGACTTCAGAGCTGTCCGCGCGGGACCGGTCAGTCGTCTTTTCGTCCCCGCGCGACGGCGGCGTCCTGTTTCTTGACGTCGGCGAGAAGCGACTCGATTCGCGCCGCGCGCGCGATTGTGTCGTCTTCCTTGAACTGAATCTCGGGCGCAACGCGGAGCTGCAGCTGGCGCGCCACGCGTGAGCGAAGGTGCGAGGCCACACTGTCGAGGCCGTCGAAAGTGGCCTGCTTCTCCGTATCGCTTCCGAGGACGCTCACGTAGACGCGAGCGTGGCGGAGATCAGGACTGACCTCCGCGCCCGTCACCGTAACGAACCCGACGATCCGGGGATCCTTTGCCGATTCAGTGAGGAAGGTGGCTACCTCGACGCGGACCGCTTCGGCGACGCGGTCCGCTCGACGTGTGTTACGCAGAAGCGCCAGCCGCCGATGTCAGCGTCCGAGCTACCTGCTCCTTCCGGTAGCACTCGAGCACGTCGCCGACCTTGATGTCGTTGAAGTTTTCGACGCCGATGCCGCACTCGAAGCCCTCGCGGACCTCCTTGACGTCGTCCTTGAACCGGCGCAGCGACGAGATGTTGCCGTCGTAAACCTCGGAACCGTCGCGAATGACACGGACGCGGCCCTGACGGTTGATCACACCGCTCCGCACCGAGCAGCCGGCAATGACGCCCATCTTAGGAACCTTGAACAGCTCACGCACTTCGGCTTCGCCGAGCACGACCTCGCGCTCCTCGGGACGCAGCATGCCTTCCAGCGCGGCACGCACGTCTTCGACGGCCTCGTAGATGATCTTGTAAAGCTTGATCTCCACACCCTCACGCTCGGCGGCCGAGCGGGCGTTGTTGTCGGGACGGACGTGGAAGCCGACGATAATCGCGCCTGACGCGCGCGCCAGAAGAATGTCGCTCTCGGTAATCGCGCCAACTCCGCGGTGGATTACTTCGACCGACACTTCCTCGTTCGAGAGCTGAGCGAGCGCATCCGCCAATGCCTCGGCCGGACCGCCCTGATCTGCCTTGATAACGATGCGAAGCGTGCGTGCCTGACCCGGCGCGGTCTGAGACATGAAGTCCTCGAGTGAAACAACGCCCTTCGCGGTCCGGCGACTTCTTGCCTCACGATCGAGACGTTGACGACGCTGCGCGATCTCGCGCGACTCCATCGCGTCCTCGACGACGACGAACTGATCGCCCGCCATCGGAACACCGCCGATGCCAAGGATCTGCACAGGAATAGCAGGACCCGCGTCCTTGACCGCGCGACCGCGCTCATCGAGCAGCGCTCTGACGCGGCCGGAATACATCCCGCAGATGAAGTCGTCGCCGACGTGAAGCGTGCCGTTGCTCACGAGCACAGTAGCGACGGGACCCTTGCCCGGATCCAGCTGGGCCTCGACCACTGCGCCCTGAGCACTTCGGTTGGGATTGGCTTTCAGATCCAGAATTTCGGACTGGAGAAGAATCTGGTCGAGAAGTGTGTCGATACCCGTCCCCTTCTTCGCCGACACCTCGCTCGAGAGGACAGTTCCACCGAACTCCTCGAGCACGACGCCGTGCTGGAGAAGGTCCTGCTTCACCTTGCCAGGGTTTGCGCCCGGCAAGTCGATCTTGTTGATCGCGACGATCATCGGCACGCCGGCGTTCTTGGCGTGAGAGATGGCTTCGATTGTCTGCGGCATGACCTGGTCGTCCGCAGCCACTACGAGAACGACGATGTCCGTCACCTGGGCGCCGCGGGCACGCATGGCGGTAAATGCTTCGTGACCCGGAGTATCGAGGAACGTGATCGACTTTCCGCCCGGCAGGTCGACGTGGTAGGCACCGATGTGCTGTGTGATTCCGCCCGACTCGCCGGCAACGACGTTCGCCTTACGGATGTAATCGAGCAACGACGTCTTTCCGTGATCGACGTGACCCATGATTGTCACGACCGGAGGACGAGACTCCAGCTGTTCAGCCGTGTCATCGGCCGTCGGAGTGGTCTTGAGGTCGGCCGCGTATTCCTGCTCCTTTACGGCCTGAAACCCGAACTCACCGGCAATCAGCTCGATCTGGTCGAAGTCGAGCCGCTGGTTGATCGTCACCATGAGTCCGAGATTCTTGAAGGCAAACCCGACGATCTGAACCGCGGGCGTCTTCAGTATCTGCGCCAGCTCGCTGACCGTGATGAACTCATTGACGCGAACGGTCTTCTTCTCGCGCTCGACCTCGGCCTGGCGCTGGGCAGCAAGCTCTTCGCGATAGGTTCCGTCTTCCGCGCGGCGTGCGCCGCCACGGCGGATGGGACCACGCATCGACGCCATGGTCTTTCCGATGTTCGCCGACACCGCTTCCTGATCGACCCCGCGCTTCCCCTTCTTTCCACGACGCGCGCCACGGTCTTCCCCGCGGCCGCCACCGCCGCCTCCGCCTGTCCCACGGTCATCGCGGCGAGTCGGCGCTGTGTTGGTGCCCGGCGCGGCCGAAGCAACCGGACGGGGTGGAGTGTAGGGCGCGCCGGTAGCGATCGGTCGCGGACGCGGGGCACCCGGAACCACAGGTTGCGGACGCTGGCGTTCCCGATCCCGATCGCCGGGGCGCTCAGGCGTGCTGTGTGTTGTCTGTGGCTGACTCTGAGTCGGAGGAGGAGCCGGCCGGGCTGGCGTCGGCGCGGTCCGCAGACGGTCGGCCACTGCTGACTCGTTGGCAGACGCGGCGATCGGAGTGGGCGCCGGGACCACCGGCGCTGGCGTCACGACTTTGACTTCTGGAACCGGTGGTGTTTCGGGGATCTCGACTTCCGGAGCAGCTTCGCTCGCAGCGCGGCGACGGCGGCGCGCTGGGCCTTCTGATGCAGCAGCTGGCTCCGGCTTTACTTCCGGAGCGGGAGCCGCAGCGGCAGTCCCGCGACGACGACGAGTTGCAGCTGGAGGTGCCGCGACGCGCGCGCGCTTCTCGCGCTCCCAGCGGGCGCGAATGCGAGCGACCTGGTCGTCACTGAGGGGACTGAGATGGCTGCGAACAGGAACGTCCATCTGACGAAGCAGGTTTATCACCTCGTCGCTTGGAACGCCGAATTCGCCCGCCAGATCATGTACTCGAAGCTTGCTCAAACCCTACTCCTCCTTACGGCCGTCTGGCATCGGCGTCGGGCTGAGCGCCCGAATTCCCTTTGCCAGACCTCTGTCCACAATTCCTATCAC
>DATCPG010000097.1:0-1980 GCA_036570225.1 Gemmatimonadaceae bacterium | reverse complement strand
GGCAGCGGTGATGTCGGCGAGTGTAGCATCGTACGGCAGGTGCACCGATTTGAGGTTGATGTATGGCGTGCCGAGCGCCTTCGTCATCTCGATTGCGTGCTGGCGCGAGAAATTCCGAAAGGAGTAACTGGCAACCCCGAGCTTCAGCCCGGTATCGGCCTGGGGCGTCGAGACCATGACAGGGCTGTTTGCCTGGGCGAACATTTCGTTTGCGGTACCAAACTCGGTTAGCGCCGCCCCGGCGGCGCCGAGGGCCACGAGTTTGAGAAAGCTCCGACGTGGCACGTCTGGATCGGACATCGCTCTCCTCGTTGTCAGGTCAATCGATACGCACTCTTGGCAAGCTCGTACGCCAAGGCCTTCGCCATGTCGCTTGCGTCGGAGATGTCGATCACGTGACGCGCGACGAGACCGGCAAGATAGTTCGCGTCAACGCGACGAGCGAGATCGTGGCGCGCGGGAATCGAACAGAACGCGCGCGTATCGTCCGCGAAGCCGGCCGTGTTTTCGATTCCCGCCGTCTCGGTCGTTTGCCTCCGAAAGCGCGTCATACCTTCGATTGAATCGTGGAACCACCACGGTGCGCCGAGCAACATCGCGGGATAGTGCCCAGCGAGGGGCGCCAGCTCGCGGCTGTACGTCGACTCGTCGAGCGTGAACACAATGAGGCGGAAGCGCGCATCATTTCCGTAGGCGTTGAGGAGTGGACGCAAGTTGCGCGTGAACTCGGTCGCTATCGGGATGTCGCCGCCGCGATCCGGTCCAAAGCGTCGATGCACCTGCTCGTTCTGATTCCGCAGCGCGCCTGCGTGAAGCTGCATCACGAGTCCATCTTCCACCGAGAGGCGCGCCATCTCCATGAGAAGATGGGCCTCGAAGCGCGACTGTTCGTCCTCGGTTGCCGCGCCGGTGAGCGCCTTGGCAAACAGCCGCTCGGCGGCCGAGTCTTCCATGCGCTCCGCGCGGGGGAGCACGAGCGCGTGATCGGTTGCGGTCGCACCCATCGCCTTGAAGTCGGCGCGTCGCCTTTGCAGCGCCTTTACAAAGTCAGAGTAATTGCCGATCGAGGCGCCAACGATGCGGCCCAGGCTCTCCAGCTCCGCAAGCCACGCCGGCGACGCAATCCTGAAGAGTGCGTCCGGCCGGAAGGTTGGAATTACGAGACCACCCAGATCTGAAGTGCGCAGCGCTTTGTGGTGCTCGAGCGTGTCGCTCGCCGCGTCAGTCGTCGCCAGCACCTCGATGTTGAACCGCTTGAAGAGCGCGCGCGGACGGAATTCGGGCGACGCCAATCGCTCAGCGATCGCATCGTACAAATGTGGGGCGGATTCCGAGTCGAGATCGCGCTCGATCCCGAAGACTTCTCGGAACTCGTACTCGATCCACGCGCGGGTGGGAGTGGCGCGGAAGAGCTGCCAATGGTCCGCGAACGTCTGCCAGATCCTGCGTGGGTCCGTCTCGGCGTTTGGCGGCGCTCCATCTATCGGCGCCACGCCGAGCGACTCGAGGGACACGCCACGCGAGTACAGCATTCGGAGGATGTAATGATCCGGCGTCACGATGAGGGAGGTCGGATCGGTGAACGGCTCGTTCCTGGCCAGGACCTCCGCGTCTACGTGTCCGTGGGGCGAGACGATCGGTAGCGCGCGAGTTTCCTCGTACAAGCCGCGCGCGTGACGGCGAACTATCGGGTCGGAATCGAAATAGCGGTCCTCGTGAAGCTCGGTCACACCACCGGCTTCCACCGCGGATCGTACTCGCGCGACCAGCGTCTGGTGGCCTCGTCGTCGTGGAGGATGCGCCCGTTGCTCGGATCAGTGGTCAGCCTGCGACCGAGCTGCTGCGAGATGGTTCCGAGATGGCAGAGCATTCCGGTTTTCGCTCCATCCTCGATCGGCGCCGAGAGTTTGGTCCCTGTCCGCACCGCAGCGACGAAGTTGTCGATATGGAGCTGCGTCAGCCAATCGTCGCCCACCGTGT
>DATCPG010000096.1:0-3050 GCA_036570225.1 Gemmatimonadaceae bacterium | reverse complement strand
CCAAATACTCAACGGCCTGATCCTCGGTATCGCATTCCGGCACCAAGTAGATCGTCGGCTCTCGTTGTAGATCTTCGAGCGCGAGGTGCGCGCTTGTCGGATCCACTTGATGAAGCCAATCCAGGAATGGCTGTGCAGGTTTTATTATGATTGCTGATCGATTAATCGTGTCCACGGCGATCGAAGCGAGATCACCTCAGGCGGCGCCGTAATAATAGTTCAGCATCCCACCCAAGCGTTGGTGACATTCTATGGCTCCCTCGTTATCCACCTCGCTCGGCTCCTGAATGATCAGCCGGTTGCCGAGACCCTGGTGGTGGCGCTCTCTCAGATACAACTCAACAACACAACACCCATATTAGGGATCGCCGTGAAATCTGCTATTCCTGGCACCCATGGCATGGCCGAGCAGTGTGGCTTCATGCCAGTCTCCTAAGACGCGGCCAGGCGGTGGCGTACTGCAGCTTGGAAGAGGTCCAGACTTGTCGGGTTTTGGAAGTGCCGCTCTGGATGTTGGACGTTGCGGCCTGCTGCAAAACCCGGATATGCAAGCGAGGGTTCGCTAGCGCGCAGTCTCTACGCGAACTGAAAGAGGTTCTTCAGTCCGCACAACCACGGGCCCAACCCAACGGTGCACCGGAAACACAGCATCGATATCTGCTAGATGCAGGAGGTGCTGATGACGGTATCGCCGGTCCCGCGGAGATCGAGCCAACTCCTATTGTTTGCTCGTCCGCAACGCAATGCGCATTGGACAGATCTGTCGTCCGATGTTCAACGAAAAATAGTGCGATTGGTGGCACAGTTACTGAGGCAGCGTCGACGAATAGCAGACGCGGGAATCGCAGAGGAGGCGCACGATGAGTGACAAGATCAAACCGCATCATGTCGAACGCAAGGCGATTCTCTACGTACGCCAATCCTCGGCTTATCAAGTTCAGAACAACTTGGAGAGTCAGAAACTGCAGTATGCCATGCGGGATCGACTGTGCAGCCTCGGCTGGCACGATATCGAAATTGTCGATGAGGATCTCGGCCGATCTGCATCGGGCACAGTGACCAGAGTGGGCTTCGAACGCATGGTTGCGGAAATATGCTTGGGCCACGTGGGTGCAGTAGCAGCCAGAGAGGTGTCGCGCTTTGCACGCAACAGTCGCGAATGGCAGAAGCTGGTGGAAGTCTGTCGTGTGGTGGACACGCTATTGATCGATCAAGAGATGGTGTACACGCCGCGGCAAAGCAATGATCGCTTGCTGCTGGGGTTGAAAGGCAGTTTGAACGAGTATGAATTGGACCTGCTGCGACAACGTTCGGTGGAGGCCCGGCGCGAGAAGTCAAAACGTGGCGAACTGATCGTCGCGTCGCCTGCCGGGTATGTCAAGGGCGAGGACCGTCTGGAAAAGGACCCAGACCGTCGTGTGCAGGAACGGGTGTTGCTGGTATTCAGCAAGTTCTTCGAACTTGGCTCAGCACGGCAAACGTTGCTGTGGTTTCTGGAACACACACTGCAGGTTCCCGTTTCCGCCCCGCGCGGCCAGGTGGTCTGGCGACGACCTCGGTACACCACCATCTACACCATGTTGACCAATCCGGCCTACGCGGGCGCATATGCTTACGGCAGGACAGAGCATTCTATGCAGTATGAGCAAGGACAACCACGTCGCCGGAGTCGGCGCAAACCAAGACAGCAGTGGTGGGCATTGATTCGCAACACCCATGAGGGCTACATTAGCTGGAAACAGTTTGAAGAGATCCAGCATATGATGACCAATAACGCTCATCTCGGTGATCGGTCGGGTGCCGCGAAGCGAGGGTTGGCTTTGCTCGCCGGGCTGTTGCGATGTCAGCGTTGCGGGCGTAAGTTAATGGTCGCCTACACCGGCAACGGACCGTTTGTACTGCGGTACGTGTGCCGTAGGAGTGCATTGGACAACGGGGAACCGCCTTGCATCACGTTTGCGGGCTTGAGTCTGGATGAAGCTATAAGCCGCGAAATCATGACTGTGCTCGAGCCAGCAGCGATAGAAGCGACCGTGCTGGCCACCGAACAGGAAAAGTCGCAGCAGGAGGAAATCATATCCGCCCTGAAGAGGGAGTTGGAGGCAGTCCAATATACCGCACGCCGCGCTGAGAAACAGTACGACACGACAGATCCCGACAACCGCTTAGTCGCAAGCGAATTGGAGCGTCGATGGAATGAGGCGTTGCAAAAGGTGCAGCAACTCGAAACGCGGATCGAGCAGGAAGTGCGCGGCAGGCAGATTGCATCGGCCACAACAGCAGAGTTTGAAACCCTGGCGGGCAACTTGGAAGCCGTGTGGAACCATCCTGAAACCGATGCTCGCCTGAAAAAGCGCATCGTACGGACCTTGATCGAAGAGGTTGTGGTGGATCTAGATGGTCAGACAGGCGAGATCATTGCCGTTGTCCACTGGAAGGGCGGCGTGCACACGGAGCTTCGTATTCCTCGCCGCCGACGCGGCTACAGCCGAGCTCACACGCCAAAGGAGATTGTTGATGCTGTACGAGCGCTTGTGCGCGTCTGCTCGGACGATACGATTGCCGGCGCTCTGACCCGCAGCGGACTGGTCACGGGAATGGGAAACCGGTGGACCCGTGAGCGGGTGACCTCGCTACGCAGCCATCACGGCATCCCCTCGTACAGCGCCGACTGTCGCAGAGCCGAAGGCTGGCTCACTCTCACCGAGGCCGCGGATCATCTCCAGATGAGCGGCATCACCCTCCGGTTGGCAATCGAACGAGGAGATATCGAAGCCGAACATCCGTTGGCGAACGGCCCTTGGGTCATCAACCGTCGCGCGCTGGAAACGGAAAAGGCGGTTCGGTTCGCTGAACGAATACGCGGCCAATGTCGAAACCCCGTATTAGATGTTGCCAATCAAGGCGTCATCGATTTTTCAGCAACATAGCCAGATGGGCATTATGAAGCGTACTTGTAGTGCGCCACGAACTCGTGAACCGCTTTACGCAATGAGGTCTCACCGAAGAAAATGATGCGGTTCAGGCAGGACTCTTTGATACTCCGCACG
>DATCPG010000095.1:0-2327 GCA_036570225.1 Gemmatimonadaceae bacterium | reverse complement strand
GAGCTGCGCGGCTTGAAGGCACCACCGCGCAACGCGTTGCCACCGGCGGCTTTTACGATTCGCGCGGCGGAAAGTATCTGCGCCTCGGATTCGACGGAGCACGGCCCGCCGATGACCACGACGGTATCGCCGCCCACGGACACACCCGGTCCCAGCGTCACGACGGTGCTCTCCGGCTTCCATTCGCGCGAGACCTGCTTGTAGGGCTGGGTGACGTGGATGACCTGGGCCACACCCGGCAACGCCTCGATCCGCGACGAGTCTACGCGTCCATCGTTGCCGACCAGTCCGACAGCCGTGCGCTGTGCGCCGGGCATCGGCCTCGCTTCGTAGCCCATTTCCTTGATGATATCGACAACGCGATCGACGTCTTTCGCCGTCGCGTCGTGCTGCATGACTACTAGCATCTAGGCGGTGACTGGCGCCGTGTCGGCGACTTCAGCGGGCTCGTCGCGCAGCTGCGGTGTGTGAGCTGGATGCGCCGGAGAAATGGTTTCGTCCACGGTTCTGCCCCGCATGCGGACACTTACCAGTGACGAGACTCCGGGCTCCTGCATTGTCACGCCGTAGACCGCGTCCGCCGCTTCCGTCGTCGTGCGCGGATTGTGCGTGATCACGATGAACTGGGTGTTCACCTTGAACCTGTTTAGCATTCTGACGAAGTGCCCGATGTTCTGATCGTCCAGCGGCGCGTCCACTTCGTCCAAGAGGCAGAACGGACTCGGCTTCGTCAGGAAGATTCCGAACAGCAATGACAGCGCGACTAGCGCCTTCTCTCCGCTCGAGAGGAGGTGAATGCGCTGCGTGCGCTTTCCACGCGGCGACGCGTGGATCTCGATGTCACCCTCGAGCGGGCTCTCGGGATTCTCCAACCGCAGATCGCACTCGCCTCCGCCGAACAGGGTCATGAAGATGTTGCGGAAATTCTCCCGCACCTTGACGAAAGTCTGGAGAAACAGCTCTCTCGCGGTCGTGTCAATTTCGCGGATTGCCTGCTGGAGCGAGCTCCTGGCCGAGTTGAGATCATCACGCTGGGTGGTGAGGAACTCGAGGCGCTTCGTCTCCTCCTCGTGCTCTTCGATTGCCAACGGGTTGACTGGACCGAGTGCGTCGAGCTGCTCGCGAACAACCGCGGCCTCCGCTTTCAGAGTCTCGTCGTCCAGCTCGAGGGTCTCCGCGCCCGCGAGCAACTCGTCCACGGGCTTCTTCCATTCGGCCTCGAGCCGCTCACGAATCGCTGTTCTCCTGCCCGACAGCTCAGTGTAACGCAGCTCGGCTGAGTGCAGCTCCTCACCGAGGGCTGCGACCTGGTGGCGCATTTCGGTGAGCAAGTGCTCGTCGCTCGTCAGACGCTCGTCGACTTCACGCACCGCCAGCTCGGCGTCCGCAAGCTTCTGCTCTGCGTCTTCAAGCGTAGCCTGTCTTGCGTCGAGATCACTCTGCCATTGCGACAGCTGCTGCGTGAGCTGCGCATCGGCGCTGGATAGTGTGGTGAGCTCGAGCTGCAACGATTCGAGGCGTCCCGTAGCAGACGCGAACTCGTCCGTCAGGTGGCGCCGGCGGTCGGCCGACACCTCGAGCTGCGCCTGCGCCTGCGCGCGGCGAATCTGACTCGCCGTCCGCTGATCGCGCGCTTCGTCCTGTCTCTGTTCCGCCGATGCAAGCATCTCGCGTGAGGCAGACACTGTGTCTTCGTGCTCCGAGATCCGCGCGCCGATCTCGCGTGCGCTGCTCACCAATGTGTCGAGGCGGGTGATTGTCTGGCTCTCGCGCTCGCCCAGTCGCTCGATGAGAGTCCGTGCTTCGGCAGCCTCGCGTGCGGCTCTCTGGTGTTGTCGCGCCACAGCGGCCGAGTGGTCAGCTGCTTCAACATTGGCACGCGCGGCCTGCGTGGCGGCTTCCTGAGCGACAATCGCAGCGCGCTCCGCTGAGGCGAGCGTTGCCCGCTCTGCCTCCGCGACCGCGGCGGCCTTGTGGCGTGCGGTGGAACTGTTCGTTACAGCCTGCTTGAGCTCGACGATTTCTGCGCGCCGACGGAGAGGGCCCGGCCCCGATTCGGCTGCCGGCAGCCAGATCGCTCCGCGCGCATCCACGAACGCGGTGCCGCTCTCCATCGCGGTCACGCGTCCAAGGAGAGAACGCACCCACCCGCTCGCCGCCGAGGATGCGACCACCAGCTCAGCAAGTCCGTTTGGAAGCTGTGACGCGTCCGCCGGTTGCTCTACCCCCGAGTCGACCGGCAGCAGCAGCAGCGGTCCCGGCTCGGCCGAAGCATGCCAGGCGCGGATAGCCTCGGCGACTGAGCGGTCGCGCACCAGCACCGCGTT
>DATCPG010000094.1:0-9861 GCA_036570225.1 Gemmatimonadaceae bacterium | reverse complement strand
AAACGGCGATGGAGTAGCTGATGAATCTGTGGGTTCTGGGAAGTGGCAGCAGCGGCAACGCTATCCTTGTGCAGACGGAGCGGTCGCGCATCCTCATCGACGCGGGATTCGCGCCGAGGGTCTTGAAGCAGCGGCTCGCGGTGGCGGGCGTCGCTCCCGAGTCGATCGAGGCAGTTGTCGTCACCCACGAGCACACCGATCACATGAAGGGCGTCGCCGCCGCGGCGAAGAAGTGGGGCTGGACGATAGTATCCACGGCCGGGACGAGGATGATGTGCCCGAACTGGGCGGGACTCCGCGCGATTCTCACTCCCCGAAAGAGCAGCGTTGTCATCGGCGATTTCCATCTGGAGACCGTTCCGGTCGCCCACGATGCCAATGAGCCAATCGCGGTGATTGTGACATCCATCGGCGAAGGCGCGCGCGCCGGAATCGTGTACGACCTCGGTCATGTGTCCGAGAGCGTGTCTCGCGCACTCGACAAGCTCGACATCCTGGTGCTCGAGGCGAATCACGACGAAGCGATGCTGCGCGCCGGTCCGTATCCGCCTTCGCTGCAGCGACGAATCGGCGGCAACTTCGGGCACTTGAGCAATCGCGTCGCCGCTCAGACCGCGAGCCAGAGCATTCACTCCGGGCTCAACAACATTGTGCTCGCCCACCTGAGCGAGAAGTGCAACAATCCACGCACGGCGCTCAACACCGTTGGAGACGCGCTCCGCCGGGCTCGATTCAAGGGTCGACTGACGGCGTCATCCCAGGACAGAGTAGTTGGGCCGTTCTGGACTGGAGCCGCAAGCGCGTCAATCGAGGCTCCCGTTCAGCTCGCTCTGGGGATTTAGCTCAGGGCTTCCGTCGTGTGTTGCCCGCGTACAGCGCGAACAGCAGCGCCGCGACGACGAGAATTCCAATAACCCAGATGTAGTTCATCGGCATTGGCCTGACCTATCGTCCATCGAAGTCGCGGTCGCCTTTGATCTTGCGCTCTGCCCTGCCCTCGCCCGGGTGCGCCTGCGCCTCGTGAAAGCGCTCGCCTTTGAGCCGAATCGCGTCGACGAACTTCTCGTACTCGGTATCGGACAATTCGTCGGCGATCGCAGGCACGAGTCCCTTCACCAGTGTGATGCGCTCCGCCAGGGTGAGCTCGTTCACCGCCGTTACGAGCTTCCGCAACCGCGGGTGATTCATCCACTCCGTTTCCTTGCTCGTCGTCATTCAACTCTCCGTCGGCAGCGGGTGCGCGGTCACCTTTAATCTACAGCTAATTGCGGCGGAGCCGCGTGCGTTGAATCTCGGACCATTGGGCGAGGACCGAGGCAAGAGACTGTTCGAGGGTGGCCGCCGCCGCGATGGTCTGGGAGGTCGGATCCATGTCGGCTCCTTCCACGTTGTCGAGGATCCCGGCAAGCTCACCATTCAATCGCACGAGATTCTCGGCAGCCCCACTGCGTGGACCCGACTCGATCGTGCTCAGCGCCGTGTCGAGAGCGACGAGCGAATCGGCAACTTCGCCGGCTTTGGCGCCTTCACGCTGCGTCTTCAGGAGCGCCCGCTGGCGGCGGACTTCGCCGAGCGCAGCGAAATCACGACTGATAGCATCGTTCATTCGAACTCCGATGTCGTGCTGGAGCTTGAGCCCGGCTGCAGTGATCGGCGCGCGAGGATCCATTTTCACTGTGAGTGGCTGCGAATAGCTTCGGCCATTGACGGTGAGTCGGACGGTGTATTCACCGGGAAGGACAGCTGGTCCGAGCGGAAATCGCGGAGTATCGCCGTAGATGGCCGAGATCGGGTAATCGTGCCCGAGGACCCTTGGCGGCGAATAGTGAAGATCCCACACGAATCGGTGGGTGCCCGCGCTGCTGGCGACGCGTTGAGGAGGCCGAACCCAATAGGTGGGAACGTTGAGATCCGTTTCGATCGGCTCGACGGAGTCCGCACTCGAGAAAGCGCGCACTACGCCACCCGAGCTGTTGACGATCTCCAGAACTACTGGTTCCTTCGCGCTCGATCCAAGTCGATAATTGATGATCGCCCCGTCGGGCGGATTCTTCCCCGCCGGCTCCTCGGGTGGGAGTGGAGTGTCGGTGTTCTTGTTCCGGCGAAATCGGTACGTGAGCTTCGGCTTGAAGAGGAACGTCTCGGTCGCCGACCCCTTCGCCGCGATTTGCCGGATCGGCGTCATGTCGTCGAGAATCCAGAACGAACGCCCGTGTGTTCCGACAACGATGTCGTCGTCGTGGATCACGAGGTCACGAATGGAAGTCGCCGGCATGTTGAGGCGAAGCGGCTGCCACTGCTCGCCATCGTCGATAGAGAAATAGACCGCGCGCTCGGTCCCCGCGAACAAAAGCCCCGGGCGAAGGGGATCTTCGCGAACCGAGTTCACAACTTCGTCGGATGGAATTCCGTTGACGATTTCCTTCCAGCTCGCGCCACCATCGTGGGTGCGATAGATGTGCGGGTGCAGATCGTCGAGCTTGAACCGGTTGATGGCCGCGTACGCCGATTGATCGTCGAAATGCGACGCCTCCACTAGCGACACCTTGCTCCACGGAGTCAGCGCACTCGGCGTCACGTTGCGCCAGGTCTGTCCGCCATCGCGAGTGACCTGGATGAATCCGTCGTCCGAGCCGGTCCAGATGGTGTTCGCATTCCTGAACGAAGGAGCGATGGTGTAGATCACGCCCCGATTCTTCGCGCGGGCGAGGTTGCCGTCCGTGTACATCCCGTAGCTGGGCGGCACGTCGTAATTCTGTCGCGTGAGATCAGGGCTTATGATGTCCCAACTGCGCCCTCCATTCACAGTCTTGAACAGCACATTCCCGGCGTAATAGAGCGCGTGCGGATCGACAGGTGAAAAAATGATGGGAGCGGTTCTGAGGAATCTGTACTTCCCGGACTGCACCGCCTCCGGACTGACATTCTGAACTTCCCGCGATCGCTGGTCGAACCGGCTGATCTTTCCGCCGTAAATGATATTCGGGTCGAGTGGATCCGGAGCGATATACCCGTATTCTTCCGCGCCGACCGGGTTCCATTCCCGGAACGTGATGGCGCCGTAGTCTCCGCGACTGCTCGTGCCAACAGATCCACTCTCCTGCTGCCCGCCGTACACCCAGTACGGAATCCTGTTGTCGGTGATCACGTGGTAGAACTGCGCGGTCGGCTGGTTGTACCAGGAGCTCCACGTCGCTCCACCGTTCACTGTGATCGTCGCGCCCTGGTCGACGGCGAACAGCATGATGTCCGGGTTGTCCGGATTGATCCAGATGCGATGATAGTCGTCGCCTCCCGGAGCTCCCTTGATCGCGGTAAAAGTTTTTCCTCCATCGCTCGATCGGTACGTCGAAGTGTTTGCCGAGTACACGACGTCCGGGTTGCGTGGATCGACCTTCACCTCGGCGAAATCAGAAGCGCGGCCCCACACTCGTACCTCGTCGTTGGTCCGTCGCCAGGTCTCGCCCGCGTCATCCGAGCGGTAGATCCCGCCGAGAGTAGGAGCATCGACAGTAGCGTACATGCGGCGGGGATCGCTTGGTGCGATCGTGAACCCGATTCGCCCGAGTCCCTGCTCTGTTGTGGGAACTCCGGTGATCAGCTGACGCCAGGTCGTGCCACCGTCGACTGACTTGAAGAGTCCGCTCAATGGTCCGTTCCATGACGCATTTTCCCACGGTCCCTGCCGCCCGGCCCAGAGCGCGGCGTAAACGATCTGCGGATTGCTCGGATCAAAGCTCACCTGAATCGCGCCGGTGTTCTCATCCTTGTAGAGAACACGCTCGAACGTCTCCCCGCCGTTGGTCGACCGATAAACGCCGCGCTCCGTGTTCGGACCGTACGGATGTCCGAGCACGGCGACGAAGATTCGATTTTCGTCTCGTGGATCGACGATCACTCCGGCGATCTGTTGTCCATCGCGCAAGCCGAGGTGACGCCAGGTTTTCCCGGCGTCGGTCGACTTGTAGACGCCATCTCCCGTCGAGAGATCGGGACGCTGCACGCCCTCGCCCGTTCCGACATAAATCACGTTTGGATTGGAGGGGGCGACAGCGATATCGCCGATCGAGCCGGTCGGCTCCGCGTCGAAGATTGGAGTCCAAACCCGTCCGTAATCCGTGGTCTTCCAGACCCCGCCGTTGTTGACGCCGATGTAAAAAACGTTGGGCTGGCCCCGGACTCCGGTGGCGCCAATTGTCCGGCCGGCGCGGAAGGGCCCGATCATTCGCCACTCGAGGCTGGAGTATAGAGAGGGATCAACTTTCTGGGCCCGGGCTGGAGCTGAGACAGCAGCAGCAATCAGGGCAACGAAAACCGGGAATGGATGGGTGGCGAGCATTACTGATCAGTCGGTTTGGGGACGCGGACCAAAGAATCAGGAAAATGCAGACACGAACCGGGAGTGGCCACCCGCTCGGGGGCAAAACACGGTGGAACGGCATTTGTAATCACATGTATCATGACCTTCTCAAAAACACCAACCGAAGCGCGCCAAATGACCAATATTCGTCGGATTCTGACTGCCGTTGTCGTTGCCGTGATTTCCCCGCTCGCGGCAGCACGTGCCCAAATCGAGTTGCCGCCCACCGCGGCTACGGCTGGGAGGGATACAAGTCCCCAGCAGCTATCGGCACAGGAAGCACCGCTCGTGCTCAAGGCGAACCTTGGGGCTCGGATACTCTTCGTGACCCGTGGAGACAGCACGCTCAAGTCTTACTCAGTCGCCGTAGGCCAGGACCGATATCCAACTCCGCTCGGCACTTTTTCGATCCGGAAGATCGTGTGGAACCCGAGTTGGACACCGCCGCCGGAAGCGGATTGGGCAAAGGGCAAAACGGCGAAAGGACCTGGCGATCCGGCCAATCCGATGAAGGTCGTCAAGATCTTTTTCCAGGAGCCCGACTACTACATCCACGGCACCGATGATGTCGAGAGCCTCGGCTCCGCGGCGTCGCACGGCTGTCTGCGGATGGACCCAAGCGAGGTCGCTGACCTGGCGAAACTGATCATGGAACACGGTGGTCAGCCTCGCGGCGAGAACTGGTTCTGGCGGATAATCCATTCTCGGCGCGACCAGCAGGTCGTTTATCTCGACAATCCAGTCTCGCTGACCATCGGGGAGTAGGCGGCCCGAGCGACTCTGGCTGTCGCCAACCGTGCAACTTATGTTTGCCATGCCCCGTCCAAAGGCGTCATGGCAGATTCCCTGGATCCGATTGGCCCTCTCAGAGCTGCCCTCGCCGGACGATACGAAATCGAACGCGAGATCGGCCAGGGTGCCTTTGCGACCGTCTACCTGGCAAAGGATTCGAGGCACGACCGAAAACTCGCGCTCAAGGTCCTGAACGCGGATCCCAGCTCGGAAACCGGGGAGCTGCGATTCATCAGGGAGATTCGGATGCTCGCCCGGCTCCAGCACCCGAATATCCTTCCTCTCCACGATTCGGGTCACGTCGAAGCGTTCCTCTACTATCTCATGCCCTACGTTAGTGGAGAGACGTTGAGGTTAAGAATGAGCCGAGAGCGTCATCTGCCGATCGACGCCGCGACTCGGATCTGCTGCGAAGCGGCCGACGCTCTGTCGTACGCACACGGACAAGGAATCATTCACCGTGACATCAAGCCGGAGAATATCCTGCTCTCTGGCGGACACGCGATCGTCGCCGACTTCGGAATCGCTCGCGCCATTGACGTCGCCGGAGTCCAACAGCTCACGCGCACGGGCATGGGCGGACCCGGCACTCCGGCCTACATGAGTCCCGAGCAGTTGATGGGAGACCGTCAGCTCGATGGCAGGAGCGACATCTACAGCCTGGGGTGCGTTCTCTACGAGATGCTGACGGGAAAGCCGCCGTTCGCGGGCAAGGAAGGATTCGTCAAGCGATTCACAGAGGCCGCCCCGAAACCGTCAGCGATCCGGAAAGAGGTACCGCCGTGGCTCGACGACGTCGTAGCGAAAACGCTCTCACGAGACGCGGACGAACGGTTTGGGCGGGCGGAGGATCTGGTTCGCGCGCTGTCAAATCATGCATCGGTCGACCCGCATACGGCGCCCCAGCTTGCAGTAAACGCCGCGGACATGTCTTCGGGAAAGGCGACTTCAGCGAACACGACAACGGGCAGGACAAATTCGGGCAGGAGGAAGACGGACACGCAGGCGTCGGTAGAACCGATCGCGTATCGGATGACTCCGACCGCGGCCAACAGGCTTCGCGAGAGCGAGCAGCCCTCGATTGGCGTTCTGCCCTTCGCGAACATGAGCGAGAATCCGGAGAACGAGTATTTCTCGGACGGGATCACGGAAGAGATTCTCAATGCACTGTCACGTATTCCCACGCTGAAGGTTGCGGCACGCACATCCACCTTCGCCCTTAAGGGGAAGTCGCTGAACATCACGGAGATCGGGCAGCTGCTCAACGTGAAGACCGTCCTCGAGGGAAGTGTGCGTCGAATGGGTCAGCGCGTCCGCATCAGCGTTCAGCTAATAAACGCGCGCGACGGATACCACATCTGGTCGGAGCGGTACGATCGGGAAATCGAAGACGTCTTCGCAATTCAGGACGAGATCGCGCGGACAATTGTCGACCGGCTGAAGGTCAAACTGACGGCGGCCCAGGATCAGGCGCTTGGCAAGCGACACACCGAAAACGTCGAGGCATATGAGCTGTATCTGCGCGGCCGACACTGCTGGTATCGATGGAACATCAAGGGAATGCTGGAAAAGGCCATCCGCCACTACCAGCAAGCGCTCGTCAAGGACCCGGAATACGCGCTCGCCTATCACGGGCTTGCTGATGCGTACAGTGTCCCCGGGCTTTGGGGATTCCAACCGCCGTCGGCTGCCCTCCCCAAGGCACTGGCAGCCGCAACGCGCGCAGTGGAGCTTGCTCCAGATCTGGCTGAATCGCGCACTTCTCTTGGATTCGTGCAGCTCCTGAGTCTGGACTGGGATGCTGCGGAGTCTTCGTTGCTCCACGCGATTGATGTGAATCCGCGCCATGCGCTCGCACACAGCTTTCACGCCTGGCTGCTCAGCATCGTCGACAGACAGCGCGAGGCAGCAGAGGCCGCGCGCCTCGGACAGGAGCTCGATCCGCTGTCTCCCGCAACCAACGGGATCGCGGCGCTCGTGTCGTACCATGGGCGACAGTACGATCAGGCCATCAGCGAGTGCCAGCGAGCTCTTGAGCGCGATCGGGCATCCTTTCTCGCGTTACTGGCGATGACCCTCTCGTACGCCGCGAAAGGGATGTACAAGGACGCCATCAGTCATGCGGAGCGAGGTTTATCGCTTTCACCCGAGGTCAACGTTCTGCGCGCTCTTCTGGGCGTCGTCTACGCGATGGCCGGCGAGCGCCAATCTGCGGAAAGAGTGCTCGCTGAGCTGCTCGAGCGCTCGCACACTGAGTACGTCGGACCGACGATGATCTCCTGGGTCTACGCAAACATGGACGAACCTGATTCTGCGTTTGAGTGGCTCGAAAAAGCCAGCTCGGCGCGAGACTGCACGTTGGGTTTTGGGATCCGGGCCCCCGTCTACGATCGGATCAGCGGCGACCCTCGGTTCAACGAGCTGTTGGCAGGCCTCGGCTTGGCCTGACCCACCGATCTTTTTCGAGGACGCGAGGCAAACCCATGCGTCGAGAAAATGCTGGTTTGATTGCGCTGCTCCTGGTGATTACCTGCCGTCCGCCGATCACGGTCTCCAGTCATATTGAATCGGAAGGGCAAAAGGTCGGATGCGCGGGCGCACGTTGCGGAGATTCAAGTCGCGTCATCTCCGTAACGTACCTCGGCGTGTCAGGCATCCTGATCGAACATCAGGGCCACGTGATCCTGACCGCTCCTTTCTTCACCAATCCATCGTTGGCCATGGTCAGACCTCGACTGACTCGACTGCTTCGCAGTACGCCGCGAATTTCATCCGACACGTCCCTTATCGAGAGACTGCTTCCCCGCTCGGCGGATCGCGCCACGGCGATCCTCGTGGGACACGGACACTACGACCATTTGATGGATGTGCCGTACATCGCCAACAGGCGCGCGACCACAGCCAGGATTTTTGGCGGTCCTTCGGTTCGGCACATGCTTATGGGCGACTCCGCGTTGCGTGCGAACGGGGGCGAGCGAGTGGTGGCGATATCCATCGCAGAAGCCGGATCGGTGCGCAGGCGAGGTGTTTGGTTTTACACCACCGACAGCGCGTATCGGTTCATGGCGCTCGTGGCCGGCCACGCACCCACGTACCGCGCTTTGAAAAACAGCTACCTGTTCACACCTGGCTCAGTCGACACCGATCTGGATAGCCTGCCTCACACGGCCGCGGAATGGAAGCTGGGCGAGCCCTATGGCTACTTGATCGATGTGCTATCGAATGATCGGAAGGCGACTGTTTTCAGGATTTATTTCCAGGACGCACCAAGCGAGCCGCCGCTCGGATTCGCTCCGGCAGAAGTGCTTGCTGAGCGCGCGGTGGACCTGGCCATCCTTTGCGGGGCCACGTCTTCGAACGTTCCGAATACTCCGGATAGCCTGCTCAAAATGCTGAATCCCAAGCAGGTTATCGTTGGGCACTGGGAAGATTTCTTCCGGCCACAGACCCTTCCGATTCAGCCTAGTCCAGGGACTGAGCTCGAGGATCTCCGGGAAAGTCTGAGGAAGTCACTGGCACCGTCGGCCGCGTGGGTCATGCCGCTACCTCAGACGAGGTTTCGATTCAGGGAAGCGGAACGCGCGTAAAGGAAGCCGGCTAGCGCGCCGGCGGCGAGCTTGAGGACTGAGGCGAGGATGTAGCCCGCTGGGACACCGTGGTGCCCAGCGACGGAGCCGCTGACGGAGAATGCGATCGCAGTCAAGGCCACGAGGATCCCGTGTTCTATGAACCGGCCGGCGAGCGAAGGCATCAGCAGACGCGAGAAGATGTAGGTGTAGAGCGTCCCGCCAATCGTTCCGACAATTATGCCAACGCGTTCGCCGAGCGCGGCGAACTCCGCATCGGTTAGCCCACGCACGAAGAAGCGGCTGTAGAGCTGAACGATCAGGATGATCGTGAGTACCGTCGTGAACTCCGCAAGAAAACCGTACCCCAGGGCGCGGAGCCACGGCCGCTTATTCGCGGGACTTTCAAAGATCGTCACATGCAGTCGAGGCTCATACGGTAACTCCTACGTCGCTGGTTTTTGTCTCGGAATAGTTGTCGTCGCCAGCTGCGGCAGCAATATCCAGCGCGGCTGCGAGATCCGCAACGAGGTCGTCGGCGTGCTCGATTCCGACGGAAAGTCGCAGCAACGATTCATCGATTCCGGCTGCCGCCTGCGCGGCTGCGTCCATTGATGCGTGCGTCATGGTCGCGGGATGCGCCACCAGGCTCTCTACGCCACCGAGCGATTCGGCGAGCGTGAAACACTGCAACGCGTTGACGAACCGCTCGACCCCGGCTATTCCGCCGTTCACCTCGAAGCTCACCATCGCACCGAAGCCATCCTGCTGCCGAGCAGCAACGCTGTGTCCGGGATGGGACTCGAGTCCCGGGTAATAAACCCGCCTGACGGTCTCGTGATTCGTCAATAGTTCCACGACGCGCGCCGCGTTCTCCTCGTGGACACGCATCCGCGCGTGAAGCGTCCGCACTCCGCGCAGGGTTAGAAAGCTGTCGAAGGGAGCGCCCGTGATTCCGAGACAGTTCGCCCACCACGCCAGCTCCTCGAGCAACGCGGCGTCCGACGCCACGACCGCGCCGCCGACGACGTCGCTGTGTCCGTTGAGATACTTCGTGGTCGAGTGGACGACGAGGTCCGCGCCGAATTCGATCGGCCGCTGCAGCGCAGGGGAGAGGAAGGTGTTGTCCACGGCCACGAGAGC